>CALWRQ010000034.1 GCA_944383965.1 uncultured Lachnospiraceae bacterium
GATATGAGTGCACTGGCAAATTTAGGCAACGCGTTTGTTGCAGTTTGTACCCCCGGCTCCCTTCTTCTGATGGCAGCGGGAGTATTTGTAGGTATTATATTTGGTTCCATCCCGGGACTTTCTGCTTCCATGGCAGTGGCGCTTTTCCTGCCGCTGACCTTCAGCATGACACCTTCCATGGGTATGAACACCCTGGTAGCTGTTTACATCGGAGGTATTTCCGGCGGACTGATTTCCGCTATTCTTCTGAAGATGCCCGGTACGGCATCCTCCATCGCAACCACCTTTGACGGATATCCCATGGCTCAGAAGGGTGAGGCGATCAAGGCATTGGGATACGGTATCGTATTCTCCTTCCTTGGTTCTGTATTTTCCTTTATTATTCTGACCTTCTGTGCGCCCATGCTGGCAGATATTGCTCTGAAATTTACGCCGGCTGAGAACTTCGGTATCTGCTTCTTTGCATTGACCATGGTGGCGATCCTGTCTTCCGGATCCATGCTGAAAGGTCTGCTGTCCGGTATGCTGGGCCTGATGTTCTGCCTGATCGGTATGGCACCGATTGACGGAACTCCCCGTTTTACATTCGGAAGCACTCAGCTGATGGCAGGATTTGATACACTGCCTACCCTGATCGGTATTTTCGCTATTTCCGAGATCCTGATCACTGCTGAGCAGGTGGTAAAGGGTGATGTAAAGCCCATGGAGTTCAAGAAGACCAAGGGCTTCGGCTTTACCTGGAAAGAATTTACATATCAGATTCCCAACTTCATCCGTTCTTCTCTGATCGGTACCGGTATCGGTATCCTTCCCGGAATCGGAGGAAGTACCTCCGGTATGCTGGCTTATGTAACAGCCAAGAATATGTCCAAGCATCCGGAAGAGTTCGGAAAAGGCTGCCCGGACGGTATTGTTGCTACAGAGTCTGCCAATAATGCAACCATCGGCGGAGCCATGATTCCGCTTTTGGTTCTCGGTATTCCCGGAGACGGCGTGACGGCCATGATGCTGGGCGGTTTCCTGATTCACGGCCTGTCCGCAGGTCCGCTGCTGTTTGTAAAGAATGCAGACGTGGTATACGGTATTTTCGCAGCATGCATGATCTGCAGCCTGATGATGCTGATCATCGAGTTCGGCGGAATCCATCTGTTCGTACAGCTGTTAAAGATTCCGAAGCACATTCTGATGCCTCTGATCCTGGTACTCTGCTGTGTAGGCGCTTACGCTACCAATAACCGGATCTTCGATGTGCAGTCCATCATTCTGTTCGGTGCCGTAGGTTATCTGTTCCACAAGTTCAAAATTCCCACAACACCGTTTGTGCTCTGCTTCCTGATCGGAGAAATGCTGGAGACCTACCTGCGCCGCGGACTGATGCAGTACAAGACCTTCAGCGCATTCTTCAAGAGACCGATTTTTGACGCATTCTTCTTTATCGCCATTGCTGTTCTGGTATGGTCCATGTTTAAGGAGTACAAAGCGTACAGAGCGAAAAAGACGCAGTAAACAATAAAGTAAATCTGAAATTTGGCTAACGATTTTCCTGAGAGGAAATGGTTATAAAACAAGAAAAGGAGAGAACTATTATGAGAAAGAAAATCTTTGCACTGGCACTTGCAACGGTAATGGCAGGAAGCCTGGCAGCATGCGGCGGAAGCGCGGAGGAGACCACAGCAGCAGCCACCACAGCAGCAGCCGAGACGGAGGCAGCTGACGGAACCGAAGCAGCGGAAGAGGGTGCAGCAGCTGAGACAGCTGCTACTGATTGGGAGCCCACCGGAACGGTTTCCATCGTAGTACCGGCAGGAGCAGGCGGAGATACAGACCTGACCGCACGTATTTTCGCACAGTATGCAAAAGAGCTTACCGGACATGATTTCATCGTTGTAAACTCCAACGGTGCAGCAGGTTCTGTAGCTGCAAACCAGGTTCTTGGATCTGCAGCTGACGGTATGACTGTTCTTTACGGCCACAACCTGGTAAACGTTGCAAATATCGCAGGTGTTACCGATTACAACTACACCGCTTTCAAGCTGGGTCCCACATTTGCAAAGAACCCGGCAACGCAGCTCTATGTAAATCCTGAGAAGTATGCTGATCTGGATGCATTCATCGAGGCTGCAAAGGCGAACCCCGGTAAACTGATGGCTTGTACAGAGGTTGGCGCTTATACCTACTACGAGCTGCTTGCTTTCGAGAAAGAGGCAGGAATTGATCTGGATCTGGTTGACGTAGGTTCCAACTCTGATAAGATCGCTGCCATGCTGAGCGGACAGGTAGACCTGATGCCCGGTGCTTACATGAGCTGTAAGGATTACCTGGCTGCAGGACAGTTCGTTGCTCTTGGCGCTCCCACCGAGGAGAGATATGACATCATCAAGGACATCCCCACTCTGAAAGAGCAGGGAATTGATCTGGTATATCCGGACTGCGACTATTCCTTCTACTTCCCGAAGGAGACCCCGGATGAGGTGATTACATACTTCGATAACTTAGTACAGCAGATGATGGATGATCCGGATGTACAGCAGGCTCTGACCGATCTGGATGTTATGCCTTACTACTTAAGCCCGGCTGATTCTGAGGCTAACGATGAGGCAATCTACAACACCATCAAAGAGATCGCTGCAAGCGTAGAGGCTTAATCCGTTCCGAACAATATCCAACTGAATAGAAAATGAGCAGATGCTGCCGCATTGTAAATGGAAACATTTATGGTGCGGCAGTATTTTTTTCCGCTGATGCAGAAGCGCACCATCTGCTGCAAGATCCTCTGTCAGATCAGTGATCGCGTCTCCCTTTGACTGGAACGCACATGCACTGAAAGGAACTCCGCCGGAAGACTGAGGCCAGATTCCCGTGGTGTGGTCGATATAATAGGGGCCGAAACCGCTGGCTACGATCTGCTCCGGCGTGAGATTTCGGGTAAGCTGGTGGATAATGGCGGCAACAATTTCCATATGGGCCAGCTCTTCCGTGCCGATGTCCGTAAGGGTTGCCTTGCATACGTCATAGGGCATGGCGTAGCGCTGAGAAAGGTAGCGCAAAGATGCACCGATCTCCCCGTCCGGTCCACCGTACTGACTCATAATAAACTGGGCCAGTTTGGGATCTGGATTTTTGATATTGACAGGATACTGCAGTCTTTTTTCATAGGTCCACATCAGTTCATTCCTCCTTCCCAAGGCCAAGGTCCGCTGATCCAGGTCCAGTTTGTGGTGGATCGCTCCTGATCGTTGCGAAGCGGCCCGTATTGATCGGTATAGGCATTCATTGCCTGGGAACGGAGATTTTTTACATATTGATAATAGGAAAGAGCATCCGGATCTGCGGGATGAGTATCCAGATACAGAACAACATCGTCCAGAGCGAAGCTGGCCTGGTTAAGGACCTGCATGATGCGTGCAGCCTCGGAGCTTTCTCCGACGGAGGGGGGAAGCTGAGAATAAATATTGCGTGAATTGATCATTTACTGACACCTCCCCATCATAAACGGAAGATCCAGCTCAGGGAAAATAGTACCGCGGGAAAATCCCAGGCCCAGATCATAGGTCTGCTGCCATTGCTGCATGGGAACATAGGCCATGGCAAGGGGGAAAGAGGACAGGAACGGCTGCTGCCCGGCTGCAGCGGAGCAGGACCGGAGAAGGGGAGCCGATTGAGGCATATACGGATCCATAAAGGAAACTCCTTTCCATAGGGCAATTTTCTAATATCATTCTATGAGGGAGGAAAAAAGAGGTGACAGACATAATGATGGCAGAATGGGAACCCTTTTGCTCCTGTCCACATAAGATACAGTACAAACATGAAAAAAAGGAGAATGAATATGTGGTGCAATCGCTGCTGTAATCGCTGCTGCAGATGCTGCGGCAATCAGAATGGCAATACAATGACGGAATTCCAGAGAGGATTCAATGCAGGTTTTGGAAGGGGCTGGAATGACGGTTTCAACAGCGGATATTCGGGAGGCTTTAATGACGGATATCAGAGAGGACTGGAGACCTGCGCAAACTCCAATTCCAATTCCGGAGGAGACTCCGGCTGCGGCTGCTGCGGATCTGCCGCCAATAATAGCTGCGGCTGCGGCTGCTGAGCCGGACCGGGACAGAACAGGAGCATACAAAAGGGCGGCCGTAAGGCCGCCTGGGGCTGAGGGGAGGCTTAAGCCTCCCCTCAGGCTGTTTGCCTCAGGCAAACAGCCATTAAACATCCTGTTCATCCTTCTGAGGAAGAAGGGGAAAAGACTGCTCTTGCGCAGGTTCTTCGTCATGAAGCTCTTTGCTCTTGCTTCGGATCAGGTGGATTCCCAGGGCAATGATGCAGACTGCAAATACGGCCCGGACGGAAAAATCACCGAAGGCATGGAGCAGCATATACACGCGGTCAGAAGGAGAAAAAACACCTATGGCTACATACAGGAAATCAATGAGGTAATTCCAAAGGAGAAGAGCTCCCAGAATGATCAGAGTTCCGGCAGCAATCCGCTGATTTTTGTCCAGCCACTCTTTGCTGAGAAATGGAAAGTCCTTAAGGTGAACCAGATAGTCATCTTCCAGAGCGTAAAATTCTTCATCCGGCAGGGAACTGAGGTTGTGAACATGGAAAAAGCTGTAAAACCAGATAACAGGATTAATGAACAGGAGCGCAGGCAGATTGAGCAGGCCGCTTACAGCCCATATCAGAAAGAAAGCGCTCATCAGGCAGATGCCCTGTTTCATGAAGCCCAGATACATCTCACCGGCCCCGGGCAGAAGAGAGCAGCAGAAGGTGAGAAATTTATTCCTTTTGTTTGTCATATCGGTAGACCTCCCAATTACGTAATTCATAGGAAATAAAGTTCAGACGGTCAGTAAATTTCCGGGCTTGTTCATAAAAAGGAACCTGAAAAAATACACCGGATGCCGCAGAGGGATCTCCGCTGCGGAAGGATGAAGGAAAAGCGGGAGGCAGGAGCGCCAGCAGAAGAATGCTGAACGCTACGGCAGCCCCTACTTTCAGGCTGTAAAGGAAAAGACGGGCCCGTCGGGAAAAGGCTCCGGTTTCGGAGGCCAGGCGGACGCCGGGAGTACTGCATTGCTTCATAACAGAAGCTTTCAGGTCTCTCGGAGCATTCAGGAGAAAGTTTTTTTCCACATAGTCCGCCAGCTCTTCAGCGAGAAAATCATTTTGTCCCATTGCTTCCAGATCGTTTACCGTAAGTTTCCGGTGATCCATATTGGGGAGCCTCCTTTCCGTACTGCTTTCTCAGCATGGCTTTCGCACGATAGATCTGTGTCTGCAGAGTCTTGATGCTACGGCCTGTTTTCTCAGCAATCTGACTGATATCCAGTTCGTAGTAGAAATAGTCCAGCGCCACATCCCGGTAAAGGGGCTTGAGAGCTTCGCAGCGCTGCTTCAGTTCTTCTTTGACCGCAATATCCAGCGCACTGCGTTCCGGTGTATCTGCATCGGACGGAACAGCGGCAAAAAAGAGGTCTTCTGTGGGGATGGACCGCCGTCCGGCGCGTTTCAGATAATCCAGGCATTTGTTGGTGGCGATCCGGCAGAGCCATGCCCGCTCGTTTTTTCCGTCAAAGGCGGACAGGCTCTTATAGGCGGACAGGAACGTATCCTGAGTCAGATCTTCGGCCTCAAAGTAATCTCCTGTGAGGCGGTAGCAGATCGAATAGATCAGATTCTGATACTGATCGATCATCTGTTCCAGCTGTTCATTTGCATTAATGGTCCCGCCCCCTTTCCGTCCTGTCTATTATAACGGCTCAGGAAGGAAAAAAACTTCAAAAAAATAAAATTTCCGTTAAAAATGATTGCTTTTTCGCATGGCTCCTGTTTATAATAGAATATAAATTTTTAGCAGGGATCCATGAGCCCTGAGGCCATGGTATGGATATGGACGGAAAGAAAACCATAAAGAAGCACAAGAGTGAAGAGGAGAAAAACCCCATGACAAAAAGAGAGATCGTTTTCTGGAGTATGGATTCCATCATGCAGTTTATGGAGATCATCGGCCGGCACAGCTATCATGCAGAGCTGGTGTGCGGCAGCCGGACAGTGGATGCGGATGCGGTTCTGGATATTGTGTCTATGCACGTGTTTCAGAAAGCAGAACTGAGAATTTTCAGTGACTCCTGCAATGATCTGTTAAAGGATCTGGATCTTTATATGGAACAGTACAAGCTGGAGTGCAAGCAGGAAGCCTGTTAGTCCTTTCAGTTCGCTTCCGAGGGAGGAAATTTCCGCCGGGAGTGGAAAGAAAAGCAACTTGAAAAAACACAGGAACTGTTGTATAATGGTTTCACAGTTAAAGGAAGATCGTAATTCCTGGAATGTTCGACCCTCTTACCTTATTTGAACCTACAGTATGACATAAGGGATTCCAATATTTTTAAGCGGATGTCAGGCCTCCTCTGAGTGGAAGGCAGAAGCTTAAGTGAGGTTGCCCACCTAGCAATGCTAGGAGTCAAACAGTAAGAGACGGCATTTTGGGATTACGAAAGAGAAAAGCGGCGAGAGATCGCCGCTTTATCTTTTGCAGAAAATATGATAAACTAAAAGAAAAAAAGGAAAATAGTGGAGAAAAACATGAAAAATCAGAAATTTTCTACGTACATCTATTGGGGCATTACCGCATTTCTGGTAGTGGCGTCCTGCATTTTGCTGGTATTTACCATGATCCATATGGACAAAGTAAAACAGTGGACAGGATTTCTTACCCAGATCCTGATGCCGGTCATTTACGGAGCAGTGCTGGCGTATCTGCTCACTCCCATTTACAATCGTGTTTCCAGAAAAACGGAAGATACCCTTTCCCGTTTTTTTAAAGAAAAAAAATGGCCTGCGATGGCCGGCCGTACAGTTGCTACGGTTGTGAGCCTGGCAGTTCTGTTTGCCGTGGTCAGCGGCCTGCTGGCTATCCTGATTCCTCAGCTGATCAGCAGCGTCCGGGGGATTATCTCATCTCTTCCTAACAATCTGAACAATCTGGAGCAGTGGCTCCTGCACATTCTGGACAATAACCCGGACATGGCAGTTCAGGTTACAGACTGGCTGAACAGTACCAGTCTGGAGCTGCAGGACTGGGTCAACCAGAATGTTGTGCCTAATCTGGCAAGTTTGAATGAAAACTTTTTCTCCAATGTCGGTGATGTGATTACCCGTGTCTCCAGCGGAGTCATGGGGGTAATGACTGTACTGAAGAACGTGCTGATCGGTGTGGTCGTTATGGTATACATGCTGAACATTAAAAATTCTTTCTGTTCTCATGGAAAAAAAATCGTATATGGCATTCTGCCGGTGGGACTGGCTAACCGGGTGATCCGGGAGGTGCGTTTTATTCACCAGGTATTCGGAGGATTCATTATCGGAAAGCTGCTGGATTCTCTGATCATCGGAATTCTGTGCTTTATCTGTCTCAGCCTGATGAAGATGCCTTATGTGATGCTGGTGAGCGTGATCGTCGGAGTCACCAATGTGATTCCCTTTTTCGGACCGTTTATCGGTGCGATTCCGAGCGCGTTTTTCATCCTTCTGGTGAATCCCATGCAGTGTCTGTACTTTATCATTTTTGTTTTCCTGCTTCAGCAGTTTGACGGAAACATTCTCGGGCCTAAGATTCTGGGGGATTCCACAGGTATTTCCAGTTTTGGGGTGCTGTTTTCCATTCTTCTCTTCGGAGGACTGTTCGGATTTGTGGGAATGATCATAGGAGTTCCCACGTTTGCAGTTCTTTACAACCTGGGAAAAGACGGAGTGGAGCATTTCCTTCGGAAAAAGGGATTATCCTGTAATACAAAAGACTATGAGCAACTAGACTATATAGAGGATGGACAGAAGACATACGTCAGAAAGCAAGAGGATTAAATGAGGGATTGGAAACCGATTTGCTGGATCATCGGTATACCGGTATTGATTCTGGTGCTGCTGATCGGCATTGTGATCTGTGAACCCGTACAGGACGGGATATCCAGAGGCCAGGCATCCCGGGCTGCGGTGCTGGCCCTGGTTTCAAAAGAAGAATGTGAGGGATTTCTTGAGGAAAGGCCTTCCAGCTTCAAAGCAGGAGAAACAGAGGAATGGTATGTGAAATACATGGATTACCTCTACGGGAACGGATATCTGAATGAAGAGCTCACACCTGCTACGGCAGAAAGTGCGGAAGACTACATTACCTACGGGGAGGTAGAGTGGCTGGCCGGAACAGTTTCCTCTCAGCTGAAGGGGAAGGCCAGGGCCACTGTGAACAATCGGGAAAAGCCCATTCCCAGGGATGAATGGTGGCTGTTTTATGATGCCCTGCTTAATGCGGTGGACCAGAGCGGCCAGGTACAGGAGAAGAAACTGACAGTATACGGTCTGGGAGCTGAGGAGGGAGAAGAAAACTGGACGGTCCATACCAGCGCAGGTATTCTGGACTGTGAAGGGCTGGCTCTGGAACACTACGTGGACCGGGAATTCAAGGCGCTCTGCCGGGACGGAAGCCTGATCTGCTTTGAAGAGCCGGAATCCAATAAGGCCGTTTATGAAAATGTCTGGATCACAGAAGGGGAAGACGGGGAATGCCTGGTATACGTGGACGGAATCACCAAAAGCGTAAAGAACGGATTCAGTGAAAAGGAAAAAGAGCAGTGGTATAATAATATTGTAGATCTGTACCTTGAGAACGGAAAAGCCAAAAAAGCAGAGGTGAAGGAAGACCGGCTTCAGGGGCGCGTGCTGTCTGTAGGAACGGATTTTATCGAGATCGAGGGACAGGGAGAACTGCCTCTCAGTCCTACCTTTCAGGTGTTTAAAACCTATGATGGCTTTGAGAAAAAGAAAGCAAAAGACATTCTGGTAGGATACGATAATCAGGAATTTATCGTATCGGATGGTCAGATCTGCGCTGCGCTGATCGTCCGTGAGTTCAGTGCAGATAAAATCCGGGTGCTGATCATGGATACCGGATTCAAGAACCTGTTCCATGCATCCGTGGTCCTTTCCTGCGATAAGGGAATGACGGTCACATGGGCTGACGGCGGCCGGGAGTCCATCGGGGCGGGAGAGGAATTTTCCGTATCTGCGGAGGAATCCCGTCTGGACAGCGGCAGGCTGATCGCTGAACCGGCTGACGGAGGGGAGATCCGGGTCAGAAGTGTGGAAAGAGGGCAGGGAACGCCATCTTATGAAGGACGGCTGGAGATTTCTGCCCAGGAAGAAGGGCTGGCACTTGTAAATGAAGTAGATCTGGAGGACTACCTGAAGCGCGTAGTTCCCAGTGAAATGCCGGCAAGCTATGAAAAGGAGGCGCTGAAGGCCCAGGCAGTCTGTGCCAGGACCTATGCCTACCGGCAGATTCAGGCCAACGGCTACTGTCAGTACGGAGCCCATGTGGATGACAGCACAACTTACCAGGTCTATAACAACATAGCTACAGACAGCAGAACGGATGAGGCGGTGGAAGCGACCCGGGGGCAGATCCTTACATATGACGGAAAGCCGATAGAGGCATTCTATTTCTCTACCTCCTGCGGAGCCACAGCAGACGGCAGTATCTGGGGCGGAGATCCGGAAGCAGTGCCTTATCTGAAGAGCAAGATGCTGGGAGAGAATCCCAACAGCTACAATCTGAAAAATAACGTGGATTTTGACAACTTTATCCGGGATAAGAACTACAAAGCGTATGACTCCGATTATGCTCTGTTTCGGTGGGAGACCACTACAACCAGTGAGATCCTGGAACAGAAGGTGACAGGAATCGGAACGGTGGAGAATATTACGGTGAAGTCCAGAGGGGCGGGAGGAATTGCTGAAGAACTGGAGATTATCGGATCGGACGGCGTGAAATCGGTAACCGGACAGAGCAGAATCCGGACTTTGCTTGGAAGCTCTTCTCTCACGATCAAAATGAAAAACGGGAAGACCATGACCGGTCAGGAAACTCTGCCCAGCGCGTTTATTTCCATTGAGAAGAAAGGCAGTTCCTTCCGCATTTACGGCGGCGGCTACGGCCACGGAGCAGGAATGAGCCAGAACGGTGCTCAGGGAATGGCAAAGGAAGGAACAGGTTACCGCCAGATTCTGCAGTTCTTCTATGACGGAACGGAGATCACGGAAATAGAAAAAAATTAATTTTTTCTCTGATTGGAATAAGATCCGAGAAAATGCCAATACTACTAACAGTTACAAAAGAGGAAATGAATACTTATCCTCCCCTTTTTAGTACCCTGTTCGCTGCAGGACTGCGGCGGATGGGGTATTTTTTTGCCGGAGAAAAAAACAGATGTTCGATTCGGTTTGCGCCCGGACGAATTTGATGCTATACTGAAACCGAACAGGCGGAAAGGAGAAAAACGATGATCATCATAGCATGTGTGGAAGACCGCTGGGGCATGGCCTTTAACGGGCGAAGGCTGAGTATGGACGAGGAGGTGAGAAAAAAAATTCTCAAACTGACAGCCGGCCGGCGGCTCTGGATGGAGGAATACAGCCGGAAGCAGTTTGAGAAAATGGAGGAATTGCCGGAAACGGATATCAGAACAGAGAATGATCCGGAAAAAAAGGCAGGGAAAGGGGAATTCTGCTTTATGGAACGGACAAATCCTGCACCGTTCCGGGAGAAAACGGAAGGAGTGATCCTGTTCCGCTGGAACAGAACGTACCCGGCAGACGTGTTTTTTGATCCGGAGATTCTGAAAGATTACAGGTTAAAATATGCGGAAGAATTTGCAGGAAGCTCTCATGAAAAGATCACCCTGGAGGTGTATGAAAAATGAGGGTGCATATGAGAAAGACAGGATGGGCAGTGCTCCTGACCCTGGCAATTCTGGTGAACATGACCGGATGCGGGACAGTTCCGGATTCTGTTTCCGGTTATGAAGAATCCCGGATTCCGGCAGAGATCGAGACAAACGGAGAGACTTTCGGGGAAGAGCCCTATGAAGTGGTCAATGACAACCGGCCATTTTTCACAGAAGAGGAAAAAACAGCGGTTTCCTTTGAAAGTTACAGCGAGCTGGATGATCTGGGCAGATGCGGCCCCGCCTTTGCGTCCATAGGCCCGGATCTGATGCCGGAAGGGGAGAGGGAAAATATCGGATCCGTCAAGCCGTCGGGCTGGCACACGGTCAAGTATGATCAGGTGGACGGGAAGTACTTATACAACCGATGCCATCTGATCGGTTACCAGCTTACAGGAGAGAACGCGAATGAAAGAAATCTCATTACAGGCACCCGATACATGAATGTGGAGGGGATGCTTCCTTTTGAGAATATGACGGCCGATTATATCAAGGAGACGGGAAACCATGTGCTCTACCGGGTAACTCCGGAATTTGAAGGGGAGGAACTGGTAGCCAGAGGGGTACTGATGGAGGCAGAGTCAGTGGAAGACGGAGGCGAAGGCATCCGGTTCTGTGTATTTGTCTACAACAGACAGCCGGGGATCGCGATCGATTATGCAACAGGAGACAGCCGGCTGGCATCTGAAGATGAGCCGTCCGGTCAGACAGACGAAACAGCCGAAGAAGCGTATATTGTCAATACCAACACGGGAAAGTTCCATCTTCCCGGCTGCGGAAGCGTGCAGGAAATGGATCCGTCCAACCGTCTGGAATTCGAAGGAAGCAGAGAAGAACTGATTTCTCAGGGATATGAGCCCTGCGGGAGATGCCGTCCCTGAAGCTGCGCCTGACAGAAAAAGAAGGATCCATCAGGTGAAAATGGAGATAGGAGAAAAAAATACATAAATTTGCAAAAATGTGCTTGCAAAATTTTTGATTCTGTATTATACTATCCAGGTCGAGCGATCCTAGAGAAAAAAGGATGGGAAGAAAATGGCAACATTGTTAGAAACTTGGAGAAACCTGGCATACGGAGACGGACTGGACAAGAAAAAACAGGAAGAACTCTGGACCGGTTATTTCCAGATTGAAAAAGGTATTTATGAGCAGATTCTTTCAGCTCCCACAGAGGTTGTGGAGGGAACGGTGAAGGAACTTGCTGAAAAATATAATGCAGATGTTCTGATCATGACCGGATTTCTGGATGGAATCAATGAGAGCCTGAAGGGATATGAAAATCCGATTGAGACCATGACAGAAGAGACGCAGGTTAAGATCGAGATCGATCCGGAGAAGCTGTATTACAATATGGTGGAAGCGAAGGCCAGCTGGCTTTATGAACTGCCTCAGTGGGACAGCATTCTGACAGAGGAGAGACGGAAGGAGCTCTATAAGGAGCAAAAGGCTTCCGGCACAGTCCGCCGCCAGACAAGAAAGGTTTATCCGAATGATCCGTGTCCCTGCGGAAGCGGCAAGAAGTACAAAAAGTGCTGTGGAAAAAATGCATAACTGAATAATTCAGCGGCCGTTTATCGGCCGCATATATGACGGGGTATGGCGTAGCTTGGTAGCGCGCTCGGCTGGGGGCCGAGAGGTCGCAGGTTCAAATCCTGTTGCCCCGATGAGCAGAAAATGCTGGGTGCCTGATGACAGGCGCCCGGCATTTTTGCATATCCGAATTTTTGAAAAGGGCTGTTTGGTCCTGGCAGAAGAGAGAAGGAGGACATATGAAAATGAACAAAAAAAGGATCGCCAGCTTTGATCTGGATCAGACCCTGCTGGATCACGGAAGCTACCAGATTCCGGACAGTGCGCTGGAGGCACTGGAGCGGCTGCGGGAGGATTTTTACATTGTGCTGTCCACAGGAAGGGATATGGATAATTACTACAGCAGGCAGTACCGTGATCTGGTTCGGCCCGACGCCATCATCCATCTGAACGGAACGAAGATTACAGTGGGCGGGGAACTGATCTATGAGCATCAGATGGATAAGGATCTGCTGAAAAACCTGCTCAGCTATGCGGACCGAAAAGGATATGCGGTAGGAGTGACCGTAGGGGATCAGGATTTTTATGTTCATCCGGAAGTTGTGGAGGAGATGGACAGAGAACGCTGGGGCAGATGTGACCGGCGGTTCTGCGATCCCTGGAGTATTCTGGACGGAACAGTGCGTACCCTGGCTTATGTGGGCAGGGAGGAAGGTGCAGCAGATATGGAACAGCAGTTTCCGGAGCTGAAATTCCTCATGTTTGCCGGAAGGAGAGGGGCAGACGTAGTGGAAAAAGAAGCATCCAAGGGAAAGGGGCTGCTTCGGCTCTGCCGGCACTACGGAATTCAGGCGGAGGATGCAGTTGCGTTCGGGGACAGTATGAATGATTATGAGATCCTACAGACGGCCGGTCTGGGAATCGCCATGGGAAATGCCATACAGGAGCTGAAGGATGTGGCGGATTATGTCACTGCCGATGTGGGGGAAGACGGAATCTGGAAAGCCTGTGAACATTTTCGCTTTTTCCGGTAAGCAGACCGGAAAGAATACCTGAAAGAATGGAGGGGTCAGATGGCAAAAAAATATGACCTGGTTATTATCGGCGGAGGTCCGGGCGGCTATACGGCGGCATTGAGGGCGTCGGCTCTGGGAATGACCGTGGCTCTGGTGGAACAGGAGCGGCTGGGAGGAACCTGTCTGAACAGAGGCTGCATTCCGACAAAAGCGCTGCTTTATGCTTCCAGTACCTTTGCAGCCCTGCAGACCTGCGATCATATGGGGGTGTCTACGGATTTTATATCCTTTGACTTTGCCAAAATGCAGGAATATAAGAAGCAATCGGTTGACCGTTATTTAAATGGAGTAAGGGATATGTGCCGGGAGTACGGCATTGTCGGCTACCGGGGAAAGGGGAAGCTTCGCAGAGGCCGGACGGTAGAGGTTGCAGGCGAAAACGGAAAGGAATTTCTTGAGGCGGGAGCTGTGATTCTGGCTGCGGGAGCAAAGCCCAGGATTCCGGCGATCCCTGGAGTGGAAGGCGCCGGAGTGATGACCAGCGATGATCTTCTCAGTTCCCGTACCTGGAATTATGACCGCCTGACGATCATCGGAGGCGGCGTGATCGGTGTGGAATTTGCTACCATTTTTAATAATCTCTGTTCGAAAGTGACGATTCTGGAGACCGGAGACCGGCTTCTCGCTCCTATGGACCGGGAGGTTTGCGATCATCTGGAAAGGGAGCTGGAGAGAAAGGGGATCACAGTTCACTGCGGAGTCCAGGTAACGTCCATCGAGGGTGACGGGACGGTATGCCGGGTACGCAGGGGAGAAGAGGAATTTGAAGTCCGCTCCGGACGGATCCTTCTGGCGGCGGGCAGAGAACCGGTGACGGACGGGCTGCTGGGGGAGGATGTGTCTCTGGAGATGGAAAACGGACATCCCAAGGTAGACGGAGATTTCCGGACCAGCGAACCGGGGGTGTATGCCATCGGAGATCTGGTTTCCGATGTCCGTCTGGCTCATGTAGCGGCTGCTCAGGCAACCTATACAGTGGAAAAAATCGCCGGCCGGCGCCCGCACATCTGCCTGGATGTGGTTCCGGGAGGAATGTTCCTGTCTCTTCCGGTGGTGCCCAGCTGCATTTATACCTCTCCGGAGATCGCATCGGTAGGTCTTACGGAGGAGGCGGCCAGACAGAGAAAGCTGCCGGTCGTATGCGGCCGTTATGATATGAGAAAAAATGGAAAATGCATCATTGCAAGAGAAGAAAGCGGCTTTATCCGCCTGGTCTTTGAAGCCCATACCATGACCATTGTAGGGGCGCAGATCATGTGTGCCAGAGCAACAGATATGATCGGCGAGATGGCAACGGCAATTGTAAACGGAATGACTGCTGCGCAGCTTTCCATGGCCATGAGAGCCCATCCCACCTACGGAGAAGGGATCGGAGCGGCCATTGAGGATGCGATGAGAGAAAGGAGAGACTGAATATGAATGAGCGGCTGGAAAAATTGAGAGCTCTGATGAAGGAAAGAAAACTGGATGTTTACGTAATTCCCACAGCGGATTTCCACGAATCGGAATATGTGGGGGAATATTTTGCGTGCAGGGAATACATGAGCGGATTTACAGGATCGGCAGGAACGGCTGTCGTTACCATGGAGGAAGCCGGAGTCTGGACAGACGGAAGATATTTTGTTCAGGCTGCGAAAGAGCTGGAGGGAAGCGGCTTTGCCCTGCGCCGGATGGGAACGGAAGGGGAGCCGACCATTCTGGAATATCTGGCGTCTTCCGTTCCCTGCGGAGGATGCATCGGCTTTGACGGACGGGTGATCAATGAACTGCTGGGCGAGGAGATCGAAGCGGCAGCAGCGGAAAAAGGAGCTTCCGTATCCTATGGAGAAGATCTGGTGGGAATGATCTGGGAAGACCGTCCGGCTCTTTCTGCGAAACCGGTGTGGATCCTGGAGGAAAAGTACTGCGGACAGCCGGCAGGGGAAAAGATCCGGAGTCTTCGCAGTGAGATGAAAAAGGCAGGAGCAGACGTTCACATTCTCACGGCGCTGGATGATATTGTGTGGCTGCTGAATATCCGGGGAAATGATGTTCCCTGCAATCCGGTGGTCCTCTCCTATTTGGCGGTTACTGAGGAGGAAGTGCTCCTTTATATTCAGAAAGAAGCCCTGACAGATGAGACAGAGGCATACCTGAAGAACCTGGGAGTAAGGATCCGGCCCTATGGGGAAATCTATGAGTATGTGAAAACACTCAGGGAAAAAGCCGTAATGCTGGAAAAGAGCAGGACCAATTATGCCCTTTGCCATAATCTGGACGGCAGCTGCCGGATCATCAACCGAATGAACCCCACGGCACGGATGAAGGCGGTAAAGAATGAAACAGAAATGGAAAATCTGCGCCGGGCTCATATCAAGGACGGAGTGGCAGTGACCAAATACATCTGCTGGCTTAAGAAAAACATCGGAAAGATTCCGATGGACGAGGTCAGCGCAGCAGAAAAGCTGGAAAGCTTCCGGAAGGAACAGGAGGGATACCTGGAGCCCAGCTTCCCCACAATTTCCGCTTACGGAGCCAATGCGGCCATGTGCCATTATCATGCCACAGAGGAAAATAAGACAGAACTGAAGCCGGAGGGCCTTTATCTGGTGGATTCCGGCGGACAGTACTATGAGGGAACGACGGATATTACAAGAACCATTGCCCTCGGTAAACTGACGGAGGAAGAGAGAGAGCATTTTACACTGGTTGCCATGAGCATGCTCCGGCTGGGAAATGTGAAATTCCTTTATGGCTGCAGGGGCCTGAACCTGGATTATGTAGCGAGGGAAGTATTCTGGCAGAGAGGCCTGAACTTTGATCACGGAACCGGTCATGGAGTGGGATATCTGCTGAATGTGCATGAGCGTCCCAACGGAATCCGCTGGAAGATCGTGCCGGAGCGTCAGGATGACGGCATACTGGAGGAGGGAATGCTTACTTCCGATGAGCCGGGAATCTATATTGAAGGAAGCCACGGAATCCGTACGGAAAATCTGGTGCTCTGCAGAAAGGCAGAAAAGAACAGCTATGGGCAGTTCATGAATTTTGAATTTGTGACGTTCGTTCCCATTGACCTGGATGCGATCGACAGATCTCTCATGCGTCCGGAGGATGTGGAGATGCTCAATGCTTACCATAGTCAGGTATACGAGAAGATCGCTCCTTATCTTACGGAGGAAGAGGCCGCATGGCTGAAGGAGTATACCAGACCGATCTGAAAAACAAAGGAATCATAAGTATGCAGAAAGCCCTGGAACCAGGGCAGTGCTCGTAAAACAGAACAGCATCTTTGCGGAAAAGGCATGACTTCGGTCGTGCCTTTTTCTGCATAGATGCTGTTCAAAGATGCTGCCGACTTTTGTGGCTCCGATGTAATCGATTTTTCTCAAACCAGATATTCCTGAAATCCCTTTCTGTTTTCATTTTTGCCGTACTGTTATGTACGTTTACATCTGTCATACCCCACCCCGCACTTTTTGTGTATATCCATATTATGGCATCATAGTATGTTTTCTACAGCCTTTCCCCGATTTACCACAGAAAAGCGTGACTGCTGCAAACAACGGCAGCCAGACAAAGCTGCAAATACTCCGGATGAACGGGGGCTTTGCGGAACGGGAAAACATAAAAATGTAATAAAATTACATTTTAAATAAAAAATAAAAAATATATTGTAATTTTATTACATGTATGCTATTATACAAATGTAAGCGCTTATCAAGAAAAAAACTGGTCAAAATGCTGTCAAAAAACAGAAAGACCGGGAAAAGAAAATGTGGATTTGACATTAAGGAGGACGGTATGCAGGAGATTTCTGTATTGTTTGTCGGATTGGTGGTTCTGTACACTGTGATCGCAGTGGCAGACCAGATTTCCATTCAGTGCGGTATTTACACGCCGCTGTTTGCAGCAACATTTGTGGGCTTTCTTTTAGGGGATCTGCAGACGGGTCTGATCATCGGAGCAACGCTGCAGCTGATGACTTTGGGTGTGGCAACTTATGGCGGAGCTACGGTTCCGGATTATCTTTCCGGAGCGATCATGGGCACGACTTATGCAATTATTTCCGGAGAGGGTGCGGAATACGGCATCGCTCTGGCAATCCCCATCGGTCTTCTTCTTACGCAGATGGATATTCTGGGAAGAATGAGCAATTCCTTCTTCCAGCACTATGCGGACCGCTGTGCGGAGCGAGGCGATTACAAGGGCGTTGAAAGAGCCAATCTGCTGGGCTTTCTCCCCTGGGCGCTGTCCCGTGTGATTCCGGTTATGGTAGGACTGATCTTTGGTGAGACGGTAGTAAACAGCATCAACGCATTCATCCCTGCCTGGTTCATGACCGGCCTGAAAACAGCCGGAGCCATTCTCCCGGCAATGGGTATGGCGATCCTGATGCGTTATCTTCCTCTTAAGAAGTACTATGCGTACTTTATTATAGGATTTATTATGCTCGCCTACGCAGGTTCCATGTTCAGCGTAATGGCAGCAGCTCTTCTTGGACTGGCTCTGGCAGCCATTCACTATTCCAAGAACAAAAACGCGGGAGCAGCTGCAGCTGCATCTGCAAACGGAATGCTGAGAATTGATGATGAGGAGGTAGAGATTGATGGCTAATCAGACGGAAAACAAGAAGCTTACCAAGCAGGATATCCGCAAGGTTTATGTGAGAAATCTGTTTGCTCTTCAGTTTGGATGGAACTACGAGAAAATGCAGGGTCTGGGCTATACCTATGTGATCATGCCGGTACTGAAACGCCTGTACAAGGACGATCCGGAGAAAATGAAAAAAGCCCTGAAAATGCAGCTTTCCTATTTCAATACAACCCCGGCCATGGCTCACCTGATCACTGGCGCAGACATGGCACTTGAGGAAGAACTGGGAATCGAATCAGAGGAAACGGTAATGGCTGTAAAAACCGGTCTGATGGGACCTCTGGCAGGCGTAGGTGACACGCTGTTCATCGCAATCTACAGAGCGATCGTATTTTCCATTGCCGCCTATATTGCCATGCAGGGAAACCCCGTAGGTCTGGTGATTCCGCTGCTTGCCTGTGCGGCTGTGCTGTGGGTGAGATATAAATTTACCTATATCGGTTACAATTCCGGGCGGAAGCTGGCTACCAGCTTTGCGGATAAACTTGCCCCCATTACGGAAGCAGCCAGTATTCTGGGACTGACGGTAGTGGGAGCCCTGATCCCATCTGTGATCAATTACAAGACGGATCTGGCCTTTACTATGGGAGAAGTTACCTTTGCTCTTCAGGACATGCTGGATAAGATTCTTCCCTGCATGCTTCCGTTAGGAATCGTAATGCTGTCCTACTGGCTTCTGGGAAAGAAAAACATCAACTCCACGAAGCTGATCTTTATTCTGATCGGCCTTGGAATGGTTCTTGGAAACCTGCAGAATATGCTGACCTGTGTGGTCGGATTGTTTTAAGCCGGGAGGTATGATATGATAGGATTGATTGTAACCGGGCACGGAAACTTTGCCACCGGAATTACCAGCAGCTTAAGGCTGATCGCCGGAGAACCGAACGACTATCTGGCAGTGGATTTCCTTCCTGAGGAATCAGTAGAGAGGCTGACGGAAAAGCTGACAGAGGCGGTGGAGAGTCTGAAGGGATGCGGAAGCATCCTGATCCTGACGGATCTTATGGGCGGCTCTCCCTATAATGTGGCTGTGAAGCTTAAGATGGCCGGTCTCGCTGACCTGGAAGTCGTTACAGGCACCAACCTGGCGGCCCTTATTGAAGCCAGTATGGGAAGAGAAGCTGCAGCTGATGTGAAAGAACTTGCGGATACGGTAGCGGAAACAGGAAAAGACCAGGTATCCCGGTTCCTGACAGATGAGGAGCAGGCGGCCCGCAGGGCATCTGCAGGCCAGAAAAAGGTCGCTGTACGCAGAGGGAATCCGGACGGTCCGAAAGGAAAGATCGTTCATGCCAGAGTGGATGAGCGGCTGATCCACGGACAGGTGGCTATGGTATGGACCAATACGGTCGGTGCCAGCCGCATTGTGGTGGTGAATGACAATGTACTGAAGGATGAAATGGCGCTGTCCGGACTGAAGATGGCGAAGCCGGCCGGAGTAAAGCTGTCTATCGTTTCGGTAAAAAGAGCAGTGGAACGGTTCAAAGAAAATGCATATGCAGGAGACAGAGTATTTCTGATCACAAAAAATATCACGGATATGGCGGAGCTGATCCGTCAGGGCGTGGATATTGAAAAGGTCAATGTAGGAAATGTGGCCAAACGGGAAGGCTCCAGAAATATCAAGAAGTCAGTCAATCTGACGGAGCAGGATATTGCCGATATCCATGAGATGATCAACAGCGGTCATCCGGTTACAGCCCAGATGATTCCCAATGAGTCCGATCAGAGCATTCTGAATTACCTGCAGTAACTGATAAATGGATGATCGAAAGATCCGGAAGGAAAAGGGGGAAATTCTGTGGACCATATGATGCTGAAAATAAGGGAACGTTATAACCAGATGAGTAAAGGGGATAAGAGGATATCTGATTTTGTGCTGGAAAATCATGACCGGCTTCTGGGTATGACGGCAGCAGACATAGCACAGGCCAGCGGGGTTTCTTCCGCTTCCGTGATCCGCTACGTGAAAAAAATGGGAGCGGACGGTCTGGACGGCTTCAAACTGGAGCTGGCGGCGTTCCGGGAACAGGAAGAGAAAAAAAGCGAATGGAGAATGGCGGATCCGATCCTGTCCGATCAGGACGATCTGGATATGATCTGCAAAAAAATGCAGGCCAGGGCGGATACAGCATACAGAGATTTTTTCTATCAGCTGGATGGAGATGCACTGAAAAAAGCAGTGAGTACGGTGAAAAAGGCAAGAAAGATCTATCTTCTTGGTCTGGGTTCTTCCTACAGCGCGGCTTATGATCTGTTTCACAAGCTGCGCCGGGCGGGATTTGATGCCAATTGTTACCAGGATCTGAACATGGTAACAGAATTTTTCAACTATACCGATCACCGGGATGTGGTGCTGGCCTTTTCCTACAGCGGGCAGTCAAAAGAAATCCTGTACAGCTGCCAGAAGGCCAGGGAACAGAAGGCCAAGGTGATCGCCGTTACAAGAAAAAGCGATTCGCCCATCAAAAAACTGGCGGACATCTGTCTGAATGTTCCGGATCTGGAGGATGTGCAGCGTGTGGGAGCGTTCGAATCCCTGCAGACCAGCCTGATGATGGGATGGCTGATCTACCTGGGCGTGATCCGGGAAGACTTCCGGAGAATCGAGATTCAGCTGGTGAAGACCAGAAAGATGGTAGAAGGGCTGAAAGAAAAGTTAGAGTGAGGTAATCATAAATGGTAAATATAGAAGGACTGACAACAGAAACAGTAAATGAAGATACAAAAAATATAGACAGTCTGGACTCTCTGGGGATCGTTGCGCTGATCAACCGGGAAGACCGGAAAGTGGCGGATGCCGTAGAGAAAGAGCTGCCGAAGGTGGCCCAGGCGGTGGATGCCATAGCGGAACGGTTCAAAAGAGGAGGACGGATCATTTACTGCGGAGCAGGCACTTCGGGAAGAATGGGAACCCTGGATGCAGTGGAGCTGACTCCTACCTACAGTGTGCCGCCGGAACGAGCCTTCGGTCTGCTGGCCGGAGGAGAGGCAGCCATGTACCGTGCAGTGGAGGGAGCGGAAGATTCCCGGGAGCTGGCAGTGGAGGACCTGAAAAAGGTCCATGTGACAGCAGATGACTGTGTGATCGGCATAGCGGCGAGCGGAAGAACGCCCTATACCCTGGCGGCTCTGGAATATGCCAATGAGGCAGGAGCACTGACTGTTTCCGTTACCTGCAACGGGAACAGTGCCATGGCATCGGCTGCGCAGATTTCCATCGCACCGGTGGTGGGCCCGGAAGTAATCAGCGGCTCTACCAGAATGAAAGCGGGAACTGCTCAGAAAATGATTCTGAATATGATCTCCACGGGAGTGATGGTTCGCCTGGGGAAGGTGTACCAGAACTATATGGTTCATGTTCAGCCCACCAATGAAAAGCTTATTGTCCGTTCCGGACGGATGATCTCCCAGATTACCGGCGTTGATATGGATACGGCATTAAAAACGCTGGAGCAGGCAGACCGGAAGGTGGCGGATGCCATCGTGATGCTGATGGCGGACTGCACGAAAGAAGCAGCGGCAGACGCTCTGGCAAAGGCAGACGGCCGGGTGCGGGAGGCCATTGCACTGGCAGGAAAGCAGTAAGAAGATCAGGCAGGAGGAGATGGACGGATGAACGGCAGAAACAGAATCTGCAGACAGATAGAAGCCATGATCCGGGAAGGGATCATAAGCGGAGCGTCCTATGGATTTTCAGCCGGAGACAGGACAGAAACGTATTATGAAGGAGTGCAGGGAGCGGTAAAGCCCTGGTCAGAGCGGCCCCTGAAAGCGGGGATGTACTACGATCTGGCTTCCCTGACCAAGGTTACGGGAACGGCTGTGAGAATCATGCAGCTGGCAGAGCAGGGAAGGCTGTCTTTTGATACCCAGGTGCATGAGATACTGAACCGCTTTTCCGGTGAAGGAATTACGGTGGGGAATCTTCTCCTTCATGACAGCGGCCTTCCGGCAGAAGTGAAAGATAAAAAAACACTGACATCAGACAATATTCTGGACCGTCTTTATGAGACGGATCCGGAAGCCCGGCCGGGGGAACGGTACTGCTATTCGGATCCGGGTTTTATGCTGCTGGGACTGATCATTGAAGAGCTGGATGGATGCAGTCTGGATGAGAGCTTTGCGGAACATATCTTTCTTCCGCTGGGAATGGACCATACATCCTACCATCCGAAAGGGGAGATCGGATCCTTTATTCCGGAGGAGCATTCCGCGACCAGAGGATGGATCTGCGGGGAAGTCCATGACTCCAAAGCCTATCTGCTGGGAGAAAGCGGGAGTGCAGGCCTGTTTTCCACGCTGGACGATATGATGCGGTTCGCTGCTGCCTATACGGCAAAGGACAGCCGGATCATGGGACAGAAGATGTTTGAGCTTGTTGATCAAACGGAACATTTCGGCCGTACCTACGGCTGGAGTACAGAATACGGTCCTCATACCCTGTATCATACGGGATTTACGGGAACTTCCATGCTGATGGATATGGAAAAAGGGGAGAGCTTTGTCCTGCTCACGAACCGGATCCATCCCTCCAGAGACAATGAGCGGTTTCTGGAAATCCGCAGGGAGCTGAACCGGATGTGGATCGAAGGATAAAAAAGAAAAGGGAAGGTTTGACAGTTATTATGAAAAAACGGGGTTATATATATCTGCTGAGCGCCGTATGCCTTGCGGCAGCGGGCTGCGGAGCAAACACAGGATCAGGAGAGACCACAACGGCGGCAGAAAGCACGGAGACTGCTGCAGAACAGGAAACAGAGGCAGCCGGAGAGCAGGAAACAGAGAACATGACCATGCGGGTGGCTACCTGGAATGTGGACTCCAAGGCTCATCCGGACATTAAGAAAATGTCGGAGATCATGAAGGAAAACCAGATCGAGATCATGGGCTTCCAGGAGATCGATGTGAACAATACCAGAAACGACTATGACATGGTTCAGGATTTTGTGAACGAGGATTATCCCTATGTGCATTTTGCAAAAGGAAGAGACTTCGCCAACGGCGGTTTCGGAGTGGGTGTGACCTCCATGTACGAACTGAAGGAGACCAGTTCCATTCCCATTGAAAGCACGGGCAGCAAGGCGACAAAAGTCCTGGAGAGAACGGTATTTGAAAAGGACGGAAAAGAGATCGCATTTTATGTGACTCACACCAGCTGGGAGAACACAGACCTGAGAAGACGGCAGTTTGCAGAGATCATCGAGCGGGTAAAGCAGGATCCCACGGAATATAAGATCATGGTGGCGGACTGGAATGCAGACCAGAGTCTGTATGAGTATACCATGTTCGAGGATGCATTTCACGTGGCAAACGGCAAGGACGGAAAATGGTTCGATACCTTTACGGGAACGGATGACACCATGAAGGTTATGACCGTGGACAACATCATTACCACCAAAAACATCCGGATCAACGAGGTAGGACAGGTTCACAGCGATATGGCGGATCATGATATGCTCTGGGCGGATCTGGAATTCCTGGATGAGGCAGAGGGAGAGCCGGCTGTGGATAACCGTGCCCTGGGTCAGGCAGTGACTGCTTCTTCCACCAAAGAAGGAAGCGATCCCTATATGCTCAACGATTATGATATGGATACCTGCTGGGAGGCTGCGGAAGGCGGTGAACAGACCGTAGTTCTGGAACTGGATCGGGTTTATGCCGGAAAAACAGCGGAAATCTTCTGGGGAGAGGCAAAGCCGGAAGCGTACACCGTATCTGTTTCCACAGACGGAACAGAGTATCAGGATGCGGAGACAACAGAAGGTGAAGAGAGTGATGAGATCCTTCTGGACGGAGATACAAAGTTTGTGAAGATCACCATGTCAGGAGAGACTCCGTGTCAGATCCGCGAGCTTCAGGTATTCGGTGACTTTATCGTTCCGGAATCGGTTCCGGAGACCAATCTTCTGATCAACGGGGATATGGAAGCTGAGGATGGATGGGAATTTGCTGATATCACGGAAGCAGCCGGAGAAGAAGAGGGCGAAAAGGCTTCTTATGAATTCGGTTATACCGATGACGCCCATGAGGGATCACAGGCAGCAAAGATCACAAAGACGGGAAAAGAGGCAGCAGGCGACGGAGTGATCCGTCAGACCGTTTCTCTGGAGCCGAACAAGCGTTACCAGCTGAGCTTCTGGCACAAGACGGATACCCTGGATTCCGCTTCCTTTACCTATGAGATCAATCAGAAGGATAAGAACGGAGAGACCATTTCCACTCATCTGGCCAAGCTTAATGACAATCTGAACATGAGCAGCGAGTACAGGGAATTTGACTATAACTTTATCGCATCTCCCTATGCGGAGACAGCGGATATCGTGCTTCACGTGGTAGGAGGCGAAGGCACGCTTTACCTGGATGATATGGCGGTGAAGGAAGTCATTCCCACAGAGGTGATTTTCGTAAAGGCAGAGAAGACGGAGCTGGAGGCAGGAGAGACCACCAAGGCCACAGCGGAGATCCTTCCGGCCGGTGCCAATGATCTGGAATTCCACTGGACAAGCAGCGATGAGAGCGTACTGACCGTGGCTGAAGACGGAACGGTGACGGCAGTGAAGGCAGGAAGCGCATACGTACAGTATGTAAGTGATGAGGATCTGATTGCAGAAGCTTCCCTTCTGATCACAGTAAAATAAAAAGAAAAGGAAAAGAGCCCTTCAGGCAGACCGGAAATGAAACGGCCTGTCCGGGGCTCTTTTTTTCGTTCTATTCTCCCCAGGGAAGAGTCACGGGAATATAGTCATGGT
>CALWRQ010000035.1 GCA_944383965.1 uncultured Lachnospiraceae bacterium
CCCATCCAGTCCGGTATCATGAGCACCATCCACGCTTACACCGGTGATCAGATGATCCTTGACGGACCGCACAGAAAAGGTGATTTAAGAAGAGCAAGAGCCGGCGCTGCAAACATCGTTCCGAACTCCACCGGTGCTGCAAAGGCAATCGGCCTGGTAATTCCGGAGTTAAACGGCAAGCTGATCGGTTCCGCTCAGCGTGTTCCGGTTCCGACCGGTTCCACCACCATCCTGACCGCTGTAGTTAAGGGCGCAGACGTAACCAAGGAAGGCATCAACGCAGCTATGAAGGCAGCAGCTTCCGAGTCCTTCGGATACAACGAGGATCAGATCGTATCTTCTGACGTTATCGGCATGAAGTACGGCTCTCTGTTCGATGCTACCCAGACCATGGTTTCCAAGATCAGCGATGATGAGTATCAGGTACAGGTTGTTTCCTGGTATGACAACGAGAACTCCTATACCAGCCAGATGGTAAGAACCATCAAGTACTTTGCTGAGTTAGCATAATCAAAAGAAGAAGTACAATTGACCTTAACAAGGGGTCCGGTCTTTCAGGACCGGACCCTTATTTTCTGAATAACCGGAAAAGGCGAAAGCCGTGAAAGGAGAAGTAAACCATGTTAAATAAGAAGACTGTTGATGATCTGAAAGATTTAAAGGGCAAGAAAGTCCTGGTTCGCTGTGATTTCAACGTACCGTTAAAGGACGGTGTGATCCAGAACTACAACCGTATCGACGGTGCAATTCCCACCATCAAGAAGCTCCTGGATCAGGGCGCAAAAGTGATTCTGTGCTCTCATCTGGGCAAGCCGAAGGGCGAGCCCCTTCCGGAGATGTCTCTGGCTCCCGTTGCTCCTGCTTTAAGCGAGAGACTGGGTGTGACCGTAAAATTTGCGGATGATCCCAAGGTAACCGGACCGGAAACACAGAAGATGGCTGCCGAGCTGGGCGAAGGAGAAGTGCTGCTTCTGCAGAACACTCGTTACAGAATTGAGGAGACCAAGTACGGCAAAGATGAAAAGGCTGAGGATTATGCAAAAGAGCTGGCTGCTCTCTGCGACAACGGCATTTTCGTGAACGATGCATTCGGAACGGCTCATCGTTCTCACTGCTCTAACGTAGGCGTTTCCAAGTACGCTGCGGAAACCGTTGTTGGCTACCTGATGGAGAAGGAAATCAAGTTCTTAGGTCAGGCTGTGGAAAATCCGGTTCGTCCCTTCGTGGCAATCCTGGGCGGTGCAAAGGTTTCTGATAAGATCAACGTGATCAACAATCTGCTGGATAAGGTAGACACTCTGATTATCGGCGGCGGAATGGCTTATACTTTCTTAAAGGCTCAGGGTCAGGAGATCGGAAACTCCCTGTGCGAGGAGGACAAGCTGGACTATGCGCTGGAGATGGTAAAGAAGGCAGAGGAGAAGGGCGTGAAGCTGCTTCTTCCCGTAGACCATGTAGAGGGCAAGGAATTCTCCAACGATACAGAGAAGAAGGTTGTGGATGTACTGGAGGCAGGCTGGTCCGGCTTCGATATCGGACCGAAGACCATCGAAAACTACAAGAAGGCTCTGGAAGGAGCAAAGACCGTAGTATGGAACGGACCGATGGGTGTATTTGAGTTTGCAAACTTTGCAGAGGGAACTCTGGAGATCTGCCGTGCGGTAGCTGCTCTGGAGGATGCTACCACCGTAATCGGCGGCGGAGACTCTGTAAACGCAGTAAAACGTCTTGGCTTTGCAGACAAGATGACCCATATCTCCACCGGCGGCGGCGCTTCTCTGGAATTCCTGGAGGGCAAGGAGCTTCCGGGCGTAGCCTGCGCGGACAACCGCTGAGTTCCTGGGCTGCCTGAGGGCAGGACCGTCAACAGACCGAGATGAAACAAAGGCGCGGGCCGGGCGGCCCGTGCCGGAAATATAGAAAAAGAGGTAAAAGATTCATGGCAAGAAAGAAAATCATTGCAGGCAACTGGAAAATGAACATGACTCCCAGCGAGGCAGTTGCTCTCGTTGAGACCTTAAAGCCCCTGGTGCAGAATGAGGATGTGGATGTGGTATTTGGCGTTCCGGCTATCGACATCGTTCCCGTAGTAGAGGCATGCAAGGGGACCAACATCGCCGTTGCTGCTGAGAATATGTACTTTGAGGAGAGCGGAGCCTACACCGGCGAGATCGCTCCCAAGATGCTGGTGGATGCAGGTGCGAAGTACGTGATCCTGGGCCATTCCGAGAGAAGAGACTACTTCAAGGAGACGGATGCGGACGTGAACAAGAAGGTGCTGAAAGCCATTGAGCACGGCATCACCCCCATCATGTGCTGCGGAGAATCCTTAGAGCAGAGAGAGCAGGGCATCACCATGGACTTCATCCGTCAGCAGGTAAAGGTCGGCCTTCAGAACGTAACGGCAGACCAGGCAAAGAAGCTGGTGATTGCTTATGAGCCGATCTGGGCGATCGGAACAGGCAAGACAGCTACTTCCCAGCAGGCAGAAGAAGTATGTAAGGGAATCCGTGAGTGCATCGCTGAGATCTATGACGATGCTACCGCAGCAGAGATCCGCATTCAGTACGGCGGTTCTGTAAACGCAGGCAACGCGGCAGAGCTGTTCGCGATGGAAGATATCGACGGCGGCCTGGTAGGCGGAGCTTCCTTAAAGCCTGACTTCGGCAAGATTGTATGCTATAACAAATAATAAGAAAAGAACATCAGGTGTCCTGCCCGGGCAGCCCGGACAGACACTCCGCGCGGCAGGCGTTTCAACGCGCCTGCCGCGATTGCGGAAACGGAAGTTTCCGTTTCCGGCGGTATAAGGCCGCAGCATGAAGAAATCTGGAAGGAGAAATGATCATGGATAAGAGACCGGTAGTATTGATGATACTTGACGGATATGGATTAAATGATAACTGTGAGCACAACGCGGTTTGTGAAGCAAAAACTCCCGTAATGACCGGGCTGATGAAGGAATACCCGTTTGTAAAGGGAAATGCCAGCGGAATGGCCGTGGGACTTCCTGAAGGTCAGATGGGAAACTCTGAGGTCGGTCATCTGAATATGGGAGCGGGAAGAATCGTATATCAGGAGCTGACCAGGATCACCAAGTCCATTCAGGACGGAGATTTTTTTGAAAACGAGGCGTTCCTGCAGGCAGTAAAGAACTGCAAGGACAATAATTCCGCCCTTCACCTTTACGGTCTGGTATCTGACGGCGGTGTGCACAGCCACAACAGCCATATTTACGGCCTGCTGGAGCTGGCCAAGAGAAACGGCCTGGAAAAGGTATACGTGCACTGCTTCCTGGATGGCCGCGACACGCCGCCTGCATCCGGAAAGGAATTTGTGGAAGAACTGGAAAAGAAAATGAAGGAGATCGGCGTAGGTCAGGTAGCATCCGTTATGGGACGTTATTATGCCATGGACCGGGACAACCGCTGGGACAGAGTGGAAAAAGCCTATCGCTGCATGACTCTGGGAGAGGGAAATACGGCTGAATCTGCTTCTGCAGGAATCCAGGCTTCCTATGACGACGGAAAGACCGATGAATTTGTGATTCCCTTCTGCGTGGTGAAGGATGGAAAACCGGTGGCTACCATCTGCGACAGGGATTCCATTATTTTCTTCAATTTCCGTCCGGACCGTGCCAGAGAGATCACCAGAGCATTCTGCGATGAGGAATTCACAGGCTTCCCCAGAGAGAAGAGACTGGATGTGACCTATGTATGCTTTACGGATTATGATGAGACCATCGGAAACAAGCTGGTTGCTTTCCACAAGCAGACCATCACCAATACGTTCGGAGAATTCCTGGCAGCGCACGGACTGAAGCAGGCAAGAATTGCCGAGACGGAGAAATATGCCCATGTAACTTTCTTCTTCAACGGCGGCGTGGAGGAGCCAAACCCCGGTGAGGACCGCATCCTGGTGAAATCTCCCAAGGTTGCTACCTATGACCTGCAGCCGGAAATGAGCGCTCCGGAAGTGTGCAATAAACTGGTGGATGCAATCAAGTCCGGAACCTATGATGTGATCATCATCAACTTTGCCAACCCGGACATGGTGGGCCATACAGGTGTGGAGAACGCTGCAATCCAGGCGATCGAGGCAGTGGATGCCTGCGTGGGAAGAGCGGTAGACGCTATCAAAGAGGTAAACGGTGTTCTGTTCATCTGTGCCGATCACGGCAATGCGGAGCAGCTGGTGGACTATGCTACGGGAGAACCGTGGACGGCTCACACCACCAACCCTGTTCCGTTTATCCTGGTAAATGCTGACCCGTCCTATAAACTGAGAGAGGGCGGCTGCCTGGCGGATATTGCTCCCACTCTGATCGAGCTGATGGGACTGGAGCAGCCCGCTGAGATGACAGGAAAATCTCTGCTTGTAAAATAATCAGAAAATCATAAGAAAACGCCCCTGGCCGATTTCCTTTCCCCGGACCGAAAAACGGAGGAGAGAGGAGGCAGGGGCGTTTTTGGGCTCCGGTGACCGGAAACGATTCAGCGTTTTCCGGCTGACTGACCGGTACGTTTTTCCAGCAGGGAGATCCCGTGATAAAACAGGGAGGAAATCCCGCAGAGAACCGCAATGGACATGACCACCTGATCCATGGCAAAGGTCTGCTGCCCATATATGATCAGGTATCCCAGACCGGAGTCTGCAGCCAGAAATTCACCGATGATCACACCTACCAGACAGAGGCCGATGCTCACCTTCATGGTACTGATGATCACGGATACAGACGAGGGAAGCAGGATCTTGAGAAGGATTTCCCTCCGTCCTCCGCCGAGAGAGCGGATCAGACGGATCAGTTCCGGATCGGTGGATGAAAAACTGGTATACAGGGCCATGACAGAGCTGAACAGAGCCACGGACACGGCGGAAACCACAACAGCCTTCAGACTGGCTCCCAGCCATACGATCAGAAGAGGAGCCAGAGCAGACTTCGGCAGGCTGTTGAGAAGGACCAGATAAGGTTCTGCTATCCGGGCGGCGCGGGGACTGCTCCAGAGCAGTATGGCAAGAAGCAGACTGAGCACAGTGGTGAGCAGAAAACTGAGCAGCGTCTCCCCCAGAGTCACCCCCGTATGAAGGAAAACAGACCCGTTTTTGGCCATGGAGGAAAAGCAGAGGATGATCCGGAAAGGGGAACTGAAAATAAAGCTGTCGATCACGCCGGATGCGGATCCCAGTTCCCACAAGGCCAGAAAAAGAAGAAACAGCATCCGCTGAAAAAAGACAGTCTGCTTTCTGCTGCGAAGCTCTTTTTCCAGGTAGGACTGCTGAGCAGCGGAAAGGGTTTCCCGGCGGAGAGAGGCGGCAGAAGACGGTGTCTGCCGGCGGCGGAAATCAGACAGAATGGGGATCATCTTCATTCATCTCCTTCCATACAAGATTGAAATAAGAAGAAAATTCCGGCATATTCCGCCTGCGTATGGGACTGGTTTCACCGGAAAAACACAGAGGAATCTCTGCCTTCAGCCTTCCGGGTCTGGAGGAGAGAACGAGAATGCGGTCTGCTGCACTGATGGCCTCAGACAGGTCATGAGTGACCAGTACCGCATTTTTTTTATTCTGGCGGAGAATGGAGCAGATATCGTCACAGACAGCCAGGCGGGTCTGATAGTCTAATGCGGAAAACGGTTCGTCCAGAAGAAGAAGATCCGGCTTCAGGGCCAGAGTGCGGACCAGGGCTGCCCGCTGGCGCATTCCGCCGGACAGCTCACTGGGACGGGAATGGGAAAAGCCGTCCAATCCGTAGGTTTTAAGCATCTGTTTCAGCTCATTTTCGGTTTCTTCTGTCAGGCGGTGCTGGATCTCCAGTCCCAGAGCTGCATTGGACAGAACGGAACGCCATTCCAGCAGACAGTCTCTCTGGAACATATAGCCGATGCGGGCGGCAGATTCGGCGGCCGGCCGGCCGTTCAGCAGGATGGAACCGGTTTCCGGCTGTGCCAGGCCGCTGAGAAGATTAAGCAGGGTGGACTTTCCGCAGCCGGACGGTCCCACCAGGGCAATGAACTGTCCGTTTTCTGCAGAAAAGGATATGTGCGAGAGGGCTCTGGTTTCCCCCTCCATGGTGTGATAGGAAAAGCTCACATCCCGGACTTCCAGAAGCGGTGTCATGAAGTACCTCCTTTAAGCGTCGATACTCTATGATATGTGCAGGAACAGGCCTTGGTGTGGACAAAACACATTTTACTCAGATTTAACACAAGCACGATAATAGATTTTACGTTGGTTTTTTATACTCTTAACCGTAAGAGATAGAAAAAAATAAGAACCAGATAAAAAGGAGAGAAAACAATTATGAAAAAAGCAGGATTAGCATTACTGGCAGGAGTTATGGCACTGGGAATGGCCGCTTGCGGACAGAGCGCACAGGAGACTACCGCAGCAGTTACGGCCGCAGATACGACAGCAGCAGATACGACGGCAGCAGAAGCTGAGGGGGATACTTCCGCAGAGGCTGCAGAAGAGGGCGCTGAACTGAGCGGTTCCATTACTCTGGCAGGTTCCACATCCATGGAAAAGCTGGCAAACGCAGTTGCTGAGACCTTCATGGAGCTTCATCCGGATGTAACCGTACAGGCTGAGTTCACCGGATCTTCCGCAGGTGTTGAGGCAGTTCTCAGCGGACAGAGCGACATCGGAAACTCTTCCAGAAACCTGACTGAGGATGAGAAGGCAGAGGGTGCTGTGGAGAATATCGTTGCTATCGACGGAATCGCAGTGATCACCAACACAGGAAATACGGTAGCAGATCTGACCAAGGATCAGCTGGTTCAGCTTTACACAGGACAGATCACCAACTGGAGCGATCTGGGCGGCGAGAGCCTTCCGGTTGTGGTGGTAGGAAGAGAGGCGGGTTCCGGTACCAGAGGAGCTTTTGAGGAGATCCTTGGAATTGAAGATCAGTGCAAATATGCGAATGAGCTGGATTCCACAGGAGCAGTTATGGCAAGAGTTGCTTCCACTCCCGGATCAATCGGATATGTTTCTCTGGATGTGCTGGATGACACGGTAAAGGCATTCACTCTGGAAGGCGTTGAGGCAAATGAGGCGAACATCAAAGATGGCAGCTACTTCTTAAGCCGTCCTTTCGTAATGGCTACCAAGGGAGAGATCAGCGAGCAGAACGAGCTGGTACAGGCACTGTTTGATTACATCTACTCTGCAGAGGGACAGGAGCTTGTGAAGTCTGTAGGCCTGATCACAGTAGAGTAAGACCCGGATTTGACAGATAGAAGCTGGCAGGATACGGCGGGGGATGTGCATGAGCGGCGCTCTCCCGCTTTCTGTCTCAGGTTGGAGGAAATATGGATAACAAGATGAGTTCAATTATCGGAAACAGCAAAAACAAATCGACCGTGGAAAAAGGAGCGGAGATCATCTTCACCTCCTGCGGATTGCTGGCGGTTCTGGCGGTGGTTTCTATCACAGGATATATGATTATCAGCGGTGCGCCTGCCCTGCTGCAGGTCGGCATTACGGATATTCTGTTCGGAACAGTATGGAAGCCTGCATCTGATCCGGCATCTTTCGGTATTCTGTACGTAATCCTTACGTCTATTGTGGGAACTTTAATGGCAATTCTTATCGGAGTACCCATCGGACTGTTTACGGCGATCTTTCTGGCTGAAGTGGCTCCTCCGAAAATGGCTGCAGTGGTAAGACCGGCAGTGGAACTGCTGGCAGGCATCCCGTCAGTGATCTACGGTCTGCTGGGCGTTCTGATCCTGAATCCGCTGATGTATAAGCTGGAGATCCGTATTTTTGAAGGATCCGCCACGCACCAGTACTCCGGCGGTGCAAATCTGATTTCCGCCGTGCTGGTTCTGGCACTGATGATTCTGCCCACAGTGGTCAATATCAGTGAATCTGCTCTGAGAGCGGTTCCCTCCCATTTAAAGAGCGCTTCCCTGGCGCTGGGAGCAACCCATATTCAGACGATCTTTCATGTGATCGTGCCGGCGGCAAAATCCGGCATTATGGCGGCAGTTGTACTGGGCTGCGGAAGAGCGATCGGAGAGGCCATGGCGATTACCCTGGTATCAGGAAGCTCTGTAAATATCCCTCTGCCGTTTAATTCCGTCCGCTTCCTGACCACGGCGATTGTAGCAGAAATGTCTTATGCGGAAGGCCTGCACAGACAGGTGCTCTTTACCATCGGTCTGGTACTGTTTATCTTTATCATGGCGATCAATGTGGGACTGACCCGCTTATTCAAGAAAGGAGAGGCCAAAAATGACTGACGGTCTGACTGGAAGCGCCTGTATACAGACGGGAGCTGAAAACAGTATTTACAACAGAAAGGTGCGGATTTCCGATCAGATCTTAAAAGGGCTGATCTATCTGGCCGCGGCCATCGCCATCGCCATTCTGGTGGGGATCATGGGCTACGTGTTTGTCCGGGGACTTCCCCAGGTAAACTGGCAGTTTCTGTCTACGGTGCAGAGCTCTATAAAAGGAACGTTCGGAATTCTGGGAAATATTATCAATACCCTTTACATTATTGTGATCACCCTGGTGATTGCCGTTCCCGTGGGAGTGGGCTCTGCCATCTACCTCAACGAGTATGCAAAGCCGGGACGGCTGGTGAAAAGCATTGAATTCACCACGGAGATCCTTTCGGGAATCCCGTCTATTATCTTCGGTCTGTTTGGCATGGTCGTATTCGGTACGGTGCTGAAGCTGGGATATTCCGTACTGACCGGTTCTTTTACCCTTACGCTCATGGTGCTGCCTCTGATCACCAGGAATACGCAGGAGGCACTGAGGACCGTTCCGGACAGCTATCGTTCCGGAGCTCTTGGAATCGGAGCAACCAAGTGGTATATGATCCGCACCATTCTGCTGCCCAGTGCGGCACCCGGAATCCTCACCGGCATTATCCTTTCCGTGGGACGAATTGTAGGAGAATCAGCTGCCCTTCTGTTTACGGCAGGCAGCGGCTTCCAGCTTCCCAGGAATCTGTTTTCCAAGCTGTTTGAATCCAGCGGAACCCTGACCATTCAGCTGTATCTGTCCATGCAGAAAGCGAAATATGATCAGGCATTCGGGATCGCAGTGGTACTGCTGGTTATTGTACTGTGCATCAATCTGCTTGCCCGCTATGTGACCCGCAGATTCGGAACGGCCAGAAAGTGAGAAAGGAAAGCCGTCAGATAAGATCAGATAAAAAGGAGAATTTCCATGGATATAAAAATTTCCACCAGAGACCTGAATTTATATTACGGCGCCAATCATGCGCTGAAAAACATCAATCTGGACCTTTACAGCAATAAGATCACCGCCTTTATCGGACCGTCCGGCTGCGGAAAATCCACATATTTGAAAACCTTAAACAGGATGAATGATCTGGTTCCCAACGTAAAGATCGAAGGAACAGTGACCCTGGATGGGGAAAATATTTACGATCCCAAAGTGGATACTACCCTTCTGAGAAAGAAAATCGGAATGGTATTTCAGCAGCCCAATCCGTTTCCCATGAGCATTTATGACAACGTGGCTTACGGTCCCAGGATTCACGGCCTGAAAAATAAGGAAAAACTGGATGAGATTGTGGAGAGAAGCCTGAAAGGAGCCGCCCTCTGGGATGAGGTTCATGACCGGCTGAAAAAATCTGCTCTCGGTCTTTCCGGGGGCCAGCAGCAGAGACTGTGCATTGCCAGAGCTCTGGCTGTGGAACCGGAGGTCATCCTGATGGATGAGCCCACATCTGCCCTGGATCCCATTTCCACATTGAAGATCGAGGATCTGATGGACAGTCTGAAGGAAAAATATACGGTGATCATTGTGACGCACAATATGCAGCAGGCGACAAGAATCGCGGATTACACTGCCTTTTTCCTGGTAGGAGAAGTGATTGAGTACGGAGAGACAGAGGAACTGTTCTCCCATCCGAAGGAGAAAAAGACGGAGGATTATGTAACGGGCCGGTTTGGCTGATGGAGGAAGAAATGACATTAAGGATTTCATTTGAACAGGAACTGGAGAGCCTGAATGGTTCGCTGACAGATATGGGAACAAGGGTGGAGCAGATCATTGAGCAGACCTTTGAGGCCTTCAAGAATAATGACAGGGCGACCCTGGAAAAGATTACCCGCAGCGATGGAGAAATCGATCATATGGAAAAGGAGATCGAATCCAGATGCCTTTCCCTGATGCTCCGCCAGCAGCCGGTGGCCAAGGATCTGCGCCACATTTCCATGGCCCTGAAGGTGGTAACGGATCTGGAACGGATCGGAGACCATGCGGTGGATATTGCGGAGCTTGCACTTCGGCTGGACCAGAAGGACGGCGGCGCCATGATCGGCTATCTGCCGGAAATGGTAGAGAATGTGAAAGTAATGCTGCGGGAAGCCATCACGGCGTTCGTCAACAAGGACCAGGAACTGGCCAGATCCATGGAAAGCAGGGATGACATCATTGACGGACTGTTTAACCGGGTGAAGCAGGAGGCAGTCCGGCTCCTGAAAGACGGAGGATCGGAATCCGACAAGGTGGTGGACCTTCTGATGATCGCCAAATACCTGGAACGGATCGGAGATCATGCGGTAAATGTGTGTGAATGGACAGAATTTTTTGACACGGGGCTGGTAAATAACGTGAGAATTCTGTAGAATAGAAACAGGGCTGAAAGGACGGAGCTATGATATACATCGTGGAGGATGACAGCAGCATCCGTGAACTGGTGGTTTATACACTGAACAGTCAGGGGATGGAGGCGGAGGGCTTCGAATGCCCATCCGCTTTTTTTAAGGCGCTGGAAAAAAAGGTTCCGGAGCTGGTCCTGCTGGACATTATGCTTCCGGAGACAGACGGGCTTTCTATTCTGAAACGGCTGAGAGGGACGCCCGGATACTCCGGACTTCCGGTGATCATGCTGACTGCCAGGGGGAGTGAGTATGATACGGTTCTGGGACTGGACAGCGGAGCCGACGACTATATTCCGAAGCCGTTCGGGATGATGGAACTTCTGGCCAGGATCCGGGCGGCACTGAGAAGGACCGGAGAGAAGAAAAGCCGTATTTATGAGTACGGGATCATAAGCGTTTATCCGGACAGCAGGAGAGTGACGGTGGAAGGAAATGAGGTTTCTCTTACTTCCAAGGAATTTGATCTGCTCAGCGCACTCATCAGTCAGCCGGAAAAGGTATGTACCAGGAGTCAGCTTCTGGGAACAGTATGGGGATACCTTTCGGACGGGGAGAGCAGGACGGTGGACGTTCATGTGAAGACTCTGCGCCAGAAACTGGGAGAAGCGGGGCAGATGATAGAAACGGTACGGGGAATGGGATACAAAATAGGAGGAAAAGAGAAGTGACGAAACGGATATTCCGCTCTATTCTATATGTAAGCGCAGCCGTGTTGATGGCAAGCCTGATCATTACTCTGGGGGTGCTTTACGGATATGTGAATGTTCAGCAGAGAGATGAACTGCGTGACGAAGCTGCGTATCTGGCTCCCGGTGTGGAAGCCGGAGGGGCGGAGTACCTGGAGCAGCTGGAAATGACAAAGAAACGGATCACGCTGGTGGATGGAGACGGGACGGTACTTTATGACAATCAGGCGGATCCGGCCCGTATGGAGAATCATAAGGACAGGGAAGAGGTCCGGGAGGCATTTGCTTCCGGGGAGGGAGAGGCATCCAGAAAGTCCAGCTCCATCGCGGAGCCTACCATGTATTATGCAAAACTGCTGAAGAACGGCCAGGTACTCCGGCTGGCAGGAAGTGAGTACCATATGGTCACTGTACTGGTGAACATGCTCTACCCCATCTGTGCCGTATGCCTGCTGATGATTCTTCTTGCCGCATTTTTTGCCATGCGTGCTTCGTCCAAGATCGTGGAACCGATCAACCGTCTGGATCTGGAAAATGTGAAGGAAGGGGACGTCTATGAAGAACTGGCGCCGCTGATTCAGAAGATCAGTCACCAGAAAGAGACCATCGTGCAGCAGGTGGTGGAGGCTCAGAGGCAGCAGAAGGAATTTGAGGATATGAAGGAGCAGATGCGCCGGGAATTTACGGCCAATGTTTCCCATGAACTGAAAACTCCGCTCACCTCCATTTCCGGTTTTGCAGAGATCATTCAGAACGGAATTGCAAAACCGGAGGATATTCCCGGGTTTGCAGGAAAGATCTTTGAGGAGTCCCAGAGGCTGATTGTGCTGGTCAATGATATTATCAAGGTCTCCCAGCTGGATGAGGGAGGGATTCCCTATGAGCAGGAGGATATTGACCTGTACCAGATGGCAGGAGAGGTGCTGGATCGCCTGAGAGAGCCCGCAAAGAAAAAGAATCTGAATCTTCAGATCCTCGGAGATCATATTCATATCCGGGGAGTCAGAATGATCCTGGATGAAGTGATCTATAACCTGTGCGACAATGCAGTGAAATACAACCGGGAAAACGGAACCGTGATCGTACGGGTAAAGCAGGACCGGAGAGGGGCGCAGCTGGTCGTGGCGGATACAGGAATCGGCATTTCCAAAGAACATCAGGAGCGGGTTTTTGAGCGGTTCTACCGGGTAGATAAAAGCCATTCGAAGGCGATCGGAGGAACCGGACTGGGATTATCCATCGTCAAGCACGGTGCATCGTTTCTGGGAGTGGCCGTGGAACTGGACAGCCGTCCCAATGAAGGAACGGTTGTCACTCTGACCTGGAAATCCTGACAAAAGCAAAAAAAAGCGGAAAAAACCTTGCATTTCCGATATTCTGGTGCTATACTGGATACGATAACATAGACTGACAGTGGAGAGTGGGTAAACGCCCACTCTTTTGTTTGCATAGGGATTCTGCGCAGCAGGATCCGGAGCGTACGGAGGAAAGGCGGTGAAGAGATGGCAAAAAGAGAAAATTATGAAGAACGGGTGGAACGTTTCCTCATGCCTCTCATGGAAGAAAATCAGTATGAGCTGGTGGACGTGGAATGGGTAAAGGAAGCGGGCACCTGGTACCTGCGGGCATATATAGACAAAGAGGGGGGCTTTTCCGTAGATGACTGTGAAAAGGTCAGCCGCCGGCTGAGCGACTGGCTGGATCAGGAGGACTTTATTGCGGAGAGCTACATTCTGGAAGTGAGTTCCCCCGGTCTGGGCAGGCCTCTGAAGAAGGAAAAGGATTTCGCCCGGAGCATCGGGAAAGATGTGGACGTAAAGCTGTACCGTGCCAGAGATAAGAGAAAGGACTTCAAAGGGACCCTGAAGGCATACGATAAGGATACGGTTACCATCCAGGAGGACGGAACGGAGCTGGTTTTTGAGCGGAGTGAGATCGCGCTGATCCGGCTGGCATTCGATTTCTAAAAGGAAATAGGAGGATGAAGAAAAATGAACAAGGAACTGCTGGAAGCACTGGAGCAGGTGGAAAAAGAGAAAAACATCAGCAAAGAGACCCTGCTGGAAGCAATAGAGAATTCCCTGCTGACGGCGTGCAAGAACCACTTCGGCAAGGCGGATAATGTAAAAGTGACCATAAATCCCACAACGGGAGACTATTCCGTTTATGCGGAAAAGGAGGTCGTAGAGAAGCTGGATCCGGAGGAGAGCGATCCTCTTCTGCAGATCAGCCTGGCAGAGGCCAAGATGATGGATCCGAAATATGAGGTTGGCGATGTGGTCCATGTGCCGATCAAATCCAAGGAATTCGGCCGTATCGCCACTCAGAATGCAAAGAACGTCATCCTTCAGAAGATCCGGGAAGAGGAACGCAAGGTCCTTTACAAAGAATATTACAGCATGGAGAAAGAGGTCATGACCGGAACCGTGACCCGTTTCCTGGGAAGAAATATCAGTATCAACCTGGGACGGGTGGATGCAGTGCTCAACGAGTCCGAACAGGTCAAGGGAGAGGTGCTCAATCCTACGGACCGGGTAAAGGTCTATATCCTGGAGGTAAAGGATACGCCCAAGGGACCGAGGGTTTCCGTTTCCAGAACCCATCCGGACCTGGTAAAGAGGCTGTTTGAGGAAGAAGTTGCCGAGGTGAAGGACGGAATCGTGGAGATCAAGGCCATTGCCAGAGAGGCAGGTTCCAGAACCAAGATCGCGGTGGCATCCAATGACGCCAATGTGGATCCCGTAGGGGCCTGCGTAGGCATCAACGGAGCCAGAGTCAGCAGCATCGTCAACGAACTGGGCGGAGAGAAGATCGATATTATCAACTGGGATGACAATCCTGCATATCTTATTGAGAATGCCCTTTCTCCGGCCAAGGTCATCTGCGTGGTAGCGGATGAAGAGGAAAAAGAGGCTCAGGTGATCGTTCCCGATTATCAGCTTTCTCTGGCCATCGGCAAGGAAGGACAGAATGCCAGACTGGCTGCCAGACTTACGGGCTACAAGATCGACATCAAGAGTGAGACTCAGGCCAGAGAGCTGGGACTGTTTGAGGAGCTGGGACTGGACGAACGGGAAGAAGGCGCTTATGAGGAGTACCAGGATGTGGCTCCGGATGAAAACGACGGCGAAGCATATGACAGCTTCCGTGAAGAGGAAACCGAAGACGATTATCAGGATCAGTAGAATGGGAAGTGACAGGCAGTGAGTGTAAGAAAGATTCCGCTCAGACAGTGCATCGGCTGTGGGGAAATGAAAGATAAAAGAGAAATGCTCCGCATACTGAAGACGGCGGAGGGAGAGATCGTGCTGGATGCCACGGGAAAGAAAAACGGACGGGGAGCGTATCTATGTCCGTCCATGGAATGCTTCCGGAAGGCAAAGAAGAGCCGCGGCCTGGACCGCTCTTTCAAAACGGCGGTTCCGGCAGAGGTGTATGACCGGCTGGAAAAGGAGATGGAAGAGATTGGACAGCAATAGAAAACTGCTGAACCTGATTGGCCTGGCTACGAAGGCCGGAAAAACCGTGAGCGGCGAATTTTCCACAGAGAAAGCTGTAAAGACAGGGAAGGCATGGATCGTCATCGTGTCGGAGGAAGCATCGGAGAACACGAAGAAAATGTTTGCCAATATGTGCGCTTACTACAGAGTCCCGATTTACTATTTCGGAAACAAAGAGGAGCTTGGTCACGCCATGGGAAAGCAGTTCCGCGCATCCCTTGCGGTTACGGACGAAGGGCTCTCGAAGGCTATGATGAAACTGATGAACGCAAACGGAGGTAGAGAGTATGAGAGTAAGTGACCTGGCCAGGGAAGTGGGAAAGAGCAGCAAGGAAATACTGGATATATTACAAAAGAATCATGCGGAGGTGAAGAGTAACTTGTCAAATGTGACGGATGAGCAGATCTCGCTGGTAAAAAAGACCTTGAATGAAGGAGAAAAACCGGCAGACGGAAATAAAGAAGAAAAGAAGAAAAAGATCGCGGCGGTGTTTCGCCCTCAGAATTCTCAGCAGATGAGAAACAAACCGGCCCGTCCCCAGGGACAGCAGTCCAAAAATGAAGGTGCTCAGGGGGAACGCCAGGGCGGCTATAACCGCGACGGAGGGAACAGAGAGAACCGTCAGGGCGGATTCAACCGTGACGGAGGGAACAGAGAGAACCGTCAGGGCGGATTCAACCGTGACGGAGGGAACAGAGACAATCGTCAGGGCGGATTCAACCGCGACGGAGGGAACAGAGACAATCGTCAGGGCGGATTCAACCGCGACGGAGGGAACAGAGACAACCGCCAGGGCGGGTTCAACCGCGACGGAAGGAACGGAGACAACCGTCAGGGCGGATTCAATCGCGACGGAGGGAACAGAGACAACCGTCAGGGCGGATTCAACCGCGACGGAAGGAACGGAGAGAACCGCCAGGGAGGATTCAACCGCGACGGAAGGAACGGAGAGAACCGCCAGGGAGGATTTAACCGCGACGGAGGGAACAGAGACAATCGCCAGGGAGGATTCAACCGCGACGGAAGGAACGGAGAGAACCGTCAGGGCGGATTTAACCGCGACGGAGGGAACAGGGACAATCGTCAGGGCGGCGGCCGCTCCGGAGGATTCTCCGGCGGCAGAAAGGACAGCGGCAAGAGCAGCAGCTCCTTCGATACGCCCATTCAGACCAAGCCTCAGAGCAACCGCCAGAATAAGAACAACTATAAAAATGACAAATTTGATAAGAGGGACCGGGAAGAGGAGATGCCGATCAAGGGCGGAAAGGTGAATAAGCATCCGTTCCAGAAACCGGTAGAGAAGCCGGTGGAAGAGACGGTGAAGTCCATCGTGATTCCTGAGACGCTCACCATCAAGGAGCTGGCGGAAAAGATGAAGCTTCAGCCGTCCGCTATTGTCAAGAAGCTGTTCCTTCAGGGCAAGGTAGTCACCCTGAACCAGGAAATCGATTACGAGCAAGCGGAAGAGATCGCTCTGGAGTACGATGTACTCTGTGAGAAAGAGGAGAAGGTAGATGTGATCGCCGAGCTTCTGAAAGAGGATGAGGAGCCGGAAGAGGATATGGTTCCCAGACCTCCGGTAGTGTGCGTAATGGGCCATGTTGACCACGGAAAAACGTCTCTTCTGGATGCGATCCGTCAGACCAACGTGACAGCCAGAGAGGCAGGCGGCATTACCCAGCATATCGGTGCATACGTGGTGGAGATCAACGGACAGAGGATCACATTCCTGGATACTCCCGGACATGAGGCGTTTACCGCCATGCGTATGAGAGGAGCCCAGTCCACGGATATTGCCATTCTGGTAGTCGCAGCAGATGACGGTGTGATGCCTCAGACCGTTGAGGCCATCAACCATGCGAAGGCAGCAGGCGTGGAGATCATCGTTGCCATCAACAAGATCGACAAGCCCAGCGCCAACATTGACCGTGTAAAACAGGAACTGTCCGAATATGAACTGATTCCGGAAGACTGGGGCGGCACGACCATCTGCGTACCGGTTTCCGCCCATACCAAGAGCGGAATCCCCGAGCTGCTGGAGATGATCCTGCTCACTGCCGAAGTGAAGGAGCTGAAGGCCAACCCCAACCGGAAGGCAAGAGGACTGGTGATTGAGGCGGAGCTTGATAAGGGCAAGGGTCCGGTAGCCACAGTTCTGGTTCAGAAAGGAACTCTCCATGTGGGCGACAACATTGCAGTCGGACCCTGTCACGGAAAAGTGAGAGCCATGATGGATGATAAGGGCCGCCGGGTGAAGGAAGCAGGACCGTCCACTCCGGTGGAGATCCTGGGACTGAACGATGTGCCGGGAGCAGGCGAGATCTTTATGGCCATGGACAGCGATAAGGAGGCCAGAAGCTTTGCGGAGACCTTCATTTCCGAGGGTAAGAACAAGCTGATCGAGGAGACGAAGACCAAGCTGTCTCTGGATGACCTGTTCAGCCAGATCAAGGCAGGAAATGTGAAAGAACTGCCTCTGATCATCAAGGCAGATGTTCAGGGTTCTGTGGAAGCAGTAAAGCAGAGCCTGGTGAAGCTTTCCAACGAAGAGGTTATGGTGAAGGTGATCCACGGAGGAGTGGGTGCCATCAACGAATCTGATGTTTCCCTGGCTTCCGCATCCAACGCCATCATCATCGGCTTCAATGTCCGTCCGGACGCTACGGCGAAATCCATTGCTGACCGTGAGAAGGTAGATGTGCGGCTGTATCGGGTGATCTATCAGGCCATCGAGGACGTGGAGGCAGCCATGAAGGGAATGCTCGATCCCATATTCGAGGAGAAGGTCATCGGCCATGCCGTGGTGCGTCAGACCTTCAAAGCTTCCGGAGTGGGCACCATTGCCGGATGCTATGTAATGGACGGAAAATTCCAGAGAAACTGTTCCTGCCGCATTACCAGAGACGGAGAGCAGATCTTTGACGGCGCCCTTGTTTCCTTAAAGAGATTCAAGGATGACGTGAAGGAAGTGGCTACAGGCTATGAGTGCGGTCTTGTATTTGATAAATTCAACGACATCCAGGAGGACGACATGGTGGAGGCATACACCATGGTGGAGGTTCCCCGCTAGGAGCTTCCCCCGCGCCGGGGCGGTCATTTCCAGAAAAGAGAGGCACCTCCCCGGTTCTCCCGGATGGGAGAGGGAGATCAATTATGCGTAAAAACAGCATTAAGAATACCAGAATCAACATGGAGGTCCAGAGAGAACTGTCAGAAATCATCCGTACAGAGATCAAGGATCCCAGGATTCATCCAATGACCACGGTAGTTTCCGTGGATGTGACGCCGGATCTGAAATACTGCAAGGCATATGTGAGCGTTCTTGGAGATGAGGAGGCGGCCAGCGCCACCATCCAGGGATTAAAGAGCGCTGTGGGATATGTGCGCCGGGAACTGGCCCATCGGGTCAACCTGCGCAATACCCCGGAGATCACGTTTGTGCTTGACCAGTCTATTGAATACGGCGTGCACATGTCCCACCTGATCGATCAGGTGACAAAGGACCTAAAAGAAGAGGACGGAGAAGACAGCCCGGAAGAATAAGACAGAGGCGGCCGTCCGCTGCAAGCACCATCCGGGGAGAAAACTCTCCGCCTGGTGCTTGTTGCCGTTATATGGAAAGGAGAACCTATATGAGTCTGTTGCGTACAGCTTTAGAACATACAAAGACAGCAGTGGTACTGGGGCACATGAATCCTGACGGGGACTGTGTAGGCTCCTGCCTGGCTGTTTACAATTACGTGAGGGATTGTTTTCCGCAGGTGGAGATCACGGTCTGTCTGGACCGTCCGGCGGAAAAATTCAGCTATCTGAACGGGTTTGATCAGATCCGGACCGAAGTGCCGGAGGGACTGCAGGCGGATCTGTGCATCTGCCTGGACAGCGGAGACAGAGACCGTCTGGGAGACTTCCTTCCGCTGCTGGAGAGAGCAGGGAAGAGTCTGTGTGTGGACCATCATATTACCAATACCCGTTACGGAGATGAAAACGTGCTGGAGCCGGATGCAAGCTCTACCTGTGAGGTGCTGTGGGGGCTGATGGAGGAAGAACAGATCTCCAAGGCCACGGCAGAGTGCCTGTATACAGGAATTGTTCATGATACGGGAGTGTTCCAGTATTCCAATACCTCGGTAAAGACCATGGAGATTGCCGGGAAACTTCTGGGAAAAGGAATCGATTTTTCCACTATTATTGCGGACAGCTTTTACAGAAAGACCTATGTTCAGAATCAGATCCTGGGAAGAGCTCTGCTGGAAAGCATCCTGTTCTGCGACGGCCAGTGTATTTTCAGTGTGCTGCGGAAAAAAGACATGGATTTTTATGGAGTTACCAATAAAGATATGGATGGAATCGTGGAACAGCTCCGCTCCACAGACGGTGTGGAGTGCGCCATCTTTCTCTATGAAAAGGAATTTCAGGAATATAAGGTAAGCCTGCGTTCCAAAAAGAAGGTGGATGTAAGCCGGGTAGCCGCTTACTTCGGAGGAGGCGGTCATGTGAGGGCAGCCGGATGCACCATGAACGGCCGGATCCATGATGTGGTGAACAATCTGTCCACTCAGATCGCAAAACAGCTTGAGGAGTAAACCGGAGTATGTACGATGGAGTAATCAATGTATATAAAGAAAAAGGCTTTACCTCCCACGATGTGGTGGCAAAGCTGAGAGGGATACTGAAGCAGAAAAAGATCGGCCATACAGGCACGCTGGATCCGGATGCGGAAGGCGTACTGCCCGTATGCCTGGGAAAGGGAACCAGGCTGTGTGATGTGCTGACAGACCGGACCAAAGCGTACCGGGCGGTTCTTCTTCTGGGCCGGGAGACCGATACCCAGGACGGAAGCGGTCAGGTGGTCGCTCAGTGCGCAGCGGAAAAGCTGGCAGATCTAAAGGAGGAGCAGGTACGGAAAGCTGTTATGAGCTTTGTGGGACCCTATGACCAGATTCCGCCCATGTATTCCGCTCTGAAGGTAAACGGCCAGAAACTCTGCGATCTGGCCAGGGCCGGAAAAACCGTAGAAAGGAAAGCCCGTCCTGTGGAGATCTTTTCTATTGAGATCGAACAGACAGAACTGCCCAGACTGACCATTTCGGTGGAGTGTTCCAAAGGAACCTACATCCGTACACTGTGCCATGATATCGGCCGGAAACTGGGAGTGGGAGGCTGTATGGAGGCGCTGACCAGGACCCGTTCCGGAAGCTTCACACTGGATACGGCCCTGACGCTTTCCCGTATTGAAGAGCTGCGGGATGCAGGACAGCTGGAAGAACATATTGTGCCGATAGAAGAAATGTTTCCCCAGTATCCCAGAATTTTCATGAAGAAGGAATTTGACCGTCTGGCTGAAAATGGGAATCCCTTCCGTCCGGAACAGGCTGTTATGGACGGCGGACTGCCGCCGGAAGTGCGCCTGTACAGCAGCGGGGGACGATTTATCGGCACTTATGGATACCGGAAGGAAAAAGGCAGATACCAGCCTATAAAGATTTTTGCAGGGGGACAATGAGATGGAATACCTGAAGGGACGGAAGAAATTTCATATTGAGGAACCAACGGTTGTCACCATCGGCAAATTTGACGGAAGACATCGGGGACATCAGAAACTTCTGAAGGAAATGGAGCGGCTGAAGGAGGAAAAAGGGCTGAAAACTGCAGTGTTTACGTTCAGCCGTGCTCCGGGAAACGTGGTGGACAAAGGGAAACATACGGTGATTACCACCAACGAGGAAAGAAGAAGAAACCTGGAAGAGGCGGGTGTGGATTACCTGATCGAGTATCCCTTTACGGAGCAGGCAGCTCACATGTCTCCGGAGGACTTTGTGCGCAGAGTCCTGGTGGGAGAGATGAACGCCCGTGCGGTGGTGGTCGGAACAGACTGCGGTTTCGGCTACCGCCGGGCCGGCAATGCAGAGCTGCTTGAAAAAATGGCAGGTGAATGCGGCTATGAAGCGGTGATCATCGAGAAGGCACAGGAAGATCACCGTGATATCAGCAGTACCTATATCCGGGAAGAACTGGACAAAGGAAATGTGAAAAAGGCGGCAGAGCTGCTGGGGTATCCCTATTCCATCCATGGGACCGTAGTACACGGCAATCATATCGGCGGAACCATTCTTGGATTTCCTACGGCCAATATTATCCCCCCGCAGGAGAAGCATCTGCCTCTGTTCGGGGTATATGTGACTCAGGTCAAGCTGGATGGAAAAATTTACGGGGGAGTGACGAATGTAGGGAAAAAACCTACGGTAAAGGGAGATTCTCCTGTGGGAGTGGAAACCTTTATTTTCGGAATAGACAAGGATCTTTACGGCAGGCAGATCGAAGTGAGATTCCTGGACTTTATCCGGCCGGAACAGAAATTTTCCGGATTGGAGGAACTGCGGAAACAGATCGAGAGGGATAAGGAGACAAGCCTTTCCCGCCTGAAAGAAATGGAGGAGAAAGCCTGAGAGAAATACTCGGGCTTTTCTGCTATATAAAAAGGAGGAACGAAATGATGAAAATCAGAAATGCGGCGCTGATCGGACTTGGGGCTATGGGTTCCTTTCTGGCGCCCAGACTGGAAGAAGGACTGGGAAGAGACCATTTTACCGTGATTGCCGGGGGAGTGAGAAAAGAACGGCTGACACGGGATGGAGTACGGGTCAACGGAGTGTGCCGCAGGTTCCGGATTACGGAGCCGGAGGAGGGAGAGCCTGTGGATCTTCTGATCATTGCGGTAAAAGATCCGGGACTGCCATCTGCGATCCGGGATATCAGACGGTTTGTGGGGGAACAGACCCTGATTCTGTGCATCATGAACGGAGTGGAGAGTGAGGAAAAAGTGGCAGCAGCCTACGGATGGGAGCATATGCTGTATTCATATATGAAGATTCCCGTAGAGCTGAAAAACGGATCCTATGATTTCGATCCGCAGGGGGGCTTTATTGCTTTTGGAGAAAGGGAAAACAAAGAGCTGTCAGAGCGGGTTCTGGCTGTACGGGAGCTGTTTGAGTCCTGTGGGATCCCGTATCGCATTCAGGAGGATATGATTCTGGGAATCTGGAAAAAATTTATGAGCAATATCGGAGAAAATATGACCTGCGCTCTTCTGGGAGTTCCTTTCCGCGCCTTTCAGACCAGCGCGCATGCCAATGCCGTAAAAAATATGGCGAAAAAGGAGGTTCAGGCTGTGGCGGCAGCTCTGGGAATCGGACTGACGGATGAGATGATCCGGGAACAGGACCGGCGTTCCTATGACGCGCCGGATAATCGTCCGTCCACCCTTCAGGATCTGGATGCGGGAAAGAAGACAGAGGTGGATATGTTTGCGGGAACAGTGGTCCGTCTGGGACGGGAGCTGGGCGTTCCCACGCCGGTGAATGAGCTGTTTTATCATGGAATCAAGGTGCTGGAGGAGAAGAATGAAGGGCGGTTTTCCGGTGAAAAACAGGGACAGTAAAAATTTTTTTTAAAGCCCTTGACAAATGATAGCAAAAGGAATATATTATCTAATGTAAATGTTAGCACTCTTAAGTATCGAGTGCTAATAAAACAAAAAGAAAGGATGAGGATATGGAGCTGGACGCAAGAAAGGTTACAATATTAAAAGCGATCATCAAAACCTATCTGGAAACCGGAGAGCCGGTGGGTTCCAGGACCATTTCCAAATTCTCGGACTTAAAGCTCAGCTCAGCCACGATCCGGAATGAGATGTCGGATCTGGAGGAGATGGGGTACATTATCCAGCCGCATACGTCGGCCGGCAGAATCCCGTCAGATAAAGGGTATCGGTTTTATGTGGACCAGATCCTCAGTGAGAAGGATCAGGAGGTCACAGAAATGAAGGAACTGATGATCCAGCGGGTAGACCGGGTTGAGCTGCTTCTGAAAAAGCTGGCTCAGGCGCTGGCGGCCAATACCAACTACGCCGCACTGATCAGCGGTCCTCAGTATCATCAGAACAAGCTGAAATTCATTCAGCTGTCCAAGGTGGATGTGAATAAGCTTCTGGTGGTTACAATGGTGGAAGGAAATATTATTAAAAACACCATCATTGATGTGAAGGAGCCGCTGAGAGACGAAGACCTGCTGAATCTGAACATTCTGCTGAATTCCAGTCTGACCGGTCTGACCATTGAGGAGATCAATCTGGGAGTGATTACCAGGCTGAAGGAGCAGGCAGGACTGCACGGACAGGTTGTGGATCTGGTGCTGAACGAGGTGGCGGAAGCCATCCGGGCAGACGACGAGGATCTTCAGATCTATACCAGCGGTGCGACGAATATTTTCAAGTATCCGGAGCTTTCCGACGGAGAAAAGGCGAGCAGGCTGCTCAGGACCTTTGAGGAAAAAGATGTTCTTCAGGATCTGATCGATGAGGTCAATCAGAATGAGGCGGGAAGCGATACAGGAATTCAGGTATACATCGGAGATGAGATGCCTGTGCAGGGCATGAAGGACTGCAGCGTGGTGACAGCCAATTATGAGCTGGGAGAAGGACTGAGAGGAACGATCGGGATCATCGGCCCGAAGAGAATGGATTATGAAAAGGTCCTGGGAACTCTCAAAAACCTTATGACGCAGCTGGATATAGCGTTTAAGAAGGAAAAAGGTGATTAGCAGTGGATAGAGAAGAAAAGATGGTAAAGGACGAGGGCACAAAGATGCCGGAGACTGCAGGCGAAACGGAGGCTGCGGAGCAGACCGCAGAGACCGGGCAGCCCGCACAGGCAGAAGAGGCTGTGCAGGCAGAAGGCGCCGCAGAGGAGACTGCTGACCAGGAAGCCAAGGGAGAAAAAAAGGGCTTTTTCAAAAAGAAAGAGAAGGAAAAAGACCCGAGAGATCAGAAAATAGAAGAGCTCACCGATCTGCTCCGCAGAAATATGGCAGAATTCGACAATTTCCGCAAGCGTACGGAAAAGGAAAAGGCAGCCATGTTTGAGATGGGAGCGAGAGACATTCTGGAAAAGATCCTTCCCGTGGTGGACAATTTTGAAAGAGGTCTGGCAGCCATTCCGGAGGAAGCAAAAGGCGGTTCTTTTGCGACCGGGATGGAAATGATCTACAAGCAGCTGATGAAAATGCTGGAGGACGCGGGAGTGACCCCCATCGAGGCGGTGGGAAAAGAGTTTGATCCCAATTTCCATAACGCGGTTATGCATGTGGAAGATGAAAACCTGGGAGAAAATGTAGTGGCTGCAGAACTGCAGAAAGGCTATATGTACCGCAGCACAGTGATCCGTCACAGCATGGTGCAGGTGGCCAACTAGATCCCGAAAAGGGAAACTGCTTCTAATTTGAGTTTATTCATAGAATATTCAGGAGGAAAAAACTATGGGCAAGATTATAGGTATTGACTTAGGTACTACAAATAGCTGCGTTGCCGTAATGGAAGGCGGCAAACCGGTAGTAATCGCAAACACCGAAGGTGTAAGAACCACTCCTTCCGTTGTTGCATTTACAAAGAACGGAGAAAGACTGGTAGGTGAGCCGGCAAAGCGCCAGGCCGTTACCAATGCGGACCGTACCATTGCTTCCATTAAGAGACATATGGGTACCGATTACAAGGTAGACATTGACGGAAAGAAATATACTCCTCAGGAGATTTCCGCAATGATCCTTCAGAAACTGAAGGCAGATGCTGAGAGCTATCTGGGTGAGAAGGTAACTGAGGCAGTTATCACCGTTCCCGCATACTTCAATGATGCTCAGCGTCAGGCTACGAAGGATGCAGGAAAGATTGCAGG
>CALWRQ010000036.1 GCA_944383965.1 uncultured Lachnospiraceae bacterium
TTGCGCTGTTTACATTCCGTACATGCCAGTGTGATTTTCGTACGCACAACTTCCACCTCCACGTAATTTTTTGTTTTCCGGTCTTCCCTTTATTTTTGCGCATAAAAAAAAGACCTATAGCTTCCATTCGCCCGTCCACTATATCATATATTTTTTATTCCGTCAACCGCTTTGCTTCCATTTCAGCAAAAATGCCGAATTGACGATTACAAATACCGATCCCGCATTATGGACCAGGGCTCCTGCCACCGGATTCAGCGCTCCTGTGACCGCCAGCCCGATGGCGATGAAATTGAGCGTCATGGAAAAGATCAGATTCCGTCTGATGACCGTCATCATCCTCCCTGACAGGCGAAGCAGGTGAGGAAGCTTTCTGATGTCATCATCTACCAGAGCCATATCCGCGGCATCCACTGCAATATCACTGCCCACTCCGCCCATGGCGATTCCCACCAGGGCCTTTTTCAAAGCAGGGGCATCGTTGACGCCGTCGCCGATCATGCACACACCGCGGCCTTCCTTCTGTGCGGCTCCGATCCATTCCATTTTATCTTCCGGCAGACAGGACCATCGGATCTCGTCCACAGCCAGCTGCTTTCCGATATGGCGGGCTGCATTTTCCCCGTCTCCCGTAAGCAGCACAGGGGTGACTCCCGCTTCCTTTACCTCCCGTATCGTACGGGCCGCGCTCTCCCGCAGAGTATCGGCCAGGGCGATCATGCCCGCGGGCCGTCCGTCCACAGCCAGCCAGATCACCGTGCAGCCTTCCTTCATGTGCTTCCCGGCTGTTTCCTGCTCCCGCCTTCCCGGCTCCGTTCCTCTTTCCTTCAGCAGATCCATGTTCCCCGCCAGAATGCGCCGGCCAGCCACCAGTGCTTCCACTCCTCTGCCGGGGATCATGCGGAATTCCTCCGGCTCCGGGATCCGGTCTTCCTCTCCCCAGGCCCTCACAACCGCTTTCCCCAGAGGATGCTCCGATCTCAGCTCTGCTCCCGCCGCCAGGGCAAGCAGTTCTTTCTCTCCCGGGACATCCTGACCTTCTCCGGCAAAGCAGTGCACCGCAGTCACCTCCGGCCGGCCGCAGGTGAGTGTCCCTGTTTTGTCAAAACACACATAGTTCACCTGTGCCAGGCGCTCCAGCGCATCCCCTTCCCGAATCAGGAATCCCTGTCCCGCCGCATTGCCGATGGCCGCCATAATCGCGGTAGGCGTCGCCAGTACCAGCGCACAGGGGCAGAATACAACCAGAATGGTCACCGCCCGGATGGCTTCCCCTGTGATCATCCAGGTCAGAACCGCAGCTGTCAGGGCCGTCACCACGATCCATGTAGCCCATCGATCCGCCATGCTCACGATCCTGGCTTTTCCTGCATCCGCTGACTGAACCAGCCGGATCATGCGCTGGATCGAACTGTCTTCTCCCACTTTTTCCGCTCTCATATCAAAGGACCCGAACTGATTTACGGTTCCGCTTGACACCGGATCCCCTTCTCCCTTATCCACCGGGAGGGATTCCCCTGTCATAACCGCCTGGTCCACGGAAGTCTGGCCGTGCAGGATCACACCGTCCGCCGGGATCATCTCTCCCGGCAGTACCCTGAGCACATCTCCCGCCTGCACCTGATCCGCACCGATCATCTCCTCTTCCCCGTTTTTTATGCGTCTGGCCGTTCTGGGCGTCAGGTGTACCAGCCGCTCGATTCCTGCCCTGGCTCTGGACACCGTCAGCTCCTCCAGCAGGGCACCCAGCTGCATGATCAATGCCACCTCGCCGGCAGCAAACTCCTCGCCGATGACCACCGAAGCAATCAGGGCAATGGATACCAGCACATCTGCCTTGATATCAAAAGCCGTGATCAGTCCCGCCGCTGCTTCCAGAATGATCGGCAGCCCGCAAAGAACAATAGCGATCCATGCCGGATCGAACGGCAGCCGGATCTTCAGAATACTGGCCAGCAGAGCGGCTCCCGACAGGATCAGAAACAGGATATCCCGTTTCACACCTCCCCATTCCAAAATCTCCTCCACTTTTTTCATCTCACCCATCCTCTCTTTTCCGCTGCAGGGCAGCCTCTTATACCTATAGGGGTATATGTTTTTATTATACCCATAGGGGTATTGGTTGTCAAGAAAGAGAAATGAAAAAGCCGGCAGAAAAACTGCCGGCTCTGTGGAAATCCTTCTCTATTTTGTTTTCTTTATTCAGTGATTGCTTCCGTCGATTTTATATCCCACACCGCGGATCGTCTCAATGCAGTCCCCTGCCTCTCCCAGTTTCTGTCTCAGGGTACGGATGTGGACATCTACCGTCCGGCTTTCTCCGTCAAACTCGTATCCCCAGATCTCATCCAGGAGCTGCGCTCTGGTAAATACCGTTCCCTGATGGCGCACCAGCAGGCAGAGCACCTCAAATTCCTTCAGAGTCAGAGTGATGTTTTCCCCACCGCACCGCACAATGTGCTTGGACGGGTTCACATAGAGGCTGCCGACCTGATATTCTTCTTCCTTATCCAGCTTTTCCGCCCGGCGCATCACCGCCCGGATCCTGGAGATCAGCTCCATCATCCGGAAAGGCTTGGCAATATAATCATCCGCTCCGCTGTCCAGACCGATGACCGTATCGTACTCTCCGCCCTTTGCCGTCAGCATGATCACCGGCATCCTCTCCGTAGCCCGGTCGGCCCGCAGCCTCTTCAGGATCGTCAGACCGTCTTCCTCCGGCAGCATAATATCCAGCAGCACAAGCTCCGGCATCTGGCGTTCCATCGCTTTCCAGAACTGAGACGGAACAGAAAAACCTTCCGCATCCATCCCCTGGCTGTTCAGGGTATAGGTAACCAGTTCACGGATACTGGCATCGTCCTCTACAATATAAATCATTCCCTATCTCCTCTATATGATCCCCAGCTGCTCCATCGCCCAGGCCACACCGCCTTCTTCCACGGTTTTTGTGACAAACGGGCGGAACTGATCCAGCTCCGGCGCATGGTCTCCCATGGCGATCCGGTTAGGCGCAAACTCAAACATGGGAATGTCATTGGTACTGTCCCCGAATACGTATGCGTTCTCCAGAGGCAGTCCGTACTCCTTCAGTACCCAGTCCATGGCTGTCGCCTTGCTGCAGCCTTTGGGCATGCATTCATACATTCCGTTTCCCCGGTCAATACTGTCCATATCACTGATAGACGCGAAAAACCGCTCACGGTCGCTCTGTTCATCGGCCAGCACACAGAACTTGTCAAATATACAGTCCTCCCGGTCCCAGCCCAGAAGCAGTTCGTAATCCTGCCGCATCGTATCCTTCAGAAGGAGGATCTGCTCCATCCGCGTCTCTCCTTCGCGGAACCAGACTCCGGATTCCCCTTCCAGCCAGCCGTCCAGACCGCAGTCCAGGATCGACCGTTTGATTTCCTCCCGCCTGCGGGCAGGGATCGTACGATGGAAACGGCTTTCTCCCCTTACTACGATCTGAGTCCCGCAGCCGCAGAGGAATCCGTCCGCAGGCAGAAGTCTTTCCAGAAAATTCAGCATGCACCGGGGGCGGCCGGAATTGACAAATACCAGATGTCCCCGGTCCATCGCCCGGATCAGGGCATCCACCGTGCTCTGGGGAATATCTTTTTTCGCCTCGCTTACCAGCGTGCCGTCCACATCAAAGAAGAGTACCTTTTTATCCTGCTTACTCATCATCACGGAACACGATCTCCCCTGTCTTATCATCCATCCGGTCTACAATGGCCAGCGACTCCAGACGCAGACCGGCCCGGCGCAGCCGTTCTCCGCCTCCCTGGAATCCCTTTTCAATGATGATCCCTGCCCCCACAACGTGGGCGCCTGATTCCCGGATGACCTCCAGCAGCCCATCCATAGCGGCGCCATTGGCCATGAAATCATCAATGATCAGAACCTTGTCCTCCGGTCCGAGGAATTTCTTCGACACAATGATATCAAAGATCCTGCCGTGAGTATAGGACTCCACCTTACTGGAATAAACCTCTCCCGCAATGTTCTTGCTCTGGCTTTTTTTTGCAAATACTACCGGAACCCCGAAAGACTGGGCCACAATGCAGGCAATTCCAATGCCTGATGCCTCAATGGTGAGGATCTTGTTGATTTCCTCCCCTTCGAAACGTCTCTTAAATTCTTTTCCAAATTCCGAAAACAACTCAATATCCATCTGATGATTGAGAAAACTGTCCACTTTCAGTACATTTCCAGGAAATACCTGGCCGTCTCTCCGTATTCTATCCTTCAGTAGCTGCATCCTTTGCCTCCTGCTTTCCCCTTATTATTTGTATACTGCGTTATCTTTTATAAACTCCATGGCTGTCCAGTTGCGCGCAAAGCGCTCCGCCTCCGATGCGCCCGCAGCCTCTGCCAGGCTTTCAAAATCTTCCATGCTGTTGGCATCTGCCACTGCCTGCCGGGCCTCATCAGTGATCTCAAAATTCTCCTGCTCCGCCACCTTGGCCAGCACCAGTTCCAGCTTCACATTGTATTCCGCCTGATTGTGGAGAAGTTCCTCATAGGATTCCTGATCCAGGCCGAAAATGGAAAGATAATCCTCCATCGTCATTCCCTGAAGAGCCAGAAGATTCTCATTTGTGGTCTGGAGTCTTTCAAATTCTGCTTCCACAGAATCTTCAATGTCCGTAAACACTGCATTTTCCACGATGGTGTTGAACAGGTTGTTTTCATCCTGCGTCTCTGCCTGCTGAGCCTTCTGTTCCTCCAGCTGATGCTTCAGGTCTGCTTCCCATTCCTCCACCGTTTCAAAATCAGAAATTCTCTGGACAAAAGCGTCATTGAGCTCCGGGGTGCTGGATTCCTCCACGGAATTGACCGTTACGTCAAATACCACCGGCTGTCCGGCCAGATCCGGATTGTTCGGGTAGGGATCGGGGAAGGTCAGTTCCAGGGAAAGCTCCTGACCTTTTACCGCTCCGATCAGTCCGTCTTCAAACCCATCAATATAGGTTCCTGACCCCAGAACCAGATCCTGCCCCTGAGCAGTCCCCCCCTCAAATGCTTCTCCGTCTTTCATTCCTACATAATCAATATTGACGGTATCCCCATTTTCTGCGGGACGGTCCACCTCAGTCAGATCCGGATTGGCCTCCAGTCTGGATTCCACCGCACTCTGCAGTTCCTCATCCGTCACTTCTCTGTCCGCTTTTTCAATCTCTATCCCCTTGTACTCTCCCAGTTCCACTTCACCGCTGATGGGTTCCTGTCCATCCTCCGCCGCTGTTTCTGCAGCCGTGGTCTGAGACTCCGCCTCTTCCTGCTTCTGTCCGCAGCCGGAAGCCAGCATCAGGGCTGCCGCCACGCCGCAGGCACAGAGTTTTGCAAATTTTCTCATGATATTCCTCCTCTATTTAGGTGTATAGGTAGTTATACCACAATTGTACCTGGGGCGCAACCGTGCAAATCCTGCCACTCTTTCCTTATTTCCCACGGTAGAAAGCACAGAAGGCCAGATAGGTATGGTACACGTCCAGCTTGGAAGCCAGCTCAAAAGGAGCATGCATGGACAGGATGGGAACCCCCAGATCCACCGTATCCACATTCATGGCTGCCACAAACTTGGCCACCGTACCGCCGCCTCCGGCGTCCACAGCCCCCAGTTCGCCGGCCTGCCAGCATACTCCGGCCTCATCCATGATCCGGATCACCTTCGCCATCAGCTCTGCTCCTGCATCATTGGAGCCGGACTTTCCTCTTGCTCCCGTGTACTTTGTCAGCACACATCCCTTGCCCGCATAGCAGGAATTCCTGCTTTCATAAGCAGACGCAAAGGTAGGATCGTAAGCCGCATTCACATCGGAGGAAAGGCACATGGAATTTGCCAGAACCTCTTTGTAATCCGTTCCCTTCATCTGGGCCAGCGTCTCTATAAAGTGAAGCAGATAGTCAGAACACAGCCCTGTATTTCCCTCAGAGCCGATCTCTTCTTTGTCCGCAAGAACAGTCAGGGTAGTATAAACCGGATCCTTTACGGAAATCTCCGCCTGCAGTGCCGTATAAGCGCAGACCCTGTCATCCTGACCGTAAGCTCCGATCAGCCCCCGGTCCAATCCTACATCCGATGCCTTGTGAGCCGGTACCATTTCAATCTCCGCCCGCAGAAAATCCTTTTCCGTCATTCCGTACTGTTCGTTCAACACTGCCAGGGCCTTCAGCTTCACCGCTTCCTTTACGTCCTCGCTGTCTTCATAAGGAAGTGATCCGACCACAATGTTCAGTTCCTCTCCCTTAATACCTTCTCCCAGCTTCCTTCCGTTCTGCTCTCCGGCCAGATGGGGAAGCAGATCCGTCACACAGAATACCGGATCCCCCTCCTTTTCTCCTAAAGAGATCTCCTTTTCCGTGCCGTCCTCCAGAATGACCACGCCGTGCATGGACAGCGGAACCGCCGTCCACTGATATTTTCTCAGTCCCCCGTAATAATGGGTCTTGAGAAGTGCCAGCCCGTCCTTCTCGTAAAGAGGATTGGGCTTTAAATCAAGGCGGGGAGAATCGATATGGGCGCCGTTGATGCGAAGCCCTTTCTCCAAAGGCTCTGTACCGAAGGTGGCGGCGATCAGGGCTTTCTTCCGATTCACCAGGTACACCTTATCTCCGGCGGAATAAGAGGCGTTCCGGTCAAATCTGCGGTATCCGGCAGCCTCCAGCATGGAAACAGCGGCCTTCACACATTCCCGCTCCGTCTTTCCTTCATCCAGAAACCGTTTATAATCCCGGCAGAATTCTTCCGCCAGTTCCCTGTGCTCCGGATATTTTTCCGCAATATCCGGAAATTTCCATCCCAGCTTTTCCTGCAGCTCTTTTCCTGTCATCTTCTGTGTCCTCCTGTTTTCTCTGCAATGAAAGAAGGGCGCCGCAGTTCTGCGGCGTCCCCCGTCTTCGGCGTTTACGCCCCTTTGTTCTGTTCTTTGCTGACCTCCAGAATCCTCTCATTGAGTGAGTACATCTTTGCGTCCAGCATATCCACCATATCCGCGCAGGCTTTCAGCTCCTGCTGAAGATTTTCCGGCCCGTCTCCTTCGAATTTGTAATAGATCTTATGCTCCAGACTGGCCCAGAAATCCATGGCTACCGTGCGGATCTGGATCTCCACCTTCGTCTCCACCATTTCCCCGTTGAGATAGATGGGAACGGTCACTACCATATGATAGCTCCGATATCCGTTTGGCTTCGGCGTCTTGATATAGTCCTTCACATACAGTACATTCACATCTCTCTGCCTGGAGATCATATCTGCCAGCAGGTAAATGTCCGAGCGGAAAGAACATATGATACGGATCCCTGCAATATCGCTCAGTTTGTTCACCATATTTTCAATGGTCACGTCACAGCCGTTTCTTTTCAGCTTTTTTACAATGCTCTCCGGCGTTTTCAGCCGGGACTTGATGTGTTCGATCGGGTTGTAGTCGTTGATCTGAACAAACTCATTGTTCAGGATCTCAATCTTTGTATTGATCTCCTTCAACGCGGAATCGTACAGGAACATAATGGACTTCCACTGGTCGATCTGACTAACCGTTTCCGGAATCTTCATCTGCCCGCCTCCTCTCGCGCCGTTCTTTCCGGCCTTACAGCTTGATGTCCTTTAACAGGGCTCCCAAGCCGGTGGAAATGGTTCCGGTTTCTTTGTAATTGAATGATTCGTGTTCCTCCTTCGCTGTCTCTTCACTGATCAGAGCCTTCATGCTCAGACCGATCTTTCCGTTTTCAGTGGAAACGATCTTCGCCTTTACTTCCTGTCCTTCCTTCAGCACAACGCTGGGATGTTTGATTCTCTGCGTGCTGATCTGAGACACGTGCACCAGTCCGGAAACGCCGTCACCCAGATCCACAAACGCTCCGTAGGACTGCAGGCTCTCCACCGTTCCGGTCACCACATCGCCCACATGGTACTGAGCCAGCTTCTGCTTTCTGGCCTCTTCCCGTCTGGATTTCTCCACCTCACGTCCGGAAAGCACCAGGCGCTTTTTCTCCGGATCAGCCGTGATCACCATCACATCCAGGTGTTTGCCTACCATATCCTCCAGCTTCTCCACATAATGTGTGGAAATATGGGAAGCAGGAATAAACGCTCTCACATCATCCACAAACGTAACCAGTCCGCCCTTTACCGCTTCTTTGACCTTTACATTGATAACGGTCCTTTCCTCCAGCATTCTGGCAAATTCCTGCCATTTTTCCGCAGCCGGATCATCCTCTGTTTCAAATACAGGCTGCTTTCCTTCCAGTGTCTTATAGGATTCCTCCAGCTCCGCTGCATAATCATCCATGGTCTCCGGGGCTGCCGTCATTTCATTCTTCATTTCTTCGCTCATAATAAAATCTCCCTTTCGTGCTATATTATCTAATACTTAAATTTACCATATTCCTCCCGATTTTTCTATAGTTTTTCATGAAATTTTATGCTATCATAAAGCTACATAAATTAAAGAAAGGACATGTTCCATGAAAGATTTGATCGACCTTCATACCCATACCACGGCCAGCGGACATGCCTACAGTACCCTGCAGGAAATGATCTGTGCGGCCGCCGGAAAAGGGCTCTCCGTTTACGGCTGTTCCGACCACGCTCCGAAAATGCCCGGAAGCACGCATTCCTTTTATTTTATCAACTTCAAAGTCATTCCCCGATTACAGAAAGGCATTCACGTGCTCATGGGAGCGGAACTGAATATCCTGGACCGGACAGGCACCATAGACCTGTCGCCCGCCACACTCTCCAGAGTGGATTATACCATCGCCAGTCTTCACACGCCCTGCTTTGCTCCCCTGGACGAAGATGCCCATACAGAAGCTTATCTCAATGTGATGAAAAATCCCATGGTAACCATAATCGGCCATCCGGATGACAGCCGGTATCCTATGGACCATCGGGCCTTTGCCCGGGCAGCCGGGGAATACGGAAAGCTGGTGGAAGTAAACAATTCTTCCCTCGTTCCCGGAAGTCCAAGAGCCGGCGCGGCAGAGAACTACGCCGACCTTCTCTCCTTCTGCCGGAAATATGAGGTGCCCGTTCTGATGGGAAGCGACGCCCATTATGAGGGAGATGTGGGCAACCATCAGTATGCCCGCCGGCTACTGGAAGAGCTGGACTATCCGGAAGAGCTTATCGTCAATACATCTGTAAAACGGCTGGCCCGCTATATTCCAGCTCTGGCACGGCAGCTTACGGAGGAATAAGATGATCAACTTTCTCAACCTGGAATATTTTGTGGTTGCCGCAGAAGAACTGAACTTTACGAAAGCAGCCAAACGGCTCTTTATTTCCCAGCAGTCCCTGAGCAATCACATTGCCCATATGGAGCAGGAATTCGGCGTGGCCCTGTTCAACCGCACCACGCCCCTGACGCTTACCTACGCCGGCCAGCGCCTGCTTATCCGGGCAAGAAGCCTGCTGACCTACAAGGATGAGACCTATCACGAGCTGGCAGACATCAAGGACTTTACCGTGGGTCAGCTTTCCATCGGTCTTTCCCATACCAGAGGGCGGGTCATTCTGCCCCACGTGCTTCCCGCCTACCGGGAACGATTTCCCAATATCGATCTGAAGATCATGGAAGGCAATACCTCCGAGCTGGAAACCGGTCTGCTCCACGGAGATGTGGATCTGGTCATCGGAATGCTCCCTTTCCGTGTGGAAAACATAGAAACGGTACCCATCTGCGCAGAGGAGGTCCTTCTGGTGGTTCCCGACGCCGTTCTGAAAAAAACATTCGGCAGCCGGACCAGCCAGATCCGCCGCCAGCTGCAGGAGAACGCAGATCTGGCTCTTCTCAGGGACTGCCCCTTTATTCTCCTGCATCAGGGAAACCGGGTGCGGACCATTGCCGATGAACTGTTTCAGGAAGCACAGATCTCCCCCCGCATTGCCCTGGAGATGGAAAATATCGAAACCGTCCTGGCTCTTTCCGTCCGCGGCATGGGAATTACCTTCTACCCGAAAATGTTCGCGGCCAACCGGGAGGATCTGCAGTCCCACCGGGATGACGGCAACTCCCTGGATCTGTATTCCCTGAAAAATCCCATCACCCACGGCACGCTGGCAATCGGCTATCACAAAGGGCATTATATGTCCCAGGCAACCAAAGAATTCATAAATATCATTAAAGAAATGATTTCCTTTGATTGACATTTTTCCTTTTTCCGTTTAAAATAATAGATATAACTAATAATTATTACTATTATTAAGAAAGGGGAATGCCATGAAGCAGTTGAAATACAGCCGTCAGAGAGAATCGATCAAAGCATGCCTGATGGCCCGCCATGACCACCCCACCGCAGACACGGTCTATGCGGCGATCCGGGAAGAATTCCCCAGCATCAGTCTGGGAACCGTTTACCGCAATCTGAATCTGCTGGTGGAACTGGGCGAGATCCAGAAGCTGCGCTGCGGCGACGGAGCCGATCATTTTGATGCGGATATACGCCCCCATTACCATTTCATGTGCCGGGAATGCGGCTGCATCGAAGATCTTCCCATGGAAATTTCTCCGGAGATCAATGAGCAGGCGCAGAAATATGTCCACGGAAAAATTGATTCCCACACTACCTATTTTTATGGTGTGTGCCACAGCTGTCTGGAGAAAAAAACTTCCTGATATTTTTCTGAAAGCTATTGACAAATGGTTCCGGGTGTGCTAAATTAATATCAGTAATTGTTACTATTATTACTAAAGAGGTTGCAAATTAAATTTTCAATAAAAAGGAGATTAGAAGTATGAAGAAATGGGTTTGTACTGTATGTGGTTATGTTCATGAAGGCGAGACTGCTCCGGAGTTCTGCCCGGTATGTAAGGCACCGGCTGAGAAGTTCAAACTCCAGGAGGGTGAGAAGACCTGGGCTGCTGAGCACGTTGTAGGTGTTGCACAGGGTTCTCCCGAGGATATCATGGCTGACTTAAGAGCAAACTTCGAGGGTGAGTGCTCTGAGGTTGGTATGTACCTGGCAATGGCAAGAGTCGCTCACAGAGAGGGATATCCGGAGATCGGCTTATACTGGGAGAAGGCAGCTTACGAAGAGGCTGAGCACGCAGCAAAGTTTGCTGAGCTGTTAGGCGAAGTTGTTACCGACAGCACCAAGAAGAACCTGGAAATGCGTGTAGACGCTGAGAACGGTGCTACTGCCGGCAAGTTTGATCTTGCAAAGAGAGCAAAGGCTCTGAACCTGGATGCAATCCATGATACGGTTCATGAGATGGCAAGAGACGAGGCTCGTCACGGAAAGGCATTTGAAGGCCTGCTGAAGAGATACTTCGGCTAATCCGTCCGAAAAAAGAATATGATGTCCGAAGCAGAAACTGCTTCGGACATTTGTGTACTACATGTTTTCTGCCGGCTCTGTGCCGGCCCGCCGCCACCGATCCCTGTCCGGGGACGAGTTTCATATTCAAAAAGGAGGTCATTTATGTCCAAATACGCAGGAACGAAAACAGAGCAGAACTTACTGGCTGCATTTGCAGGAGAATCCCAGGCACGCAACAAATACACCTATTACGCATCCGCTGCAAAGAAAGCCGGCTACGAGCAGCTTGCTGCTCTCTATCAGGAGACCGCCGATCAGGAGAAAGAGCATGCCAAAATGTGGTTCAAGGAGTTCCACGGCATCGGCGATGTGGAGACGAACCTGGAAGATGCTGCTGCCGGTGAGAACTATGAGTGGACTGATATGTACGCCCGCATGGCCAGAGAAGCCCGGGAGGAAGGCTTTGAGGAACTGGCTGTAAAATTCGAGCTGGTTGCCAAAGTAGAAGCTGCTCACGAGAGACGCTACTTAAAGCTTCTGGAAAGCTACCGTCAGGACAAGACCTTCAAGGGAGACGCTCCTCTGGGCTGGAAGTGCCGCAACTGCGGTTACATTCATGAGGGGCCGGAAGCTCCGGAAGTATGCCCCTGCTGCAATCATCCCAAGGCTTACTTTGAAAGAAAAGTAGAAAATTATTAATAAACAGCAAAAACGGAAGCTCTGAAAACAGGGCTTCCGTTTTTGTTGTTTTTTATTTTAAACTCTCCCGCACTGTTTTTACGGCCTGTATGATCAGGGTGGGAAGCAGTGCGAAAATTCCGATGGTTGCCAGCTGCTGTACAGACAGATCTGCGACGGCAAACAGGTTCTGAAGACCGGGAACAAACAGCACCAGTCCCAGCAGGACTACGCCGGCTCCAAAAGCCATCAGGCTCCAGGGATTGCTCAGAAATCCCAGACGGATAATGGAATGCTCACTTCTGCAGTTGAATCCGTGGAACAGTCTGGCCAGAGTCAGGGTGGCAAAAGCCATGGTGCTGGCGGCAGCCTCACTTCCCGGCGCTCCCATGAATCCGGTCCGGTAAAGCCCTGTGTAATAAGACAGCATGGTACATACAGCGATCAGTCCTCCCTGAACGGCAATGTCCATCAGATAATCTCTTGTCAGAATTCCTTCTTTCGGATTTCTGGGCGGCTGTTCCAGCAGTCCCTCCTCCGCCGGTTCCATACCGATGGCAATCGCAGGAAGGGAATCTGTGAGAAGGTTGATAAACAGCAGATGGACCGGAGCAAATGGAACGGGAAGCGCCATCAGGGAAGTGTAAAGAACACTCAGGATTCCGGCCATGTTTCCGGACAGCAGGAATTTGATGGAGTTCTTGATATTCCTGTACACATTTCTTCCGTTGGCCACCGCCTTGATAATGGTGGCAAAATTGTCATCTGCCAGGATCATGGCCGCCGCGTCTTTGGACACCTCAGTTCCCGTAATTCCCATGGCTACTCCGATATCTGCCTTCTTCAGCGCCGGAGCATCATTCACTCCGTCTCCGGTCATAGCCGCGATGTGACCCTTATCCTGCCATGCCTTCACGATCCGGATCTTATGCTCCGGAGATACGCGAGCGTATACAGAAATCTTTTCCAGATTGTCCGACAGTTCCTGATCGCTCATCTGATCCAGTTCCACGCCTTCCACAGCCATATCGCCGGGCTCCAGAATACCGATTTTTGCAGCAATGGCAGAAGCAGTGACCTTATGGTCTCCTGTGATCATCACGGGCCTGATTCCGGCCCGTTTGGCGCTCATTACCGCATTCCTGGATTCAGGACGGGGCGGATCCATCATGGACACCAGCCCGATAAACGTATAGTCTCTCTCGCTGTCTGCAGACAGCACCTCTCCCTTTTCCATTTCTCTGCAGGCAAATGCCAGCACGCGAAGTCCCTGACCGGAAAACTCCATATTCTGGGACAATATCTTTTTCCGGTCTGATTCCCGGATGGGACGGATCCCGGAAGAAGTCATAATGGACGTCAGCCTGGGCAGAAGCACGTCCACCGCTCCTTTGGTCAGCATCATATCCTTGCCGAAAATTCTGTGACCGGTGCTCATAAGTTTTCGATCCGAATCAAAGGGAATCTCTCCTGTCCGCGGGAACTGGCTCCGCAGAGCATTCTCATCGATCCCCGCTTTCTGTCCCATTTCAATCAGGGCAAATTCCGTAGGATCTCCTATCATTTTTCCATCAGTGAAAGCAGCGTCATTGGCCAGCACAGCTGCATATAACAGATATTGGGAGACCTCCGTCCGGTCCTTCAGTCCCTCAACAGAGCAGAGCTTTTCATCCATATAGATCTGCTGTACGGTCATCTTGTTCTGCGTAAGAGTCCCTGTCTTGTCAGAGCAGATGACCGATACGCAGCCAAGGCTTTCCACTGCCTTCAGATCCTTGATGATCGCATGCTCTGCCGCCATTTTCTGTGTTCCCATAGCCTGTACGATCGTAACGATGGAGCCCAGTGCCTCCGGAATCGCCGCTACAGCCAGAGCCACCGCAAACATGAGGGAATCCAGCACCGGCATCCGGCGGTACAGACTGAGAGCAAATACCAGAGCGGAAATGATCATGATCACTACGGCCAGTTTGCTGCTGAACTGGTCCAGACTCACCTGAAGCGGCGTCTTTTTCTCTTTTGTATCATTCATCAGCGTGGCGATCTTTCCGATCTCCGTATCCATTCCCGTTCCCGTAACCAGCACCACGCCACGGCCATAGGTTACCAGGGAGCTGGAAAAGACCATATTCACCTGATCTGCCAGTGCAACCTTGTCTTCTGCCAGCTGCACCGCCTTTTTATCCACGTTGGTGGATTCTCCTGTAAGGGAACTTTCATTTACCTGCAGAGAATAGCTCTCCACCACACGGCCGTCCGCTACAACCAGGTCTCCCGCTTCCAGCAGCAGGATATCTCCCGGAACTACTTCCCGGGAATCGATCTCCATCTTTTTCCCGTCTCTTCTCACCTTTGCCACAGGGGAAGACAGAGCCTTCAGGCTGTCCAGGGACTTCTCTGCTTTTTCATGCTGTATGGTGCCCAGGATCGCATTCAGGATAATCACTGCAAAGATCACCACCGTACTCTCCAGATTTCCTGATACCATGGAAATCACCGCGGCAGCGATCAGAATGATCACCAGCAGATCCTGAAACTGTTCCAGAAAAACCTGCAGGGCACTTTTTTTCTTTGACTCCTGGAGGACATTTTTTCCGTGTTTACGGGCCCTTTCCTCCACCTGTTCGTCTGTCAGTCCTTTTCTGCCTACCTGAAGGGACTGCAGTATTTCTTCTTCTGACATCTGATACCAAGTTCTCATCTCCCAGCTCTCCTCTCTATCTTTATATGGTATGAACGAAAAAAGACTTTTCATGCGTAAATTGTACAAACTCTTTGTACACCTCACGCATGAAAAGTCTTGTAATCCCGAAAATGAGGGACACGCCTTACCAGACCTCACGGCCGCGTATGTTGACAAGGCGTTTAAACTACTCCCTTTTCCTGTTCAGTTTTTCGTTCCTGGTGACAGTATATGAGATTTTTTCAGAAAATGCAACCATTTTTTCAGATTTAACATTTTTTTTATATCTCATTCCCTCCTCTTGTTTTTTGATAAAAGGTCGGCTATACTGATTTCTGTCACATCAGACAGCAAGAAAGGAGTCTGTACTATGGAAAAAATAACCAGCTTCACCATTGATCACCTGAAGCTTCTTCCCGGCGTTTACGTGTCCAGAAAGGATCCGGCCGGAGATGCCGTCATCACCACCTTTGATCTGCGCATGACCCGCCCCAACAATGAGCCGGTCATGAATACTGCGGAAATGCACGCCATCGAACATCTGGGAGCTACCTTTCTCCGCAATCATCCCGTATACGGAAGCCGGACCATCTATTTCGGCCCTATGGGATGCCGTACGGGCTTCTATCTCCTGCTGTGCGGAGATTTTGAATCCGTGGATATCATACCGCTGATGACCGAAATGTTTGAATTCATCCGTGATTTTGAGGGAGAGGTTCCGGGCGCATGCGCCAGGGACTGCGGAAACTATCTGGATATGAATCTGCCTATGGCCAGATACCTGGCCAGAAAATACCTGGATGAGGTCCTTTATGATATCGATGAAGAGCGGCTGGTATATCCGGAATAAAAGAAGAAATACCGCTGCGCAGAATATACGCCGGACTATGGGAAGGCCCCATGGTCCGGCGTATGTATTTATGCTTCCTTCTTTCCGATAAATACCACAATGCTCCTGCTCGGTACCATAAATTTGCGCTGATCCTTCAGAAGCTTTTCCTCGCCCGGCAGATAAATCCCGTTGCGTGTTCCTTCGTCTGTGTTCAGAGCCATATGCCAGCTGCGTCCTTTGGGCAGATGGGGCAGGGCAAACAGGTGCGGCTCCCAGTGCATGTTGCATGCCACATAAAAGAAGTCATCCTCACTGCCGTCCGGTCTGATTCCATAGCTGCCGCAGTACAGAATTCCCAGCTGCCGGCGGAAATTCTCAAACTCCGGACACCAGGTCTTCTCGCCGTGGAATGATACATCCGGGTAACCGCAGGCCTTGTAATCCATGATCCTCGGCTCCTTCTCCATATGGAAAACCGGATGGGCCTTGCGGAAAGCGATCAGATAACGGGCAAAATCGTAAATATCCTTATTGGTCTTCAGCTGATTCCAGTTCAGCCAGGAAATATCATTGTCCTGACAGTAGGCGTTGTTGTTTCCGTTCTGAGTATTTCCAAACTCGTCTCCTGCCAGCAGAAGAGGAGCGCCCTGGCTCAAGAACAGCAGCATAAATGCATTTCTCAGCTGTTTTTTTCGCATCTCCAGGATCTTTTTCTTTCTGGTCGGCCCTTCTGCTCCGCAGTTCCAGCTGTAGTTGCAGTCCGTACCGTCCCTGCCGTTTTCTCCGTTCTCCTCGTTGTGCTTCCGGTCATAGGAGACCATATCCATCATGGTAAAGCCATTGGTAGAGGCCATATAGTTCACAGCAGCCACTTTCTCCGGATTGCGTTTGATCCGGAATACCAGATTGCTGATCTGATCTTCATCCCCCTTCAGAAGACGGCGCATATCCGTAAGAAATCCATCATTGTATTCTGCCAGATGGCGGGATCTTCCCGGATCCACCCCCTCCCAGCAGTTTGCCAGCAGCTTGGTCCGGCTGAGGAAGGGATCTTCCCCGATAACTTTTACCGGTGCACAGCCCACCAGATGCACACCGTCCACATGGTAGCGTTCTACCCAGCTGCGCACTGCCTCCAGCGCATATCCCGGCGTCTCTTTTCCTGTAAAATACAGTTCTATGATGATCTCCAGCCCGGCTTTGTGCAGAGCCTTAACCAGTTCCCGGAATTCTCTTACCGGATGCTTCTCCTTTCCGGAACTGTAGGATGCCTTGGGGGCCAGGGAGCAGCCGTCCCCATATCCCCAGTAGTTCAGCCTTCCGGTAGGCTCGTCCTTTCCATAAGGATTTCCGTCCGCATGCTCCGGCATCATCACCTCTTCAAATTCCGATGGAGGCAGAAGCTCTACTGCCGTTACGCCCAGTTCCTTGAAATAGGGGATTTTTTCTGCGATTGCCGCGAAGGTTCCTCTGTTCTCCGTTCCGGAGGAAGCATGCTTTGTAAATCCTCTGACGTGAAGACGGTAGATCACTGTCTCTTCATAAGGGATCTCCAGAGGCCGGTCTCCTTCCCAGTCAAACTCTTCCTGAACAACAGCGGCCCGTCTCACCTTCTTTACATTATTCAGATTCCCCCACTGCTCATGACCGCGGAAGGAAAGACCGTACCGGTCTGCCTCCAGCTTCCCGTCCGCTTCATAGGCATATTCCACTCCGCTGAAATCGCTGCCGGAAAGAGTCATATTCCAGACATCTCCCGTTCTGTCCTCCGGACGGAAGGGAAACTGACCGGCCGGAGCTGTTTTCCCTTCCCGGAACAGCACCAGAGAACAGCTTTCCTTTCCTGCCGTAGTGGCAAAGTGATATCCTTCCGCCGTCTTTGTAACTCCCAGGGGATACCATTTCTTATCTTCCGCTATATAAAAATCTCCCATCTCTTTCCTCCTATTGCTGCTGGGCCGCAATTCTTTCTGCCAGATCATTCAGGTACATCCAGCGGTCCATCTTTTCTTCCAGAAGAGCGTCCTTCTCTTCCTTCTGAGCCATCAGTTCCTTCAGTTTTCCGTAATCCGTAGCAGCTGCCTCGATTTCCTTTTCCAGGGCTGCCGCTTCCTCCTCCAGGGAGGCGATGGTCTCCTCTATGGTATCCCATTCTCTCTGTTCCGCATAAGTGAATTTCAGCTTCTTCTCCCTCGGTTTCTCCTTGGATCCGGAAGCTTTCACCTTCTTCTGCTCCGGCTCTTCTTCTCCGTGAAGCTGCTGATACGCGGCCTGATAGTCCGTAAAGCCGCCCTCATACTGCCGCACCGTTCCGTTTCCTTCAAAAGCAAAAATCCTTCTGGCAATCCGGTCCAGGAAATACCGGTCATGAGAAACGGCGATGACAATACCCTGAAAGCTGTCCAGATAATCTTCCAGAATGGTCAGTGTCTGAATATCCAGATCATTGGTAGGCTCGTCCAGCATCAGCACATTGGGGGCCTCCATCAGGATCCGGCAAAGATAGAGACGGCGCTTTTCCCCTCCGGACAGCTTGCTGATCCGATTGTACTGAACACTGGATGGAAAAAGAAATCGTTCCAGCATCTGAGACGCAGTAATCCTTCCGCCGTTCACCGGCACATACTCCGCCACATCCCGGATGTAGTCGATCACCTTCAGATTTTCATCCATTGTCTCATTTTCCTGAGAAAAATAGCCGATCTTTACCGTCTGTCCGATGGTTACTGTTCCTGCATCCGGCTCCGTCCAGCCTGCGATCATCTTCATCAGGGTGGATTTTCCGCTACCGTTCGGGCCGATAATGCCGATCCGGTCATTTTTCAGAAAAATATAGGTGAAATCCTTTATCAGCACCTTATCTCCGTAAGCCTTGCACAGTCCTTCCACTTCCACCGTCGTCCGGCCCAGACGGCTGGAAACGGAATCCAGCTCCACCTGCGCGTCCAGCTCCGGCGCTTTCTGATCTCTCAGCGCCTCATACCGCTGAATGTGAGCTTTCTGCTTGGTAGAACGGGCTCTGGCTCCCCGCATCATCCATTCCAGCTCCACACGGAGAATGGACTGGCGCTTTCTTTCCGATGCCTGCGCCATATCCAGACGCTCTGCCTTCAGCTTCAGATAACCCTCATAATTGGCCTGATAGCTGTAAAGCTTCCCCTTATCCAGTTCCACGATCCGCTCTGTCACACTGTCCAGAAAATACCGGTCATGGGTGATCATCACCAGTGCGCCTTTGAATTTTTTCAGATATTCTTCCAGCCAGTCCGCCATGGCACTGTCCAGATGGTTGGTAGGCTCGTCCAGTACCAGAAGCTCTGCCGTGGAAAGAAGAACGCTCACCAGTGCGATCCTTTTTCTCTGTCCCCCGGACAGCGTCTCCACCTTTGCATCAAAATCGGTGATACCCAGACGGGTGAGCATGGCTTTTGCCTGGCTCTCCAGATCCCACACATGGGAATGACCTTCATTTTCCCGCACAATACTTTCCAGAATGGTCTCCCCGTCCACGAAACGGGGATTCTGGGGCAGGTAGCGGATATCCAGATTTCTTCTCCTGGTCACCGTTCCTGCATCCGGCTCCTCCAGACCGGCCACAATCTTTAAAAGCGTGGACTTTCCCGTACCGTTGATCCCGATCAGACCGATCTTTTCCCCTTCCTGAACAGAAAAGTCCGTATCATCGAAAAGAAGCCGTTCCGTATAAGATTTCGTCAGATGTTCTATGGTCACAATATTCATGATTTCAGCACGACCTCCACAGGGCAATGGTCAGAGCCCATAATTTCCGTATGAATGGACGCGCTCTCCAGCCGATCCTTCAAGCTTTCGGATACGCAGAAGTAGTCAATGCGCCACCCTGCATTCTTCGCTCTGGCGCTGAACCGGTAGGACCACCAGGAATAGATCCCTTCCGCATCCGGGTAGAAATACCGGAAGGTATCGACAAAGCCTGCCTGAAGCAGCGTGGTGAAATCCTCCCTTTCCTCATCGGTGAAACCCGCATTTTTCCGGTTGGTCTTCGGATTCTTCAGATCGATCTCCTTATGTGCCACATTCAGGTCTCCGCAGAACACTACCGGCTTCTTTTCCTCCAGCTTCTTTAAATAGGCCAGAAACGCCGCATTCCACTCCCGGCGGTAGGGAAGGCGGGCCAGTCCGTCCTGGGAGTTGGGGGTATAACAGGTCACCACATAATAGTCATCAAATTCTGCCGTGATCACCCGACCCTCTCTGTCATGCTCCTCCATTCCGATCCCATAGGAAACGGTGAGAGGTTCTTTTTTGGTAAAGAGAGCCGTTCCGGAATATCCCTTTTTCTCCGCATAGTTCCAGTACTGGAAGTATCCCTCCAGATCCAGATCGATCTGTCCTTCCTGAAGCTTTGTCTCCTGAAGGCAGAAGACATCTGCATCCGCTTCCTTAAAATAATCTAAAAACCCTTTTGTGACACAGGCACGAAGGCCGTTCACATTCCAGGAAATCAGTTTTGTCATATATCCCAGTTCCTTTCTTCAAATATCCTGTCTTTCGGGCCTGTAGCCGCAGATACCGCCGGCAGGTCCTTTTCTTCTACATCGTCGCCAGTTTGAAGCATGCAATCGCAACGGATCCCACTGCCACTGCCCGCTTCAGAATCGTCTGATTCACATGAACAGCTGCTCTGCTGCCTGTAAAGACGCCGATTCCGTGAGCCGCCAGGGAAATAAGCAGTGTGACCAGCAGCGGTTCCGAAACGCTCCGAAGCAGATATCCGGCTGCAGCCGGCACACCGATAAAAACAGAATCATACAAGGCGATTCCCACGGCCATTCTGACCGGGATCCCCAGCGTGACCAGAAGAGGCATGACCAGAACCGGTCCGCCCGCTCCTGACGCAGAGCACACGGCTCCCGTCACTGCTCCGAACAGCAGAGTAACAATCCCATGTTCCCGGATCCGGAACTTCTGCCCGGATTCCCTGTTCTTTCGAAGCAGAATGGAAAGTCCCGACAGCAGCACCACCAGATACAGCAGCAGCTTCACCTTTTCTTCCGGAAGGATCCCGTTCAGACGGACTCCTGCCAGTGCTCCTGCCAGGCTTCCTATGCCCAGACGGGTACCAAAAGCAAGATCCAGGTTCTGATTTTTCCAGTATTCCACAGAACCGATCACCCCGGACAGAATAAAGGCAGAAAAACTCAGTGCAAGACTTTCTGCCGTGTTCATTCCCAGGCTGATATAAAACATGGGAAGCACAAAGCCTGCAATCCCACAGATTCCTATGCAGGCTCCCACCAGCAGGTTAGCCAGCAAAATCAGCAGCCATTCCATTTAACTATTCCTCTGTTTCATTCTATTTTTTAACTCATACACGATCCGCTCTTCATCCAGAGTACGGATTTCTCTGCTGTGCATAAGTATTTTCCCATTTACAATCATATCTTTCACCGCCGCCTCACTCCCGCATTCAAATAGAGTCCGGATCATCCGGGAACAGGGCTGCATGGAGGGAACGTTCAGATCGATTCCGATCAGGTCGGCCCGGTATCCGGCTTCGATCCGCCCTACTCTTCCTTTTTCGTCCAGGGCGGCGGCTCCTCCCTCATACATCATGCGAAAAATCTGCTCTGCCGGCATAATTCGGGAATTTCTCTCTGGCACACCGAATACAAGCTGCATAACGGAGCGGAATATACGCATTTCGTTCCACAGGCTCAGGCCTCCGTGAGCTCCTCCGTCTGTTCCGAATCCCGGCACGATTCCCTGTTTCAGCAGATCCGGTGTTTCCGGCGCCGCCTTTCCGCAGTTGCTGAAAGGGCAGTGACATACCGCTGCACCATACCGGGCGATCAGCTCTTTCTCCCGGGCAGACAGAATCAGACTGTGGGCGCCCAGAAACCGTTCTGACAGGATCCCAGCACGTTCCAGATATTCATAGGGGGCCATTCCCCACCGTTTATATGCCTCTTCTACCTCACCCGGGTATTCATTCATGTGCGCCTGTATCATGGTTCTCCGTTCCGCGCCATGTTCTCCCACCAGGCGGATCAGTTCATCGGAGCAGGCATTCAGAGCCCTCAGGGCATAATACACCTTCAGATTCCCTTTTCCGTTCCAGTCCGCATACAACCGGTCTGTCATGGCCACTGCTTCCTTTGCATCCATGGCTATGGGTGCCGGCAGCCCTTCCGCATCCATGGTAGAACAGGACAGAGCCGCTCTCAGCCCGCTTTCCCGGTAAACGGCGGCAGCCTCTTCCATAAAATAGCTTCCTGCTTCTACAAATCCGGTAGTTCCGCCGTGAATCATCTCCAGTGCAGCAGACTCTGCGGACAGCCGCATTTTTTCCGGAGTGAGTGTACTCTCAAAGGGAAGCATGACTCTGGTCCATATTATCGGTTCCTCATCCAGTACCTGCCCCTTCAGAAGCTGCTGTCCTGTATGCATATGACAGTCCGTCAGTCCCGGCATAAACAGCATGTCCCGCCCCGAAATCTGATCCGCCGCCTCATAGTCTGTCCCGTTATGAGGACAGACCCCCAGGATCATCCCATCCTGAATGGAGATATCCATATGAGTCATGATTCCGGCATAACCGTCCATGACACTTGTATCCCTGATAAGCAGATCACATTTTATCATATCAATTCCGTATGACAGCCGGAAATCCACCTGTCATACCGTTCCTTTCTCTCCGATATTCTCCAGCCATGACCAGTATATCATTTTTCTGCTTTCTTGCCTAGATTTATCGTGAGATGGCTACGGTCTGTTCAGCTTGGCCAGCGCATCTGCAAAAGCGTTGTTCAGCGGTGCCTCCGCTTCCTTTTTCTGCTGATTCAGGTATCTGGCCACATCCCGTTTGCTTACCCCGGCTCCCTCTTTCTTCCGCCGTTCCTGGAAAGAGGAAAGTTTCTCCTTGTAGCCGCACCGGCAGACAAAGATCTGTCCGTCGCCTTTCCCTCTCAGTTCCATTTTCTTGTGGCATTTGGGACACCGGGCATTGGACGTGCGGGAAACGGTTTCCCGATAGCCGCACTCCCGGTCCTGGCAGACCAGCATCTCGCTGTTTTTCCCTTTGACCGCCAGCAGCCGTTTTCCACAATTGGGGCACTTTTTATTGGTCAGATTGTCATGGCGGAAGGTTCCTTCCCCTGTCTTGATCTCCTGAATCAGATCTCCCGCATATTCCCGGATATCCTTCATGAAGGTTCCCCTCTTCAGTTCTCCTCTGGCAATCTTCGACAGGCGCATTTCCCAATCCGCCGTCAGCTCCGGCTTTCTTAAATCCTCCGGCACCAGTTCCAGCAGCTGTTTTGCCTTGGAAGTAAGGAAAATTTCCTCTCCTCTCTTCTCCAGAAGAAAGCTCTTGAACAGCTTTTCAATAATATCGGCCCTGGTAGCCACGGTTCCCAGTCCTCCTGTTTCTCCCAGAGTTCTTGCCATGACCTTATCGCCGCTTTCCATATAAGCCGCCGGGTTTTCCATAGCGGAAAGAAGACCTGCCTCCGTGAAATGGGCAGGCGGCTTCGTCTTGCCTTCTGTGACCGTAAAATTCAGTCCGGTAAACCGGTCTCCCTTTTCCAGGGAAGGCAGCTTCTGCTCTCTTACGGCTTTTCCGCTCTCCAGATCTCCCCTTTCCTCTTCATCCTCCCATGTCTCTCCATCCGTTTCGTAAACTTCCTTCCAGCCAAGGGCCTTTTCGATCTTTCCTCCGGCCGCGAAAGTCTCTCCGTCCACATCCACCGTAAGGCTCACCTGTTCATACTCATAAGGAGGGTAAAGCACCGAAAGGAAACGGCGCACCACCAGATCATAGATCCTTCTCTCATCCATGGTCATATGTTCCAGGCTCACAAACTGCTCCGTCGGAATAATAGCGTGGTGATCTGATACTTTGCTGTCATTGACATAGGATGCCTTGGAAGAAAAGGTCTGATTGAGCAGCTTTCCCGCCGTTTTCCGATACGGACCGGTGCCGCAGGCCTTCAGCCGCTCCTTCAGCGTGGGAACGATGTCGCTGCTCAGGTAACGGGAGTCTGTTCTGGGGTAGGTAAGCACCTTGTGATTTTCATAAAGGCGCTGCATGATATTTAAGGTTTCCTTGGCGGAATAATGGAAACGTTTATTGGCATCCCGCTGGAGTTCCGTCAGGTCGTAGAGCAAAGGAGCCCCCTTCTTTTTCGCCGTTTTCCTTACTTCCGTTACGGTCCCGTCTTTTCCCTTCAGCCGCTTCTCCAGGTCCGCAATCCGGTTTCTGTCAAAGCTGCGGAAGCTTCCCGATCGGCTGTCCTTCCAGCTTAAGGTTACCCCGGGAGTTCCGTAGGCTGTCAGGCCGTAATAGGACTTGGGAACAAAGTCCCGGATCTCCTTTTCCCGCTTGGCGATAATGGCCAGAGTGGGAGTCTGAACCCGGCCGCAGGACAACTGCGCATTGTATTTGCAGGTCAGAGCTCTGGTGGCATTGATTCCCACCAGCCAGTCTGCCTCCGCCCTGCACATGGCCGCATCATAAAGAGGCTCGTAATCTTTCCCGCTGCGCAGATGGGCAAAGCCTTCCCGGATGGCCTTGTCGGTAACGGAGGAGATCCAGAGCCGTTTCAGCGGTTTGTTCGCCCCCGCTTTCTTAAGAATCAGCCGGGCTACCAGCTCTCCTTCCCGCCCCGCATCGGTGGCGATGACGATCTCTCCCACGTCTTTCCGGTGAATCTGGTTTTTCACAATCTTATACTGCCTGGCTGTCTGGCCGATCACTTCCAGCTGAAAGGGATCGGGCATCATGGGAAGATCTTCCATCTTCCACTCTTTGTATTTCGGGTCATAACCCTCCGGATCGGCCAGCTCCACCAGATGGCCCAGGCCCCAGGCCACAATATATTTTCC
>CALWRQ010000037.1 GCA_944383965.1 uncultured Lachnospiraceae bacterium
GGTAAAAGAATTAGTAAAATAATGGAGCGGTAAGTGAAAAGGGACAATGAAAATTGTCCCTTTCTTATCATATTTTTCCGGAAGGAATATGAGGTAGTGCGGATGGATTTTTATCAGGACGATGAAAAAAATCTGTTCCGGCGCTTGATGAATTGGGCGGTGGATATCATCCTTGTCATTTCCGTTGCCTGGTTTACGGTGTACATGTTCGGCACCGAAGTGAAGATTACGGGGAATTCCATGACACCTGTCCTGGAGAGCGGGGACACAGTGCTTATGAACCGCCTTCCCGGCGCTCTGTTCGGCCCGGCCCGCTTTGATCTGGTGGTTTTTGAGCGGGAGGACCGAAAGACCAATGTGAAAAGAGTAATCGGCCTGCCGGGAGAAACGGTACAGATCACAGGCGGGCTGGTATATATCAACGGGCAGCCGCTGGAAGCAGAAAACGGACTGGAGCAGGTGGCTCTGGCCGGATTGGCGGAAAACCCCATTACTCTGGGCAAGGATGAATATTTTCTGCTGGGAGACAACAGGGAAAGCAGCGAGGACAGCAGATTTATCAATATCGGCAATGTGAAGCGCGAGCAGATAAAAGGAAGCGTTTGGATTCGAATATTACCGATCATCCGTTTCGGACTGATCGATTGACAGATAGACAGGACGGCCTGACAAAAAAAGGCCCAAACAGGAAACAGACGGGAGGAAGCATGAATATTCAGTGGTATCCGGGACATATGACAAAGGCGAAGAGAGCCATGCAGGAAGACATCAAGCTGATTGATCTGATCATTGAGCTTGTGGACGCCCGCGTGCCGTTAAGCAGCCGGAATCCGGACATTGACCGGCTGGGGCAGGGAAAGGCGAGACTGATTCTGCTGAACAAATCCGACATGGCGGATGAGCGCTACAGCGATCTCTGGGCAGCCTATTTTAAGTCCCGGGGCTATCATGTGGTGAAGGTGAATTCCCGTACGGGAGCAGGGCTGAAACAGATCAATGCGGCCGTGCAGGAAGCATGCAGGGAAAAAATCGAACGGGACAGAAAAAGAGGAATCCTGAACCGGCCGGTGAGGGCTATGGTGGTGGGAATCCCCAATGTGGGAAAGTCTACGTTCATCAATTCCTTTGCCGGGAAGGCCTGCGCCAAGACCGGAAATAAACCGGGAGTCACAAAAGGAAATCAGTGGATCCGTCTGAGCAAAACGCTGGAGCTTTTGGATACGCCGGGAATCCTCTGGCCCAGGTTTGAAGATCAGCAGGTGGGATTGCGTCTGGCGTTTATCGGTTCCATCAATGATGAGATCCTTCAGAAGGAAGAACTGGCGGCGGAACTGATCCGTTTTCTGGAACAGTCCTATCCGAAGGCTCTTACAGACCGGTATGGGGCGGAACTCCTGAGCGAAGAGGACAGCAGCCGGGAAGGACTTCAGAAGGCATACGGAGTGCTGGAACGGATTGCCAGAGCGAGAGGCTGCCTGTTAAAGGGCAGCGGACTGGATATTTCAAAGGCAGCATCCCTGCTGTTGGATGATTTCCGCAGCGGCCGGCTGGGAAGGATCACGTTGGAGCTTCCTCCGGAGAAGGAGCAGGAAAACTGAGAGAACAGAAGAGAAGGAGGCTGCAATGGCCCGTAAAATGACAGAGGAAAGACTGGCCGCCGAAAGGGCGCGTCTGGCTGCCATGAGGGAATACGAAGATACCTATGCAGCCGCAGAGATGATCTGCGGCATAGACGAGGCGGGAAGAGGACCTCTGGCAGGTCCGGTAGTGGCGGGGGCAGTCGTCCTTCCCCGGGATTGTGAGATTCTCTTCCTGAATGATTCAAAAAAACTTTCAGAAAAAAAGAGGGAAGAGCTTTTCCTGGAAATACAGGAAAAAGCCTTAGCCTGGAGTGTAGGGATCGTAGGCCCGGATGTGATCGACGAGATCAATATTCTTCAGGCAACATACGAGGCTATGCGAAAGGCTCTGGCAGGGATCTCTCCGGCTCCTCAGCTTCTCCTCAACGATGCGGTGACCATTCCGGGAGTGGATGTGATGCAGATTCCTATTGTGAAGGGAGACGCAAAGAGCGTATCCATTGCGGCTGCCAGCATTATGGCCAAGGTGACCAGGGATCATATGATGACGGAATATGACCGGCTGTATCCGGAATATGGATTTGCAAAACATAAAGGATACGGAACAGCGGCGCATATTGCTGCCCTGAAGGAGCACGGACCGTGTCCGATTCACAGAAAAAGCTTTATTACCAGATTTGTATAGAAGACAGATATGAACAGAAGGAGAGAAGGCAGCATCCGGGAACACCTGGCGGCTGCCTATTTAGCAGAACAGGGACTGGAGATTCTGGAGCGCAATTACCGGGCGGATCGGGGAGAGATCGATCTGATCGCCATGGACCGGGATACTCTGGTGTTTGCAGAGGTGAAATACCGGAAAGACGGGCGGATGGGACTGCCGGAAGAGGCGGTGACCGCTGCCAAACAGAAAACCATACGCCGGACTGCAGCCGCATATCTGGCGGCTCATGCGGGCTGCGGGGGCTGTCCCTGCCGGTTTGATGTGATTGCAGTTCTGGGAGATGAGATCACCTGGATCAGGAATGCGTTTTAAGATTCGGAAAGGAAGCGGAAGATGGAGAGAATCAGATGGAAAAGGAAAGCGGATACTCATGAACTGGAAACGGTGACGGAAAACGGAGTGGTCTATCTGAAATTTCCTGCGCTGGAAGAAAACGGCCTGGCAGTGAACGGGTTTTCCACCAGACTGGGCGGGGTAAGTGAAGGCTGCTGGAGTACCATGAACCTTTCCTTTACCCGCGGCGATGATCCGGAACGGGTGCGGGAGAATTACAGAAGGATGGCCCGCGCTCTGGGAGTGGAAACGGAGAGCATGACCCTGACCTATCAGACGCACACCACAAATGTGCGTCGGGTGACCCGGGCGGACCGGGGAAAAGGCGTTGCCCGGGAAAGGGATTACCGGGATGTGGACGGTCTGGTGACCGATGAGCCGGGAATCACGCTGGTGACCTTTTTCGCGGACTGCGTTCCCCTGTATTTTCTGGATCCTGTCCGAAGAGCAATCGGGCTGTCCCACTCCGGCTGGCGGGGAACGGTGGGGAGGATGGGACGGGTGACGGCAGAACGGATGAAAGAGGAATTCGGTTCCGTTCCGGAAGATCTGATCGCCTGCATCGGTCCCAGCATCTGTCAGGATTGCTATGAAGTGGGAGAAGAAGTGGCGGAGCAGTTTCGGGAAGCATTTGACGCGCAATGGCATGACAGGATTCTGACTCCGGGAAAGAGAACGGGCAAATACCAGCTGGATCTGTGGGAGGCCAACCGGATCATTCTGCTGGAGGCAGGCCTCCGTCCGGACCGCATCCATGTGACGGATATCTGTACCTGCTGCAATCCGGACTATCTGTTTTCCCACCGGAGAATGGGAGAAAAGAGAGGGAATCTGTGCGCATTCCTGGCTCTGCGCTGACATAAAACAGAAAAGCACAGCGGAAAAGAGGAAACTCTTCGGCTGTGCTTTTTGCTATTTATTAACGGATCGTCTGAAAGTACTGATAGCCGTCTGCCTGATAACGGGCTACCAGCTTCTGAAGCTTTGCAGTGGGAGACAGGGAGGCACTCAGGGAGACATCATGATTGAAGGAGTTGATGATGGCTGCCAGGAATTTGCTCATATCTGCCTCCAGATACCAGGAGCGTTCCAGAAGCTGGGGCGGACGGTAATTCAGATTGGTAGTGATCACATAATCAAAATATTCTCTGCTGTGGTATTCATCAAATTTTTCCAGACCGTTGGTAAAGAGGCCGAAGGTGCAGCAGAGAATGATCTGCTTGGCGTTGCGCATTTTCAGGGCTTTGGCCGTATCCAGGATACTTTCTCCGGAAGAGATCATATCGTCTACAATGATTACGGTTTTTCCGGCTACGGAGGTTCCCAGGAATTCATGGGCCACGATGGGATTGCGCCCGTCCACAACCTGAGAATAATCCCGCCTCTTATAGAACATACCCATATCCACGCCCAGATTGTTGGCCAGGTATACGGCCCGGGCCATAGCGCCCTCATCCGGACTGATCACCATCAGGGAATCCTTATTCAGACTGATGGGAATATTATGGGAAAGAAGAGCCTTCATGAACTGATAGGTGGGCATGAAATTGTCAAATCCGCAGAGGGGAATGGCATTCTGGACCCGTGGATCGTGGGCATCGAAAGTAACGATGTTGCTTACCCCCATGTCGGCAAGCTCCTGCAGAGCAAGGGCACAGTCAAGGGATTCTCTTTTGGCGCGCTTATGCTGACGCCCTTCATAAAGAAACGGCATAATGACGTTTACCCGGTGGGATGTAGCCACGGTAGCGGCGATGATCCGCTTCAGATCCTGGAAATGATCGTCGGGAGACATATGGTTGGTGATCCCGCTGAGGGTATAGGTAAGACTGTAATTGGTGATGTCCACCATTGCGAAAATATCCGTACCGCGTACGGACTCGTTGATGACGGCCTTTGCTTCTCCGGAACCGAACCGGGGACAGGCACAATCCAGAAGATAAGAGGCCACATCATAGCCCCGGTACCGGAGATCAGATTTTCTGCGGATGAGCTCCTCCGTATCATTTTTCCGGAAGCTGACAATGTGGTCATTGACTTTCTGCGCCAGAGGGCGGCAGCTTTCCAGGGCTGCGATCTTTAAGGGAGCCACTGGAAGGGAATCGTTAAAAACGTAATCGTTTGCCATGATGATCCTCCATTTCTATATTTCTTTTATATCATTTTCCTTAAAAGCCAGTCAATAGTACGTCGGAATTTACAGGAAAAAAAACAATCGTTCCCGGGGGATTCCTTTACAAAAAACTGGAATCTTGATATGATGAAACAAGAATCAAAAAAGAAAAGAGAAGAGAATGATGAAGAAGATAAAAGGGCACAGGATCAGTGCCGTAGAGCCCGGCTCCATTGCGGAGGAACTGGAACTGGCGCCGGGGGATGTGCTGCTTACCATCAACGGCAATGAAATAGAAGATATTTTTGATTATGAATACTGGGTGGACAGTGAAGCGCTTACCATGACCGTGCGTAAGCCGGACGGAGAAGAGTGGGAATTGGAGATTGAAAACGGCGGAGAGGATCTGGGGCTTACTTTTGAAAACGGTCTGATGAGCGACTATAAGACCTGCTGCAATCAATGTATTTTCTGCTTTATCGACCAGATGCCTCCGGGAATGAGGGAAACGCTGTATTTCAAGGATGACGATTCCCGTCTCTCCTTTCTGCAGGGAAATTACATCACGCTCACCAACATGAAAGACAGGGATATTGAGCGGATCATTAAATTCCATCTGGCCCCTATCAATATTTCTGTCCAGACCACCAATCCGGAGCTGCGGTGCCGGATGCTCCACAATCGATTTGCGGGAGAGGCGCTGAAAAAGATCGACCGTCTGTATGAGGCCGGGATTCCCATGAACGGGCAGATCGTGCTGTGCAAGGGCGTGAATGACGGAGAGGAACTGGAACGGACCATCCGGGATCTGTCCGCCTATCTGCCCCATATGGAAAGCGTATCGGTGGTTCCTGTGGGACTGTCAAAATACCGGGACGGGCTGTATCCGCTGGAACCCTTTGACAGCAGGGAAGCAGGAGCGGTCATCGATCTGATCGAATCCTGGCAGAAAAAACTTTACGGGGAACACGGACTTCATTTCATCCATGCAAGCGATGAATTTTACATGCTGGCCGGGCGGGAAATGCCGGAAGAGGAGCGATATGACGGTTATCTCCAGCTGGAAAACGGCGTAGGCATGATCCGGCTCATGACAGAAGAAGTAAAAGCCGCGTTGGAAGGCCTTTCCGATGACGGACGAAAGGAAGAACTTTCCATTGCCACCGGAATGCTGCCGGCCGGGTATCTGAACCGGTATCTGGAACAGATCTGCCAGCGTTTTCCCGGGAGAACGGTTCACCTGTACCCCATTGTGAATCACTTTTTCGGGGAGAGCATTACGGTGGCCGGTCTGGTGACAGGTCAGGATCTGATAGCGCAGTTGAAGGGAAAACCGCTGGGAAGCCGTTTGCTTTTGCCGGAATGCATGTTCCGCAGCGGAGAGGAAGTGTTCCTGGACGATGTGACCAGAGAGCAGGTACAAAACGCTTTACAAGTACCAGTGAATATTGTAAAATCAAGCGGGCAAGATTTCGTGGATGCCGTGCTGGGACTGGAACGGGAAGAACCGGACGGTGCGGACTACGAGGCCTATGAGTTAGAGGAAATATACGGTGAAAAAGAGCCGATAGAAGAGGAGAAACAATATGAGTAAACCGATCGTGGCCATTGTGGGGCGTCCCAATGTGGGAAAATCCACTCTGTTTAACGTGCTGGCGGGCGATACCATTTCCATTGTAAAGGACACCCCCGGAGTTACCAGAGACCGGATCTATGCGGACTGCACCTGGCTGAATATGAATTTTACCCTGGTGGATACAGGAGGAATCGAACCGGACAGCAAGGATGTGATCCTCTCTCAGATGAGAGAGCAGGCGGAAATCGCCATTTCCACAGCGGATGTGATCATTTTTATTGTGGATGTGCGTCAGGGACTGGTGGATGCGGACAGCAAGGTGGCGGACATGCTCCGCCGCTCAAAAAAACCGGTCGTGCTGGCGGTGAACAAGGTAGACAGCTTTGCCAAGTTCGGAAATGATGTGTATGAGTTCTACAACCTGGGAATTGGAGATCCCGTTCCCGTTTCTGCGGCTTCCCGCCTGGGGCTGGGAGAGCTTTTAGATGCCGTGTCTTCCCATTTTGACTCGGAACAGCTGGCGGAAGAAGAGGACGATCGTCCCAGGATCGCCATTGTGGGGAAGCCCAACGTGGGAAAATCTTCCATCATCAATAAGCTCACGGGAGAAAACCGGGTGATCGTATCCGATATTGCGGGAACAACGAGAGATGCAGTGGATACAACCATTGTTCATAACGGGACGGAATATGTATTCATCGATACAGCCGGTCTGCGCCGGAAGAGCAAAATCAAGGAGGATCTGGAACGGTACAGCATTATCCGCACGGTAGCTGCAGTAGAACGGGCAGATATCGTGGTGCTGGTGATCGATGCTTCTGAGGGCGTAACGGAGCAGGATGCGAAGATCGCAGGCATTGCCCATGACAGAGGAAAGGGCATGATCATTGCGGTGAACAAGTGGGATGCCGTGGAGAAAAACGACAAGACCATTTACGAGTTTACCAGAAAAGTGAAGGAAACACTGGCCTACATGCCTTATGCGGAAATGCTGTTCGTATCTGCAAAGACCGGTCAGAGACTGAACAAGCTCTATGACCTGATCGATACGGTGAGAGAGAATCAGAATCTCAGGGTGGCTACGGGAGTTCTTAATGAGATTATGACAGAAGCAGTGGCGCTGCAGCAGCCGCCGTCTGACAAGGGAAAGAGACTGAAGCTTTATTATATTACCCAGGTGGCGGTAAAGCCCCCTACATTTGTGATTTTTGTCAATGACAAGGAACTGATGCATTTTTCCTATACCAGATATATCGAAAATAAGATCAGAGAAGCTTTTGGCTTCCGCGGCACTTCCCTGCGCTTTATTATCCGCGAGCGGTCGGGAAAGGAGAACTGATATGGAGCGAATTATCTGTCTGGCGATGGGATATGTTTTCGGTCTGTTCCAGACCGGGTATTTTTATGGAAAACTTCATTCGATTGACCTGCATCAGTACGGCAGCGGAAATGTGGGTACCACAAACGCTCTTCGGGTTCTGGGATGGAAGGCGGGACTGATCGTGTTTCTGGGAGATTTTCTGAAAACCGTGATCCCCTGTATGCTGGTGCGTTTCGTGCTGTTTCAGGACAAACCGGAGATGACCTATGTGCTTATGATGTACACTGCCTTTGGGGTGATCCTGGGGCACAACTATCCTTTTTATATGGGCTTCCGGGGAGGAAAAGGGATTGCGGCCACAGCCGGCCTGATTACGTCTCTGGACTGGCGGGTGATGCTGATCTGTCTGGTGGTCTTTGTAGGAACGGTGGCGATTACCCGGTATGTGTCTCTGGGGTCCATTCTGGTCGTGCTGGCGCTGGCTGCCTGTGCTGTCTTTTTCGGCAGCCGGGGATATTTCGGACTGGGAGAGGCCTATCTTCCGGAATTCTATGCCCTGGCAGCTGCAGTGGCCATTCTGGCTATCTGGAGGCACCGGGCCAATATCGGCCGTCTGCTTTCCGGAACGGAAAATAAGCTGGGGGCAAAGAAAAAAGAATAAAAAATATGGGCGAGGTGAGCAATATGGCAAATGTAGGAATGATCGGAGCCGGAAGCTGGGGAATTGCCCTGTCTGTCCTGCTGCAGAACAACGGGCATCAGGTGACGGTGTGGTCTGCCCTTCCTCAGGAGATCGAGGAGCTGAAGGAGAAAAGAGAGCACCGCACGCTTCCGGGCGTCATCATGCCGGATGGCATGGAGTTTACTGCAGATCTGGAAGCTGCCATGAAGGATAAAGACCTGCTTGTGACCGCGGTTCCCTCTGTTTATGTGCGTCAGACTGCAGAGAAAATGAAGCCGTTTCTGAAAAAGGGCCAGATTGTAGTGAATGTGGCAAAGGGAATAGAGGAAAAAACACTGAAAACTCTTTCTGCTGTTCTGGAAGAAGAACTTCCGGAAGCGGATGTGGCAGTTCTTTCCGGTCCCAGCCATGCGGAAGAGGTGAGCAGAGGACTTCCCACAACCTGCGTGGCGGGAGCCCGCAGCAGGAAAACGGCAGAATACATACAGGGCCTGTTTATGAGCGAGGTGTTCCGGGTATACACCAGTCCGGATGTTCTGGGGATCGAACTGGGGGGATCCTTAAAAAATGTGATCGCTCTGGCGGCAGGAATTGCAGACGGTCTGGGATATGGTGACAACACAAAAGCAGCTCTGATCACCAGAGGCATTGCAGAGATTGCCCGACTGGGAATGGCCATGGGAGGAAAATTTGAAACATTCTGCGGCCTGTCCGGAATCGGCGACCTGATCGTTACCTGCGCCAGTATGCACAGCCGCAATCGGCGGGCAGGCATCCTGATCGGAAAGGGGTATTCCATGGAAGAAGCCATGAATGAGGTGCAGATGGTGGTGGAAGGGGTATATTCCGCAAGAGCTGCGCTGCTGCTGGCCAAAAAATACTATATGTCCATGCCGATCATCGAGCAGGTGAATGCGGTTCTTTTTGACGGAAAGCCGGCTTCTGATGCGGTAAAGGATCTGATGCTGCGTGATCCCAGAGATGAGGGTTCGGGTCTTTCATGGTAGCTCGCTAAAGTTTTGAACAGTAAATTGATGCAAAACTATTGACAATGGAAAACGAACTCTTTATAATTGGGAAAAATCTTTTTTTGAGGAGGAAACAATTATGAAGAAAGTGGTTAGCGTTGGCTTAGCTGCTGTTATGGCAGTTTCCGTAGCTGCCTGCGGCGGAGAGACTGCTGAAACAACGGCTGCTCCGGAGACTTCTGCAGCTTCCGGAGAGACTGCTGAGACTCAGGCAGAGGCAGCAGATGGAATGGAAGAATTTGTGATCGGTACCACCGGCCCGCTTACGGGATCAGCTGCGTCTTACGGTACCAGCGTAAAACAGGGTGAAGAGATCGCAATCCAGGAGATCAATGAAGCCGGCGGCGTGAAGGTAGGAGACACTACATATAAGCTGGTTCTGAATTTCCAGGATGATGAGGCAAAAGAGGATAAGGCAGTTACTGCTTTCAATACTCTGGTAGATGCAGGCATGGGCGCATACATCGGAGCAGTTACCACCGGTTCCTGCCTGGCACAGACGGATTTAAGCTATGAGGCGAACATCCTTCAGATTACTCCCTCCGCATCCGCAGAGGCAGTAACGACCAATCCCAATGTATTCCGTCTCTGCTTTACCGATCCCCTTCAGGGAGAAATGATCGCTCAGTACGTGATCGACAATGGTTATGAGAGCGTTGCCGTTCTCTGGAATAACGCGGATGAATACAGCGCAGGCATTCATGATGCATTTGTTGAGTGCATTGAAAATGAGGATGCAGGCCTTCTGGTAGCGGACGAGTCCTTTGCTACCGGCGATGTGGACTTCAACACGCAGCTGACTCAGATTAAGAACAGCGGCGCAAAACTGCTCTTTGTACCGGCTTACTACGGCGATGTTTCTTACATCGTTCAGCAGGCCAAGGATGCAGGCATGGAGTGCGACTTCATTGGAAGCGACGGATGGGATGGAATCCTGGGTCAGGTAACAGATTCCACTCTGGTAGAGGGTGCCGTATTCTTAAGCCCCTTCCTGGCAACGGAAGACTCTGCTGCTGATTTCGTAAGCAAATACGAGGCTGCATACGGCGCAACACCGGATCAGTTTGCTGCTGACGGATATGACTGTGTATATGTAATCAAGGCAGCTATGGAGCAGGCTGGTTCCGTAGAGACAGACGCTCTGGTTCAGGCAATGACAGAGATCACCGTGGACGGTCTGACCGGTCAGGTAACCTTTGATGCCAGCGGCGAGCCTACCAAGAGTGCAAAGTTCGTTCAGATTGTAAACGGCGAATATACAGCCATGTAATCCGGCCATACGCACCGGAGGCGTGTGTGTCCGAATAAATTCTGAAAAAACGGGCAGATGCGGAAGAGTGGGGATTGTCCGTCCAGACAATCCCCCTCTTTGCTGTCTGGCCCGGAAGATGTAAAAGAGGTGGAACAATGTTGACAAGTATTATGGAACAGTTGATTAACGGTTTAAGAACGGGAAGCATTTATGCTTTGATTGCTTTGGGATATACCATGGTTTACGGTATTGCGAAAATGATCAATTTTGCTCACGGCGATATCATCATGGTAGGGGCCTATACCCTGTACATTGGCATAGCTCTGTTACATCTTCCTGTGATTCCGGCGATGGTCCTGACCGCTGCGGTCTGTTCGGTCCTCGGTATGCTGATCGAAAAAATTGCCTATAAACCCCTGAGAAAGGCCCCGCCTCTGGCAGTACTCATTACGGCGATCGGTATGAGTTATTTCCTGCAGAGCGTCGCTCTGCTTATTTTTTCGTCCACACCCATTCCTTTCAAATCAGTCATCAATCTGAATGCAGTACAGATAGGAACGGTGAATATTTCCGGAATTACCATTGTGACTCTGGCAGTAACCACAGTCATCATGATCTGCCTGACGCTGTTTATCAATAAGACAAAAGCCGGCAGCGCCATGAGAGCGGTTTCAGAAGACAGGGGAGCAGCGGAACTGATGGGAATCAATGTGAACCGGACGATTTCCATGACTTTTGCAATCGGATCGGCTCTGGCGGCAGTGGCAGGAATTCTGTATATCTGCCAGTATCAGTCCCTCCGCCCCACTCTGGGAGCTCTGCCCGGCATCAAGGCCTTTGTGGCAGCAGTGCTGGGAGGAATCGGAAGCGTACCCGGAGCCATGCTGGGCGGTATTGTGCTGGGACTAATCGAAAGCCTGTCCAAGGCTTATATTTCCACAGAGCTGGCAGACGCCATTGTATTCGGCGTACTGGTGATCGTGCTCCTGGTCCGGCCTTCCGGCTTACTGGGCAAAAAGAAATTGGTGAAAGTGTAGGTGGGATTCATGAAAAAGACTTCAAACAGGCAGACATGGTATTATGCAGCTGTGATTGTGATTTCCTATGCTGTGGTGACCATTCTGCTGAAGGGCAATCTGCTGAACCGGCAGTATACTTCTCTTCTGGTTCCGATTGCTGTGAATATTATGCTGGCAGTATCTTTAAATCTGGTGACAGGGTTTCTGGGAGAACTGACTCTGGGGCATGCAGGATTCATGTCCATCGGTGCCTATACCGGAGCTCTGATTTCTCTGAATCTGGGAAAAACGGAGGTGCTTCCTGCGCCTGCGGCATTTGCCCTGGCGCTGCTCTGCGGCGGCCTGATGGCCGCGCTTTTCGGCTTCCTTATCGGTGTTCCCGTGCTTCGTCTGAGAGGAGACTACCTGGCTATTGTGACCCTTGCCTTCGGTGAGATCATCAAATCTGTGATCAATTCCATGGAGATCACCAACGGAGCCAGAGGCCTGAGCAAGATTCCCCTGTATTCCAATTATACCAATTACACGGTAGTATTCATTATCATGGTCCTGACAGTGCTGGCGATTACCAATCTGATGAATTCCAGGGATGGCCGGGCCATCATGTCCATCAGGGATAATGACATTGCGGCTGAGTCCATCGGAATCAAGATCAGTCATTTCAAGGTAAAAGCGTTTGTGTTTTCCGCCTTTTTTGCCGGAGTGGCCGGAGTCCTCTACGCCCATAACGTAGGTCTGCTCAAGCCCGGTACTTTTGACTACAACAAGTCCATTGAGATTCTGGTAATCGTGGTTCTGGGAGGAATGGGAAGCATCCGCGGATCGGTGATCGCTGCTGTGATTTTGACCGTTCTTCCGGAGCTTCTGCGCGGCACGGACAATCTGAGAATGCTGCTGTATGCCATCGTTCTCATTGCCATGATGATTTTCAATAATTCCAAAATTAAGGAAGGTCTGATGATGAACCGGACATTCCGGAAACTGGGAAAGAAGGAGGCATAAGAGATGGCACTGCTGGAAGTGAAAAATCTGGGAATTTCCTTCGGCGGCCTGAAGGCTGTTGACGGATTCAACATTACCATTGAGGAAGGCCAGCTCTACGGCCTGATCGGCCCCAACGGGGCGGGAAAGACGACGGTGTTCAATCTCCTTACGGGAGTATACCGTCCTACCCTGGGGACCATTACTCTGGACGGAAAAAATCTGGTGGGAAAGGGACCTGCAGAGATCTGCAAGAGCGGTGTGGGCAGAACATTTCAGAATATCCGGCTGTTCGGAAAAATGACGGTGCTGGATAATGTAAAGACAGCTCTCCACAACCGGGTGGGGTATTCGGAGCTTTCCTGCTTTCTCCATGGCCCTGTATACCGGAAAAAGGAACAGGAGATGACGGATCAGGCCATGGATATTTTAAAGGTGTTTGACCTAGACAGGGATGCGGACACTCTGGCCTCCAATCTGCCTTACGGCAGACAGAGGAAGCTGGAGATCGCCAGAGCCCTGGCTACCAATCCCAGGCTGCTGCTCCTGGATGAGCCTGCGGCCGGCATGAATCCCAACGAGACGGCGGAGCTGATGGACACGATCCGGCTGATCCGGGAAAAGTATCACATCACCATTCTTCTTATTGAGCATGATATGAAGCTGGTGGCAGGCATCTGCGAATATCTGACGGTGCTGAATTTCGGAACGGAGCTGGCAAGCGGGACTCCCGCCGAAGTGCTGAATGACCCGAAGGTGATCACCGCATATCTGGGCGAGTAGGAGGAGACTGTTATGGCAATGTTGAAGGTAACGGATATGACCGTCAATTACGGAGTGATTCAGGCGGTAAAAGGAATTTCCTTCCAGGTGGAGGAGGGAGAGATCGTGGCTCTCATCGGTGCCAACGGCGCAGGAAAGACCACTACTCTCCATACAGTCACGGGAATGATTCCGCCGAAGGCAGGAACCATTGAGTTTGACGGGAAAGATATTACAAAAACTCCGGCTCACAGGATCGTATCCATGGGGCTGGCCCATGTTCCGGAGGGACGCCGGGTTTTCGCCCAGCTTACTGTGCTGGAGAATCTGAGAATGGGCGCCTATACCAGAAAAGATAAAGACGGGATCGAAAAGACCCTTACAGAGATCTACCGGAGATTTCCCAGACTGGAGGAGAGAAAGAGCCAGCTGGCGGGAACTCTTTCCGGCGGCGAGCAGCAGATGCTTGCCATGGGACGCGCGCTGATGTCCAAGCCAAAGATGATCGTGATGGATGAGCCGTCCATGGGACTTTCTCCTCTGTATGTGAGCGAGATCTTCAAGATCATTCAGGATATCAATGCATCGGGAACGACGGTGCTTCTGGTGGAGCAGAATGCGAAGAAGGCACTGTCCATCGCAGATAAGGCATACGTGCTGGAGACGGGAAACATCGTTCTTTCCGGAGATGCCAAGGCTCTGATGAATGATGATTCCGTAAAGAAGGCATATTTAAGTGAATAGAAGCCGGTGATAGACCCATACCCCCCTGCATATACTGTATCAGCACAGCAAGGGGGTATTTTTATGGACAATTTTAATGTATACAAGGATATTGAAGCCAGAACAGGAGGAGAGATTTACATAGGAGTGGTGGGACCGGTGAGGACGGGAAAGTCTACATTTATCAAACGTTTTATGGAGACGCTGGTACTTCCGGAACTGGCTGATGAGCATCAGAGGACCAGAACGAGAGATGAGCTTCCTCAGAGCGCGGCAGGGAGAACCATTATGACGACGGAGCCCAAATTCATCCCGAAAGAAGCAGCTCAGATCCAGCTGGGAGACGGCATTCAGGCAAAGGTGCGCCTGATCGACTGTGTAGGATTTATGGCGGACGGAGCCGGAGGACATATTGAAAACGGAGAGGAAAGACTGGTAAAGACCCCCTGGTTCGACTATGAGATTCCCTTCACCAGAGCAGCGGAGATCGGGACCAGAAAAGTGATCAGTGATCATTCCACCATAGGAGTGGTAGTGACGACCGACGGCTCCTTCGGGGAACTGAAACGCAGCAGCTATATACCGGCAGAAGAGCAGACCGTAAATGAGCTGAAAAATCTGGGAAAACCATTCCTGATCATTCTCAATTCCATGTATCCCTGCTCGGAAGAGACAGCGGAACTGGCCAGGGAGCTGGAAGGAAAATATGGAGTGACCGTTCTTCCGGTAAACTGCGAACAGCTTAAAAGAGAGGATATCAGCCGGATTCTGGAAAAGGTCCTGAAAGAGTTTCCTGTGACAGAAATGGATTTCTATATTCCGAAATGGCTGGAGCTTCTGCCGTCCGGGCACTGGCTGAAGAGTCAGGTTATCCAGGCAGCGGCAGACATGCTGAAAAAAGTCAGCCATATGAAAGATGTGACGGGAGAAGTTCCCACGTCTGCGGCGGAAGCGGTGCGGAGCATGAAGATCCGGGGGATGGAGATGTCGGACGGAAGCGTCGCCATGGATGTAGAAGTGGATGACAGCTATTATTATCAGATCCTCAGCGACTATGTGGGAATCCCGATTGAAGGAGAGTATCAGCTCATGCGCACGCTGAGTGAACTGGCCAGGATGCGGGCAGAATATGAAAAGGTACAGAATGCCATGAGTCAGGTGCGCCTGAAAGGGTATGGGGTGGTTACGCCGGAACGGTCGGAGATCCTTCTTGATGAACCCCAGGTGATCCGCCACGGAAATAAATACGGAGTAAAAATGAAGGCAGAGGCTCCTTCCATCAATCTGATCAAGGCCCGCATCGAGACAGAGATTGCTCCCATTGTGGGGAGCGAACAGCAGGCGGAGGATCTGATCGCCTATATAAAGGAGAATGCCAGGGACAGTGAAGACGGAATCTGGAATACGAATATTTTCGGAAAATCCATAGAGCAGATCGTGGAGGACGGAATTCAGGCAAAAATAGCCCAGATGACGGATGACTGCCAGCTGAAGCTGCAGGATACCCTGCAGAAGATCATCAACGACAGCAACGGAGGCATGATCTGCATCATCATCTGATCTTCTGCCGGGCGGGAAGGCCCGGCAGAATTTTTTCATTTCCAATCTGCTCCTGTTCATGTATAATAAAAGAAAAACGGGATGATAATCTGCAGAAACTGATTATAAAATGACAGGAGGGATACCATGAAACTGATGTTCATCGGTGCGGACCATGAAGTGACGGGAAGCTGTCACTATGTAGAAGCAGGCACCACGAAATTTCTGGTGGACTGCGGTATGGAGCAGGGAGAAAATCCCTACGTGAATGCGGACATTCCTGTGCCGTATTCAGACCTTGATTTTGTGCTTCTGACACATGCCCATATTGATCATGCCGGTTTGCTTCCGTATATTTATGCCAGGGGGTTCCGGGGCAATGTGATCACTACGGTGGCTACGGCGGACCTGTGCAATATCATGCTTCGTGACAGCGCTCACATTCAGGAGATGGAGGCGGAGTGGAAAAACCGCAAGGCCCGCCGGGCGGGAAAAAATGAGGTGGAGCCCCTTTATACCGTCAATGACGCCAATGAGGTACTGCGATACTTCCGCCCTCTCCGCTACGGGGAAACAGCAGAACTGAGCGGGAGTGTGACCGTGAAATTTACGGATGTGGGGCACCTCCTGGGATCAGCCTCCATTGAAGTATGGCTTACGGAGGGAGAGATCAGGAGAAAAATCGTTTTTTCCGGTGATATCGGAAATAAAAACAAACCCATTATCCGGGATCCCCAGTATCTGGAATCGGCGGATTATGTGGTGATGGAATGTACTTACGGGGACAGGCTCCACAAAAACAAGGATCACGATCATGAAGCGGAGCTGGCCCAGATCATCCAGGAGACGCTGGACCGGGGAGGAAATGTGGTCATTCCTGCCTTTGCCGTAGGAAGAACTCAGGAACTGCTGTATTTTATCCGCCATATCAAGCAGCACGGAATGGTAACAGGGCACGGAGATTTCCCCGTATATGTGGACAGTCCGCTGGCAGTGGAAGCGACCAATGTGTTCTCACAGAACCTGATGGACTGCTACGATGCAGAGACGGAGGCCCTTGTCAGACAGGGAATCAATCCTATTTCCTTTAAAGGACTGAAACTTTCCATCACCAGCGACGAATCGAAGAATATCAACTTTGATGAAGTTCCGAAGGTAATTATTTCTGCGGCAGGCATGTGCGACGCGGGCCGGATCCGCCATCACCTGAAGCACAATCTCTGGAGACCCGAGTGTACGGTGGTTTTCGCCGGCTATCAGGCAGTAGGCACGCTGGGCAGGACGCTGATCGAGGGAGGAACGTCGGTAAAACTTTTTGGTGAAGAGATTGAGGTCCGTGCCCATATCGAACAGATCGAAGGGATCAGCGGGCATGCAGACAGAGACGGACTGATCGAATGGGTATCTGCTTTCCGGAAAAAACCGGCCAAAGTTTTTCTGGTACACGGAGATGACCAGGTGTGCAGCATTTTTGCTGAGAACCTGAGATCCAATTATCATTTTGATGCAGAAGCGCCGTTTTCCGGATCGGAATTTGACCTGGCGGCAGGAGTGTGGCTGACGGTAGCCCAGGGTGTGCCTACGGAAAAGGAAAAGAAGCCTGCGGTACGGAAGATGGAAGGAGTTTACGGCAGACTGCTGGCGGCAGGAGAGCGCCTTCTGGCAGTGATCCGCCACAACGAGGGCGGCGCCAACAAGGATCTGGCAAAGTTTGCCGATCAGATTCAGGCCCTTTGCGACAAATGGGACCGCTGAGACAGACAGGAGACAGAAAGAACAATGACAAAAGTACAGATATTTACGGATGGAGCTGCCCGGGGGAATCCGGATGGTCCGGGAGGCTATGGAACGATCCTTCACTTTACCGATTCTCAGGGAGTGCTGCATAAGAAAGAACTGTCCGGCGGATTCGTCCGGACGACCAACAACCGGATGGAGCTGCTTGCTGCCATAACCGGACTGGAGGCGCTGAACCGTCCCTGCCAGGTGGAACTGTATTCGGATTCCAAATATCTGACGGATGCGTTCAACCAGCACTGGATCGACGGCTGGATCAGAAACGGCTGGAAACGGGGAAAGAGCGGCCCTGTGAAAAATATTGACCTCTGGAAACGGCTGCTGAAGGCGAAAGAGCCTCATCAGGTCACATTCATCTGGGTAAAGGGGCACGCAGGTCATCCGGAAAATGAACGATGCGATCAGCTGGCTACGGCTGCGGCAGACGGAACGGATCTGATGACGGATGAAGGACTGGAAGGGTAGGGAATATTCCCTGCCTTTTTTCAGTACATGGAATTTTTTCGGAGGCGGTAGTACAGGATGCCGACCGCATCCGCCAGAAACCATCCGATGGGAACGGACCACCAGATTCCATATACGCCCAGAGAAGGGATGGAAGAAAGAAGATAGGCCAGGGCTACACGGGTTCCCAGAGAGATTACGGTGAGGACCACGCTCATGCCGGGCCTGCGCACTGCCCGGTAAAAGCCGTAAAGGAGAAACAGGCAGCCGATGCCGCAGTAGAAAGCGCCCTCTACTCTCAGATAGCCCATACCGATGGAAAGGATCTCGGCCTCCTTTGGATCCACGAAGATCAACATGAGAGGCCGGGCAAAAATCACTACCAAAGCGGATACCAGAAGGCTGAAGGAGACGGCGGAAGCCGCGGCTGCACGGATTCCCGAACGGATCCGTTCCTTCTGGCCTGCACCGTAATTCTGCGCCACGAATGTGGAAAATGCATTGCCAAAGTCCTGGACCGGCATATAGGCGAAGGAGTCGATCTTTACGGCAGCGGCAAAAGCGGCCATGACAGCCGTACCGAAGCTGTTTACCAGACCCTGTACCATAAGAATGCCGAAATTCATTACGGACTGCTGCAGACAGGTAAGAACGGAAAACTGAGCGATTTCTCCCAGAACTTCTCCGGACAGCCGGCAGTGGCGCTTTTCCGGACGCATCTGGGGAAAACGTACCAGAGTATAGAGCGTGATTCCCGCACCGGAGACATACTGTGCCGCTACGGTGGCTGCCGCTGCTCCCTCCACTCCCCAGTGAAAGACCAGCACGAATATCAGATCCAGAATAATGTTTAAAACGGCGGATACAGCCAGGAACAGCAGGGGAACCACAGAATTTCCCAGAGCCCGCAGCAGGGAGGAAAAATAGTTATAAAGAAAAGTAGCGATCAGCCCGGTAAAAATAATCAGAAGATAACTGCGCATCATGGCGTAGACGGACTGCGGTACCTGCAGGAAAGCCATGACAGGGTCAATGAGCAGGAATACGGCCGCATTCAGAAGAACAGTCAGGCCGGCGATCAGAATGAAAGAAACGAAAATACTGGATTTCAGCCGGTCCAGATCGCCGGCTCCGTAGCGGATGGAAAAGGCGGCGCCGCTGCCCATGCAGAGGCCGAGAAATATAGAGGTGAGAAAGGTCATCAGGGTATAGGAAGATCCCACTGCCGCCAGGGCGTCCGCACCCAGAAAGCGTCCTACGATCAGGGTATCAGCTACGTTGTACAGCTGCTGCAGCAGATTTCCCAGAATCATGGGAAAAGCAAAAAGAAGAAGAGTCTTTACAATAGGGCCTCGGGTAAGATCCTGATTCATAGCAGTGGTGCCTCCGTCTGTTCATAATATATCACAAAAAGTAAGTAAAAAGTTACGTTTCGAAACTATAATAAGACCAAATAAAAAAAGTGTCAACGGATGTTCTGCATTCTGTTGACTTTTTTTTTATACAGGGGCTATGATAAAAAGAGGGAAACAGAAAAAAAGGAGAACAGCATGTTTTTGAACGGATTGGATGAATTGGACAGGAAGATTGTAGAACTGCTCATAGAAAATGCCCGTATGTCTTATTCGGATATCGGAGAGAAGGTGGGAATTTCCAGAGTGGCGGTGAAAAGCAGAATTCAGGCGCTGGAGGAAAAAGGGGTGATCGAAGGCTACACTACCATTGTGAACCCGCAGAAGATCAGCGGGGCGATCTCCTGCTATTTTGACGTGGAAACAGAACCCAGAGCCCTTCAGACAGTGACGGAAGCTCTTGCGGAGTGCGGAATGGTCACTCAGCTTTACCGGGTTACGGGAAAGAGCCGGATCCATGTCCATGCCGTAGCCGCCAGTCAGGAGGAGATGGAGGATTTTATCCGCAATGTTCTGGACCCGCTGGAGGGGATCGTATCGGCGGAAAGCAGCATTATTCTCACAAGAATCAAAGATGTAAAGGGGCTGAGGCTGTAATGGGAATGTTTAAGCAAATCTTACAAAATATTACGGCTTTCAGTTTCCTATTTTCAATCATTCCCGTTTATGATATGGTAAGGCTATCATAGTGTGAAGGAATATGCGTATGAACAGAAATAGAGGACTTGCTGCCGTGATCCTGGGAATCCTGATCTGCGGTATCCTGTTTACCAGCTTTACCGTCCGGCTGGTAGGGAAGCAGACAGCAGAGCAGGAGTGGGAAAACAATGCAGCGTATGCGCCGGTATCCGGCGGGGAACAGGGCCGCAGCTATCCCGGAGCAGAACTGCCCCAGGCAGCGGCTGCGGGAGCGGAAGAGATCCCTCAGGAAGCAGAAACAGATGAAAATGAAGGCGGACAGGAAGAAACAGAGGCTGCGGAAGGAGAGACAGTTCTTCCGGATGCTGCTGTTTACGGGGATGCAGCAGCGGCAGAAGACACGCAGGAAGAGAGCGGAGAACAGCAGAATCAGGAAACTGCCGCCGCCGCGATGGCACGGTCGCCTGTTTCCATGGAAGAGGCTTCCATGGAAGCAGACGAGCATGCAGGTCCGGGAGTGATGCTGGAAGAGGATGTGGGGGGTACCGTGCTGTCCGGAGAAAAAAAGACAGCAGAGGACTTCCGCAGGCGCCTGGAGGAGATCGATAGCCAGATCGCAGATCAGCGTTCCAGAAACGAGGCTTCCACTACCTATGACATGTGGACCCTGGCAGAGAATGAACGGAAGCTCTGGGACAGCGAGCTGAACAATATCTATACCAATATCCGGTCGCACATACCGGAGGATCAGCAGGAAGCTCTGGTCCGAGAGGAACGGGCCTGGATCGTATCCAGAGATGCCAAAGCCGCAGAGGACGCGGAAAAATATGCGGGAGGTACACTGGAATCGGTGGAATATACAGCTTCCCTGGCTGCTTCCACCAGGGACCGGGCCTATGAGCTGGTGGAGACTTACGGGGAATATCTGAGATAGCCGGAAAATCGCTTCATTTGAGCGGATGACCGGGCAAAGGGCTTGATAAATAAGGATTCCTATGGTAGGATAAAAAAGATAATGAGGTATTTTGGGGCAAGGAGGACTGAAAATATGGGTGAGATCGTACAGCAGTTTCTGCAGTCATCAATCCTGTTTGTGGGGTTTTTAGCGGTTTGCGTGGCAGGCGTTCTCTGCGGGAAGCGTTTTCGCGACAGGAAGGACGCAGAGAAAGCAAAAGAGTCATAAATGGAGGATGAAGAGACGTGCAGAAGTATGGTGTAAACGAACTGAGGAGAATGTTCCTGGAGTTTTTTGAGAGCAAGGGCCATCTGGCTTTGAAGAGCTTTTCCCTGGTTCCGCATAACGACAACAGTTTGTTGTTAATCAATTCGGGTATGGCGCCGTTAAAGCCATATTTTACAGGACAGGAGATTCCGCCCAGGAAGCGTGTGACCACCTGCCAGAAGTGTATCCGTACGGGAGACATTGAAAATATCGGAAAAACCGCCCGTCACGGCACCTTTTTTGAGATGCTGGGCAATTTTTCCTTTGGAGATTACTTTAAGGATGAGGCCATTCACTGGTCCTGGGAGTTCCTGACCCAGGTGGTGGGACTGGATCCGGATCGTTTGTATCCGTCTGTTTATCTGGATGATGATGAGGCGTTTGAGATCTGGAACAAGGAGATCGGAATTCCGGCAGAGAGAATTTTCCGCTTCGGCAAGGAGGACAACTTCTGGGAGCATGGAGCCGGTCCCTGCGGTCCCTGCTCTGAGATCTATTACGACCGCGGTGAGAAATACGGATGCGGAAAGCCTACCTGTACGGTAGGATGCGACTGCGACCGGTACATTGAGGTATGGAACAACGTATTTACCCAGTTTGAGAACGACGGTCATGGCAACTATACGGAACTGAAGCAGAAAAATATTGATACGGGAATGGGTCTGGAGCGTCTGGCCGTTGTGGTACAGGATGTGGATTCCCTGTTTACCGTAGATACCAATAAGGCTCTCCTGGATGCTGTCTGTGCACTGGCGCATACGGAGTATCAGAAGGATGAGAAAAAGGATGTGTCTCTGCGTATCATTGCAGATCATGTGAAATCCTGTACGTTTATGATTTCCGACGGTATTATGCCTTCCAATGAAGGAAGAGGCTATGTGCTGCGCCGTCTGCTGCGCCGCGCTGCCCGTCACGGCAGAATCCTGGGAATCGAGGGACGGTTCATGGCCGGACTGGCAAGAGAGGTGATCGAACTTTCCAAGGACGGTTATCCTGAGCTGGAAGAGAAACAGGCTATGATCCTGAAAGTTCTCACGGAGGAAGAAGAAAAATTCAACAAGACCATTGATCAGGGTCTGGCGATTCTGGCTGGTATGGAAGCAGAGATGAAGGCTTCCGGAGAGACTGTTCTTTCCGGAGAGAATGCATTCAAGCTTTATGACACCTACGGCTTCCCCATCGATCTGACAAAGGAGATTCTGGAAGAAAAGAATTTCTCCGTAGATGAGGAAGGATTCCGTGCTTCCATGGAAGAACAGAAGAAGAAGGCAAGAGCAGCCAGAAAGACGACAAACTACATGGGAGCGGATGTGACGGTATATCAGTCCATCGATCCGGCGATTACCACCAGATTCGTGGGATATGATCGCCTGAGCCATTCGTCCGTGATCACGGTTCTCACGACGGAAACCGAGCTGGCAGAGGCTCTTACCGACGGCCAGACCGGCACGATTATTGTGGAGGAGACGCCGTTTTATGCAACCATGGGCGGACAGCAGGCAGATACGGGCGTGATTACCGGAGCAAACGGCCAGTTCCAGGTAGAGGATACCATTCCGCTTCAGGGAGGCAAAGTGGGCCATGTAGGTCGTGTGGTAAAGGGAATGTTCCAGGTAGGCGAAACGGTTACCCTGACCGTTTGTGCGGAGAGACGCTCTGCCACAGCTGTGAACCATTCCGCTACTCATCTGCTGCAGAAGGCGCTTCGCACCGTATTGGGCGATCACGTGGAGCAGGCCGGTTCCTATGTGGATCAGGACAGGCTTCGCTTTGACTTTACACATTTTTCTGCCATGACTCCGGAGGAGATCAAAAAGGTGGAGACTCTGGTGAATGAAAAGATCCGTGAGGCTCTCCCGGTTCATACGGATGTGATGACGCTGGAGGAAGCAAAAAAGACAGGAGCCATGGCTCTGTTCGGTGAAAAATACGGCGATAAGGTTCGGGTAGTACGCATGGGAGATTTTTCTACAGAGCTCTGCGGCGGAACTCATGTGTCCAATACCAGCGCGATTTCCTTCTTCAAGATCATTTCCGAGTCCGGTATTGCGGCAGGCGTGAGAAGAATCGAGGCACTTACAGGAAACGGCCTGATGAAGCACTATGAGGAGATGGAGAAAGAATTCCATCTGGCTGCGGAGGCGGCAAAGACCACTCCGGCAGAACTGAAAAAGCGGATTCAGACTATGCAGGATGAGCTGAAAGCGCTTCATTCTGAAAATGAAAAGCTCAAGAGCAAACTGGCCAAGGATTCTCTCGGAGATGCCATGAGTCAGGTAAAGGAAATCAAGGGCGTGAAACTGCTGGCTGCCAAGGTGGCTGATGCGGATATGAACGGTCTGAGAAATCTGGGAGATCAGCTGAAGGAGAAGCTGGGAGAGGGCGTGATCGTTCTGGCCAGTGTTGCCGACGGAAGAGTGAATCTGATGGCTACTGCTACAGACGGAGCTCAGAAGATGGGAGCACATGCAGGAAATCTGATTAAGGCCATTGCGGGCCTTGTAGGCGGAGGCGGCGGCGGCCGTCCGGGAATGGCTCAGGCAGGCGGAAAAAATCCGGAAGGTGTAGATGCAGCTCTGGAAAAATGCGCGGAAGTTGTAGCTGAGCAGATAAAATAATTGTGATTTCCAACAAATTTGTAAAATCCTGTTGACGAAAACAGATTTTATGATATAATCATACCAGTGCTATAAAATACCCAAACAGTTGTTTTTTGCACTCATTACACAACTGGAGGGAGGTCAGGTGAGCTATGTCTAACGTAATCGTAAAAGATAACGAGAGTCTGGACAGCGCGCTGCGCAGATTTAAGAGAAACTGTGCAAA
>CALWRQ010000038.1 GCA_944383965.1 uncultured Lachnospiraceae bacterium
GCGTGATCGGCGCGTGTATTGGCCGGTCACGCAGCACAGCGGGGCGGCATATCCAGCTTGCCTTGCAGCGGCTACGGCGGCTCATGGAGGGAAAAGACTATGAGTAAACTTCTCCCCTATGAAACAATCGTCAAAGCCCATGAGGGCGACCCGAACGCAGTAAACGCCGTAATTTTTGATAGGAGATGTTATTATGAGAAAGTGTGTGCGTTGTGAATGTGATATGGTTGCAAATTATGATGTGAAAGTTGAGGGTGGAGCATACGGATTAAAGATAACTAAGCCGGGATTGTTTAAGAGTAGCCTTGGTAAGATTCGAGTCGCTGTATGTCCTAAATGTGGGTACCTTGAATTTTATCTTGAAGATACCTCAAAGATAGGAGAATAACATATATGAAAAAAAGGAAAGTATGCATAGTAATTTTAATTTTAGCAATTATTGCCCTCTTAATAGGGATTAGCTATTTAGTGCAAGGCATCTATGCGAGAGGACTTGGTGGAGTAAACTATGGAAGTGTTATATTCCCGCTATTAGTTGGAGTAATCGCCGTCTATTTTATGAAAAAAAACTGAGGCTGTCTTTAGCGGTTTCCCCCAGCAAGTTTACAATTCATCTATTCCCGAAAACAGCTGGGCATAGTATAATAAAGCCAGCAATAAAATGAAATTTGTGGAGGAATCGAAAATGAGAATAAATTTCCGGACGCAAATAATCGTTACTATGGTTTTAGTTATTGTGGGATTTATAAGTTCTTTATGGTTCGCTAAGGATATGTACTATAACCTTGCGTGGGCTTTTACAGGTATTGTTTTTTTCATTAACCCTGTATATCCTATAAATATAACAAATTTAGAACAAGAAAAAGCGAAAAAGGGAATACGAATAGCAGGAATGATTTTGGTTTTTATCGGATTAACAAATGGATTTGGTGTATAAATCCTAAGTTGTAGAGCAGAAAAATGGAAGTTAATTTAGGATATTTTTTTGCAATGGATAAAGATTTTTTATTAAAATTGCAAAGTAAACGAAGCATCGATTTAAAAATAACAGCGGTTATTGTATGATAATAGCCGGGAGGTGGTAGGATGGATGCTCAAAAATTTGGTGCTTTTATCGCACAGTGCCGCAAAGAGAAAAGTATGACACAATCAGAATTGGCAGCAAAAATAATGGTAACAGACAAAACGGTAAGCCGTTGGGAACGGGGAAAAGGCTTCCCGGATATAAATTTGCTGCTGCCCTTAGCAGAGGCTCTTGAAGTATCAGTTCTTGAATTGATGCACTCAGAAAGACAAAAAGATAAAGTCCAACTTTTCCAGGACGATACAATCATTGTTCATTTGATGGAAAATGCTGTTGAAATGAATAAGCAAAATAAACAGCAGGATAGGATCATTGCATGTATTTCGTGTATCACAATGTTTTTTGTTACATTTTTTATAAAATTTTATGGCTATGGAAGTATAGGTGGAGGAATTGTTGCAGGCGCTTTTATTGCATTTATTCCCATAGGGTTTTATCTTCTTATCAGCAACAGGAAAGACATCACAGGCAGAAAAATTTATACTATATTTACGGTGCTGGGAATTTGTCTGACTTTAGCTTTATTGACTTTTTTGCATGTAAATTCACTGATCCTTATATGGGGAACTTTCTTTCTCTTTTTCCTTATCATAATTGTGCTGATAGCATAATGTATTTTCATGCAGATATCGACATCTTAAAAAAATAGAGTATTTGGAAAAATCCAGTTTGTTAAGCAGAAAAATCCTAAGTTGTCGAATTAGAAGTCAATGAGGTGAGAATAAATGGATAAAGAAAAAAAGAGGAAGTTTCATTTGATGTTATATGGAATTGCCATTCCTGTTAGTTTATTTGCTCTATATACATTTGTCTTTGTTTTTGATAATGGTATCGGGTGGAAAATTTCGTTAATTATTATTGGCTTGGGTTGGCTTATATCCGCTGTCTCCGGGTTTATAGAAAATTTGAAGAAATAGACAAAGCCAAAGTTGTCAGACTGATCCAAAAATCAGGGAGCATATCAAATTGATACGCTCCCGTTATTTTGCCAGAAATCTGCTGTTAAGGCCTACCGGCATATTATAGTGCTGCCCTCGTTTCATGAGACTGTATAGTTTAAAGCTCATCAGTTCAGGAGTGGCATATAGTGAACTGCAGAAGCTGAAATAGTCCAGTTCCTCATTTTTTGATAGATCAGCCACGTCTTTATCGCTGATCAGAAGGTCGGCTGCGAATAGATTGGCCTGATATTCTGTCTCGTCTGTCATATTATAAAGACGGTTGTCTGACATGGGGGCCATTTTAAGCTGCTTCCGGTGCAGGACGATGTGTCCCAGCTCATGAGCCGCAACAATCCGTTTTTCTTCTTCTGAAAGGAAACTGCTGAACATGGCGTAGATAGTCTGACAGCTCATAAAGCAGTATCCTTTTAATCTGGCATATGCCGATGTTTCCCCTACAACTGCCCCCAGCGCTTCCAGAAGTTCAATAGGATCCCTCGTCTTATATTTCCGGATCAGGTCATTCACTTTTTTATTAATATAATCGCTTGTCAAATCAATCACCCCGATCTGTTATCCCGTGAATGCGTATGGATATTACTGCGGATATAACAATACCATAAATGGTGTGTTATAAAATGGACTCAGTCTTCCGCGTCGGATGCATCATCCTGGCGGAGATATTTCTTGGGCGTGAATTTCTTTGCACGTTTCTTTGAATCCAGATAGAGCATCTGGATTTCATCCATAAAAGCCGTTTTATCATCATCAGTCAGCTCCCCGCCGGCAAACATAGCGGCAGCCTGTTCCAGGATCTGCTGTGCTTGTTTTGCTCCTCTGGATCCATACTGTTCTGCAGCTTCTGTAATAAACGCTTCTCCTTCCGTCATCAGGTAGGAAATATCACATCCCAGTGTATCTGCTAGTTTCTGATACAGCTCGTGCTGTTTGGGATAACGTCCTTCTGCTTCCCAGCCGCGGATAGTCCGTAAAGAAACGCCAAGGGCATTTGCCAGTTGGGTCTGGTTCATGCCTTTTGATTTTCTTAGAGATTTGATTTTTTCACCGAACGTCATAACAATACCTCTTTTCTAAGCAATCTTCATGTATTGCGCTTTGATTTCCTGACAAAAGAGGAAATCACTTTCCTAAAAAATCATCTTGCCTCTTGACAACCGGATAGTGATTGCCTATAATGTGAATCACAAGGAAACGGCAAGTACTTGCTTATAATATAATCGAAATTTCCTGTTTTGTCAATTCTAATTATGGGAAATTGCCGGTTTTAAGACAATTTCTGGAAGAGGAAAGACGGAAATATCATATGAGAAAGAACACAGGCAAGTGGAACCGGAAAGGAAGGCGCTTATGGAACGGCAGAATTACTTTATATGCATTGACCTGAAGTCCTTCTACGCATCAGTAGAATGTGTAGAACGGAAGCTGGATCCATTTAAGACGAACCTTGTAGTGGCAGATCCGACAAGATCAAAATCGACTATATGTCTGGCGATCACCCCGGCAATGAAAAAACTGGGGGTGAAAAACAGATGCAGGATTCATGAAATCCCCGACAACATCCAATATATTACGGCAATGCCGAGGATGCAGCTGTATCTGGATTATTCTGCCAGGATCTACAGCATTTATCTTCGCTATGTTTCAAAGGAAGATATCCATGTGTACAGTGTGGATGAATGCTTTCTGGATGTAACAGAGTATCTTCGTCTGTACCAGATGGATCCAAAGGAAATGGCTGTGGAACTGATGCGCGCGGTTATGCAGGAGACAGGGATCACAGCGACTGCCGGGGTGGGAACAAACCTTTACCTGGCGAAAATTGCAATGGATATCCTGGCAAAGCATGCGGAAGACCATATCGGGATATTGGATGAGTTATCTTTCCGCGAAAAGCTGTGGGATCATCAGCCGCTTCGTGATTTCTGGATGATCGGCTCCCGTACAGAAAGGAAACTGGCAGGCTATGGAATTCATACGATGGGAGATCTTGCGTTGGCATCCATTACTTCTGAGGATCTTCTTTATAAGATCTTTGGCATTGATGCGGAGTTGATGATCGACCACGCCTGGGGGAGAGAGACCTGCAGGATGAAGGATATCAAGAACTACCGGACAGAAGAGCACAGTCTGTCCAACGGACAGGTTCTTATGAGAAATTATGAATTTGAAGAGGGGGCTGTGATCGCCAGGGAAATGACGGATGTGCTGGTGCTGGATCTGGTAGATAAAGGGCTGGTGACAAATTCTGTCACTCTCTGGATTGCATACGACCATCGGCTTGAACATGATCCATCAAAGGGAACTGTCAGATTCGCAGAAGCGACTAATAGTTCTGAGCGGATCATTCATGCAGTGGAGAAGTTGTATCAGAGGATCGCGGATCGCCATACCGGGATCCGGAGAGTGGAAATCTGTGCCAACAGAGTAGTTCCGGAGAGCTTTGTTCAGTACGATCTGTTCTCCAATCCGGAACAGCAGGAAAAAGAAAGAAACCTGCAGCTGGCTATACTGGAGATTAAGAGAAGATATGGCAGGAATGCGGTCATGCGTGGCTCCAATCTTCTGGCCTGTTCTACTTACAGGGAAAGAAATAATCAGATTGGCGGCCACCGGGCATAAGGAGGTGATGACTGTGATGACGGCAGCATACCGTAAAATCATACATTTGCCGCGTCCGGCATCCGGGAGAACTCCGATGGCGGTAGAGCGGAGGGCAAAACAGTTTGCTCCGTTTGCCGCATTAAAAGGATTTGAGGATGCGGTCAGGGAAAAGGAGATTATCTATGAACCCAGGAGAATTTTATCGGAGGAGAAGAAAAATGAACTGGATATGAAATTAAGGATGCTGAAACCGGGCATGGAGATCCTGGTGGAGTTTTTTACCGGGAATCCGTCTCTTCCGGGATTCGGAAGATATCATACAGTGAAAGGGGATGTTGCTTTTTTTGATCCGTCAGTTGGTTTGCGGATCGGAGATACAGAGATAGAGATCCGGGATATCTGTGAGATGTCCGGGGATGTTTTTGAAATATTGGAAATGCCCTGTTAGAGGGATATCCGCAGAAATCTATGGTACTGTCCGGCGTGTGGGAGCTGGATGAAGGCTGCGGTGGAAGCGGCAGACCGACAAAGCAGGTCTGAAATGAATATCATGTGTGTCCGCGCAGCTTTGGCGCTATTCGGAATGGGCAGCATGAGAGCTCATGAAGCGGATTTGATTTCCCTTGATCCGTTGAGTAATAAATGAAATTCTTATTGCTTAAAGGAGGAACTTATGGGATCAGATAATTATAAATGGCATATTCACTGCCCTGTATGCGGAGCTTTTCTGGAGAAAAGTTCCCAGTGCGATTCGGAGGTGGATTGTAAAAAATGTAAAAGCACACTGGAAGTACTGGTAAAGGAAGATATTGTATCTGTCCGTCCCATGATCATCAGGGATGAGCAGCTCAAAGCAAGGATGCGGGTCTATGCACAGAGAATCAGATCCGGATCTGGAAAGAAAAAAGAAACAGAATAGAATGAGATATCCGTTAGAGCGGTGAATTTGGCTAGAACCATCAGGACGGCGGCGGATATCAAGAGTTTGTCAAGGAGCTGAACCTGACCAGAATCACTAAGAGCCCGGCAAAACATTTATGGTTGAGACACAGAAAAAGAAATTATTTTGTGTCTGGAAATCAATCATATTTGTTTTGCCGGTTTTTTTATGCAAAAATAAAAAAATTTAGTTTTCGACACTGTAAAAAGTGCTGTTTTCCTTTCTATTAATGAGGAGGTGAAATAGGAGCTTCGGGCTCCCGTTCAAAAAAAACGGGTGAGTCCGAGGCTGTTTGTGCTGCAGAGAATTGGGAAAAAGAAACGGTAATGTTTCTTGATTCGGGACCACCCGGAGCCGGAAGGCAGAAAGGTGGTCTATATGATGACATTAAAAGAATTAAAAAACCTGGTGAAACCTGCAGATCCTAAAAAGAGAGTGCCTTGTGCGGTATCGCTGAAACAGTCCGGAGCCCGTATCGTGGTCCGGGAGGCGGTCGGACTTGGTGCAGATATTACTGTTTACGCAAATGGATATGTACTTTATCAGGAGGGGGAGAAGACGACTGTTTTTCCGCTGCATGCATGCAGCGCATATGGTTATGAGTCTGTTACCGGGCAGCAGAAGATATTTCGGTCTGAATTTTTTGACAATGAAAACTGGTATGTACGTCTTCTGATGGAAGCCTCCGATCTGATGGAGAGAAATCAGGAAAAGATACTCTCTAATCATAATGTATGTTCATATAACCCGTTTTCGGAAGAGTGGAAAGAATTAAAGGATCAGGAGCAGGATGTTTTAGAACGGCTTGTGGAAAGAGAAATGTTTCGTGACCTTATGAGTGTTCTGACAGAAAAGCAGAAAAAAGCTGTTACGTTGTACTATCTGGAAAACATGAAGCAGGAAGACGTTTGTGCGGAAATGGGCATCGCTCAGCAGAGCGTTTCTAATATGATCAAAAGAGCTGTATCTGCTATGAAAAAGCGTCTGGAAGAAACAGAAAATAAAAAAATTTGATATTCGACGCTGTAAAAAGGGCTGTTTTCCTTTCTATATGTGAAGGAGTTAAAAAACTCCTGTGCACCTTGAAAAGTGAACAGCCTGCCCAGAGTGATATCTGGCTTGAATGTGCATCCTGCGCGTCCTGTCAGAGGCAACGTCCCGGTTATACGGAAACCGGTACAGGAACGGATCTGGGGAAGAGAACAGGAAAACCTTAAATAAAAATCATTGTCTGATTTCATCATATTGATGACAGTAGAAACAGTGTGGCGGTATGGATTTCTGATTGAAATGGATACCGCCATATTTTTGTGCTGTTATCCCGGCCGGGAAGAAACGGCCGACTGTCCCAGACAGTACAAATAATTAATAGAAGGAGGATGTGGATGAAGAAAACATAAAAATTGACAGAGGAAATGAAATGCTTTACTCATAAACCAGATTTTAGAAAGGACGAAAAAGATGAGAAAGAAAAGAAAAGCAGCAAGGCTGATCTCTGGCTGCATGGCGCTGGTGTCACTTTTATCAGCGGTTGTATCTCCGATGATGGTTTCTGCGGCAGAATCTCCGACTGAGAGGGTCCCCTATTATGAGGAAGTAAAGGATCAATTGGATATGGATGAAGTCGTGACTGCTCATGATTATGAAGTTACAGTAGGGGCCTCGTTTGATATCAATTGTGACTTTTCCGGAATTGAGATCCCGGACAACAAGAAAGTAAAGGTCACTTTCCAGGAGGCGCTGAATGAGGACGGGGATCCTTTTGCGACAGATCATGAAGATACCTATCAGGCGGTCTATTATGTGGAACCGCAGACGACCAGTCATCCGATGTATCAGATCAGCAGGAACATTACGGTGAAGGAAGCGGCAGCTTCTGAAGAAGTGAAGGATTCCGGAACAGAGGTTTCACCGGGTCAGGATAAGAAAGAGTCGGAACCGGAAAGCTCTGATGAGGAAGGAGAGTCGGAAACACCGGCTGAGATGCATTCAGAAGAGGAATTTGACAAAGCACTGGAGAGGTCAGAAGATCAGAAGACAGTGGATGAAGACAGTGGACTGACGCTGGGCGAAGTCCTTTTGCAGGCGGCGGACCAGGGAGTGGATATCCAGAGCCTGGAGGTCGGGGAAAGCGTGACTTTTACAGCACAGGCTCCTCGGGCACGGGCAGCCAGAGCAACGCAGTCTGTGACCATTACCCAGGGAAGTTATTATTACTATGCAGATTACGGGCTTGGATCCTATGTGACTGCTCCATTTACGGTGAAATTTGGGAACGTGTCTGCAACGGCATACTGCATTCAGCCGTCAAAGCCTGGCCCGGGAAGCGGAACATATCAGATCACAAAACTGGAAGGCAAGCAGGAACTGGCCAAGACGATTTATTATGGAACAGAAGCTTCGGGGGCGGCGTATTTCTTTAACAGCCACCATAAGGACTTTTCCGCAGGAAAGAGGTTTATTGTAACACATCTGGCAGCTTCCTATGCGAATGACAGCAGCGATGCATTTTACGGAACCAACAGTACAGGAGAAGCGCTGGCGATGGAGCTTTATCATTACGCGGTAAGCCAGCCGGAAATTCCCAATGTGGAAATGTCATTTTCCAATTCTAACGTAACCGCCTATGTGGACGGCGGCCAGCAGCGGACAGAAGATATTACGTTTAAGGCGTCGAGCCAGCAGACGATCACAATGGATCTGCCGGATGGCGTGAAACTTCATAATATCAGCACAGGAAAGACCAGTGCTGCCGGGGCAAAGGTAACGATTTCCGGCGGTACAAAATTTTATCTGACGGCACCGCTGACACAGACGAAAGATGTGTCAGGATCGTGGTCCGCAAAAATGCAGGGAAGCATTACCAAGGATTACTCCGCTTATAAGATCACGACCGGAAGTTCTTATCAGGATATTGCCCTGGTATTCGGAGAAGGCGTAGAAGACGAAAAGTATGTGAGCTTTTCTGTGAAATGGCTGGAACTGGCCAAGGTAGAGATCATCAAGGTGGATTCCAGGCATGAGAATGCAAAGCTGTCAGGCGCGGTGTTTGGTATTTACAGTGATCCTGATTGCACAAAGCTGATCACAGAGATGCCGGCAACAGATGAAAATGGATCTTCCATTGCGGAGATCGTAAAGACTCAGGATACGGTATATCTGAAAGAAATTCAGGCTCCGGAAGGATACCGGCTGAATACGGCAGGTTATAATGTAAAACTGATTGCAAATGATACGGCTTCTGTTACAGTACCGGATCAGGAGCAAATGGGAGAACTGACCATTTACAAAGAAGGCCAGGTTCTGACCGGTGCAGATGTGACAGAAGAAGGAGTGACGTTCCGTTACGAAGACCGCCGTCAGGAAGGCGCTGTTTATAACGTCTATGCCGGAGAAGATATTGTAACGGCCTATGGTGCAAAGATCTACAGTAAAGGCGATCTTGTGAAAGGGAACCTGACGACGGACGATAATGGTTCGGCGGTTCTTAAAAATCTGCACCTGGGGACTTATGTGATCCGTGAAGTGCAGGCCCCGGAGAACTTTTACAATGCCGGTGAAGAAAAAACCGTGACACTTTCCTATGCCGGACAGAACGTGGAGACGGTATTCAGCGAGAGTACCTTCCATAATGACAGGCAGAAAGCGGAAGTTTCTGTATTAAAAAAGGACAAGGACACCTTAAATCCTCTGGATGGCGGCGTGTTTGGCCTGTATGCAGGAAGCGATATTAATAATGCGGATGGAAGTGTCGTGGTATCGAAGGGAACGCTGATTGAAAAAGCGGTGACTGGAGAGGATGGAAAAGCTGTCTTTACGGCGGATTTGCCCATTGGATTTTCTTTTGATGTGAAAGAAATCCAGGCCCCGGAAGGGTATGTGAGAAATCAGGAGGATGTATACTCCTTCACTTTCTCTTACACCAATGACAGCGAAGCGAAAGTGACATTTACCCATACCTTTGTCAATGAGCGTGTGAATGCCACGATCAAGCTGCAGAAAAAAGACGCAGAGACGAACCAGGCAGTTCCACAAGGGGATGCCACACTGGAAAATGCAGTGTATGGCCTGTATGCCCGTAAAGATATTGTACACCCGGATGGGGCAACCGGGGTGATCTACAAAGCCGGCGAGCGGGTGGCAACGCTGACCACGGACGAGAACGGGGAAGCGTCTGTAGAAAACCTGTATCTTGGGGAGTATTTTGTCAAAGAGATCACGCCTCCCGTGGGGTATCTGGCAGATGAGAGTGAACATGATCTTGTGTGCAGCTATGAAGGAGATCTGACCGCAACCGTGGAGCGGGAGTGTGTATCACTGGAACAGGTAAAGAAGCAGCCTTTTGAGATCATCAAGGCAGCCAATAATGGGGAGACGGACGCTGATCTCCTGTCTGGGGCCGGATTTACCGCCTACCTGCTCTCTGACCTTACAGTAAAGGAAGATGGCAGCTATGATTTCGATTCCGCAGAACCAGTGGTGATCGGGGAGAACGGGGCGACAGAAATGTTTACGGACGAGAAAGGATATGCCTGCAGTATTGCCCTTCCTTATGGTACATACCTTGTCCGGGAGACCACCACGCCCCATAATTACAAGCCGGTGGACGACTTTATCGTGCGGATTACAGAGCATAATCCAACTACGCCACAGGTATGGCGGGTGCTTCTGGACGAGGAATTTGAAGCAAAGCTGAAGATCATCAAGCAGGATGATGAGACGAAAAAACCGGTGCTTCACAAAGGTACAGAGTTCCGGATCTATGATCTGGATAAGCAGGAATACGTTGAGCAGGTGACAACCTATCCTACAACAACGGTTCACAAGACATTCTTCACCGATGAGGAAGGCTACCTGATCCTGCCCCAGAATTTAAAAATTGGGCATTACCGGATTGAGGAAGTCACAGCGCCTTACGGATATACACTGAATGAGAACTATTTTGAAATTGCCGTGGATTCCGATACCGCTTACCAGATCGACCCGGTGTCCGGGGATGTGGTGATTGAGGCGGTTTATGAAAACCATCCGGTAAAAGGAAAGCTGAAAATCGTAAAACAGGGCGAAGTCCTGGACGGATTCAGCAAGGACTTTGTTTATGAAGTAGAAAACCTGGCAGGCGCAGTCTTTGAGGTGTATGCTGCGGAGGACATTTATACCGCTGACTTCCAGAAAGACGCAGAGGGGAACCGTATCTTGGAATACTCTGCCGGAGAGCTTGTGGGAACTGTGACTACCGATGAAAATGGGGAAGCATATCTTACTGACCTTCCTCTTGGAAGTTACAAGATTGTGGAAGCTACCGCCCCGGAGGGCTTTGTACTAAATGGGGAAGCGCAGACAGTGACTTTTACATATAAAGACCAGGAGACGCCTGTAATCGAACAGGAAGCTGTTTTCCAGAATGAACGCCAGAAAGTGGAAGTGTCTGTGGTGAAAAAAGATGCAGAGACACAGGCAACCGTGGAAGGCGCAGTCTTTGGGCTGTATGCCAAAGAGGATATTCTGGCACACGGCGAAGTGATTGTGAAAGCGGACATGCTGATTGGAAAAGCGCTGTCTGATGAAAACGGCAAAGCTGTATTTATGAATGACTTACCGTTTGGCCGCTACTATATCAAAGAAGAAGCCGCACCGGACGGGTATATTTCTTCCGATAAAGTGGTAGAAGTGACTGCAGAGTATCAGGGGCAGGAGATTCCCGTGGTGGAACTGGCATCTGAATATGAAAATGAGCCGACAAAGATTTCTGTGAAAAAGACGGATCTCACAACCGGCGTGGAGCTGGAAGGCGCAAAACTGACCGTCCTTGACAAAGACGGGAATATCGTAGACAGTTGGACTTCCGTGAAAGGAGAGGAACACCTGATTGAGCGGCTGACCGTAGGCGAGACTTATACGCTTCGGGAAGAGCTGGCCCCTTATGGGTATCTGAAAGCGGAAGAAATCACTTTTACTGTGGAGGATACAGCGGAAATCCAGAAAGTGGAAATGAAAGACGATGTTCCGGAAGGGACGCTGATCATCAATAAGAAGGGCGAGTTCCTGGAAGATGTGACACTTGTTGATACCATTGGCGGCTGGATCAGTCATATCTTTGAATATATCACCGGCGCTTTAAAAGATGTAACCTTTGAGGTATATGCCCTGGAGGACATCAAAGCGGCAGACGGAGAGAGCGAGGATTATTATAAGAAGGATGAGCTGATTGCCACGATTACCACAGATGAAACAGGCATTGCGAAGCTGTCTGGCCTTCCACTTGGAAAATACTATGTGAAAGAAAAGGAGACTGCGGAAGGCTATGTGCTGGACGGGGAAATCCGGGAAATTGACCTGACCTATGTGGATCAGGAGACAGCGGAAGTTACCTGGAATGGAGACTGGCAGAATAACCGCCAGAAGGCGGAAATATCTGTCCTGAAGAAAGAAAAGGATACTGACCGGGTACTGGAGGGCGCTGTGTTTGCCCTTTCCGCAAAAGAGGACATTACCAATAAAGACGGGGATGTGGTTCTGGAAGCGGGAACCGTGATCGAGGAAAAAGCAACCGGGGAGGATGGAAAACTGACTTTTGAGGCGGATCTGCCCATTGGATTTTCCTATGTAGTGAAAGAGACTTCCCCGGCTCCAGGATTTGCCACCACAGACGAGGTGCAGGAGTTTACTTTTACAGCGGAATCTTCTGATAAAGCGACAGTTTCTTATGAATTTATCTTTGAGGATGAACCGACCGTCTTTGAATTTACCAAAACTTCCCTGACAGATGGAAAAGAAGTGGAGGGAGCGAAGCTGACTGTAACCGATGAAAATGGCGAAGTTGTGGATGAATGGGTATCCGGCAAAGAGCCGCATATCATTAAGGAGCTGGTGGTCGGACAGACTTATACCATGACGGAAGTGCTTCCGGCTCCGGGGTATGTGACGGCGGAGAGCATCCAGTTTACCGTTGAGGACACCGCCGAAGTCCAGAAAATCGAGATGAAAGATGATGTGACAAAGGTAGAGATTTCTAAGACAGATATTGCCGGGAAGGAGCTGCCGGGAGCGAAGCTCACCATCCTGGACGAGAATGGCGAGGTAGTAGAGAGCTGGACTTCCACGGAGGAACCGCATTATATCGAAATGCTTCCGATTGGCCGTTACATTCTCCATGAGGAGTCTGCGCCAGAGGGATATCTGGTGGCTGAGGATATAGAGTTTGAGGTGAAAGATACTGGTGAAATCCAGAAAGTCGTGATGAAAGATGAGGCGGCTCCAGAGGAAACACCGGAAGAACCGCAAAATCCGGTTGGGACAGATGCTCCGAAGACAGGAGATGATACGAATCTTTTATTCTGGACGGCACTGCTTGGCATTGGACTTTGCGGAACCGGCGCGGCATTTGTGATGAGAAGAAAAAGAAGATAAAGGGAAGAGAGCAGGCGTTTACCGTATCGGTAGGCGCCTGCGGCTGTTTTTGGAAAGGATGCAGGGATTATGGAAAAAGCAAAGTATGTGATCGATCCGAAGGCGGCACTTCCAGGACGCATCTACCAGAAGGACAGACCATGGTCCTGTGCATATTGTTACTGGTGGGGAAAAGCCGGATGCACAAAAAGCGATTGCTGGTACCTGGAGCCGGTGAAACCAGAGAAGCCGAAGTCTGATGTATCGAAAAACTGTAAGGATTGTCCTTACGGGAAGCATCTGCCGTGTATCGGATATTGTATCGCAGAAATCTATCGGGAATTGAAATCTACAGGAAGGAAGGTGGTTGATTGCAGGATGAAGTAAATGAGAAAACAATTGCGCTGTGTGTACAGTGCGGCCGTATGACGGCGGGTGTTCTGAAAGCTGCTATGCGGAAATATCTGAATGGGGCAGAACGCCATAAGCAAAAAAAGGTTCAGAGACGCCAGGCGGTGAAGAATGGCCGTGCTCAGGAGCGGAGCAGGGCAAAAGAACGCCGAAAGCTGGAAAAAAAGCAGCCTCACGGGAAACAGACGATGAAGCAGCTGATGGCGAAAGGCGCCCAGCTTACGAATATTCTGATCACGGATGATAATATAAAATCTTTTGACCGGGTTGCCAGGAAATACGGGATTGATTACAGCCTGAAACGTGACAGCAGTATCAGCCCGCCAAAGTATATGGTGTTCTTTAAGGCAAAAGACGTGGATGTGATGACGGCAGCTTTTAAAGAATATACAGGGATTACGCTGAAAAAATCAAAAAAGCCGTCTGTCCGGAAGAAGCTGCAGAAAGCCATGCAGAGGCTGGCAAAGCATCGTGAGCGTGTAAAAACCCGGCAGAAGGATCGGGGTCAGGAACGATGAAGGAAAAGTGGACCAGGATCCTGGTACTCAATCTTCCTTATTTCATCATGTTTTACCTGGTCAACCGGGGTGCCTGGCTGTTCCGACATTGTACCGGAGACAGTCAGATAGAAAGGCTTGGCGTTATGCTGATAAATTTTCAGCTGGCGTTCACGCACTTGCTGCCGAGCTTTTATTTTACGGATCTTCTTGCGGGAACTGCAGCTGCAGTGTTTTTGAAACTTGCAGTTGTGTACCGGGGAAAAAACGCAAAAAAGTTCCGGCACGGAGAAGAATATGGCTCCGCCCGATGGGGAACTGCGGAGGACATCAAGCCATTTATAGATCCGGTTTTTGAGAATAACATCATCCTGACACAGACGGAGCGGCTGACAATGAACAGCAGGCCGAAGTTTCCGAAGTATGCCAGGAATAAAAATGTGATCGTGATTGGAGGATCCGGTTCCGGAAAGACTCGCTTCTATGTGAAGCCGAACCTGATGCAGATGACCCGGAAAGTCTCCTATGTAGTGACAGATCCGAAGGGAACCATCATAGTGGAGTGCGGACGGATGCTGGTCCGGCATGGGTATCGGATCAAGGTATTCAATACGATCAATTTCACAAAGTCAATGCATTATAATCCGTTCCATTATATCCGTTCTGAAAAAGATATCCTGAAACTGGTCAATACCATTATCGCGAATACAAAAGGTGAAGGAGAAAAAGCCACAGAGGATTTCTGGGTGAAAGCAGAGCGTCTGCTTTATACAGCATTGATCGGATATATCTGGTACGAAGCCCCGGAGGAAGAACAAAATTTTTCTACATTGCTGGAATTCATTAATGCCAGTGAGACCAGAGAGGATGACGAGGAGTTTAAGAATGCGGTGGACGAACTGTTTGAGGAATTAGAGGCAGAAAACCCGGAACATTTTGCTGTCCGGCAGTATCGCAAATATAAGCTGGCGGCCGGCAAGACAGCTAAGAGTATTCTGATCAGCTGCGGAGCGAGGCTGGCACCTTTTGATATTGCGGAACTCAGGGAACTGACCAGTTACGATGAGATGGAACTGGATCTTCTTGGAGACAGGAAGACGGCAATGTTCGTGATCATTTCTGATACCGACGACACGTTTAATTTTCTTGTCGCGATCATGTATTCACAGTTGTTCAATCTGTTATGTGACAGGGCGGATGACTTATACGGCGGGAGGCTTCCGTATCATGTGCGGCTTTTGCTGGACGAGTTCAGTAATATCGGGCAGATCCCGAAATTTGACAAACTGATCGCCACGATCCGAAGCAGAGAAATCTCTGCTTCGATCATCCTACAGTCCCAGAGTCAGCTGAAGACGATCTACCGGGATGCGGCAGAAACAATTCTTGGCAACTGTGATACCGTCTTGTTCCTTGGCGGGAAAGAGAGCAGTACATTGAAAGAAATCTCAGAGACACTGGGGAAAGAGACGATTGATCTTTATAATACCTCTGATACGAGAGGACAGAATCCGTCTTACGGGATGAATTACCAGAAGACCGGCCACGAACTGATGAGCCGGGATGAGCTGGCAGTAATGCCGGGAGATAAGTGCATCCTGCAGCTGCGCGGAGTGCGCTCGTTTTACAGTGATAAGTTTGATATCACGAAACACAGGCGTTACCGGGAACTGTCAGATTTTGATAAAAACAACGAGTTCCATATCGAAGAGTATCTGGAACACAGGCTTGTGCTTCCGCAGGAGGAAGCCTTTGAATTTTATGAGTATGAACTGTCGCCGGAAGAGATTGAAGCGGCGGAAAAGGAGGTGATGGAAGATGTAGGATGATGTGCATATAGCTGACGAAAGAATAAGCTTTTGTCTGGATGCGTAGTATTCTGCCCCTGAAATTCAGGCCGGAAGAATAAATCAGATATCGATTTTTAGGTTTGGGACCGTCCGTATGGACGGGTTTTTTTATGGAGGAAAACCATGGAAATTCGTATCAGGTCCCCGACCAGGGGATACGGATTTATGGCCTGAATAAGAGGGAAAGGAGAGAAAAAAGCGCTGACAGGCTGAAAAAAAGGCGCTTTTGTCAGTTGTGCGTATATGAGTTTTTTTACAAGCGCTGTTAATATCCTTCAGACATTAGTGGTCGCAATCGGCGCCGGTCTTGGCGTATGGGGCGTGATAAATTTGATGGAAGGGTATGGAAATGACAATCCCGGGGCTAAAAGCCAGGGAATCAAACAGCTGATGAGCGGCGGCGGGGTAATCCTGATCGGAACCCAGCTGATCCCGCTTCTCAGCAGCTTATTTTAGAGGAAGGAGTAATTATCCATGTTCGATCAGATCTTTGATGCGATTGAAGAGTGGATGAGGGGACTCCTCACAGGGATCATTCATTCCAACCTGGACCGGATGTTTACCGATGTCAATGAAAAGACCAGTGAGATCGCCGTTCAGGTTGGACAGACCCCGCAGGGCTGGAACAGCAGCATATTCAATATGATCGAAAACTTATCGGAAACGGTGATCCTGCCGATTGCAGGGATCATCATCACATTTGTGCTCTGCTATGAGCTGATCAGTATGATCACAGAGAAAAACAACATGCATGATATCGATACATGGATGTTTTTCAAGTACTTTGTAAAGATGTGGATCGCGGTCTATCTGGTCAGCAATACATTTACCATTACGATGGCCGTATTTGATGTAGGGCAAAGTGTGGTCAATTCTGCGGCAGGTGTGATCACCGGAAGTACAGAGATTGATATCAGTTCTGTGCTGACAGACCTGGACACAACACTGGAAGCTATGGAGATCGGGGAACTGGTCGTTCTGGTGCTGGAAACGCTGATCGTCAGCTTTGGCATGAAGATCATGAGTGTTCTGATCACAGTGATCCTGTATGGTCGAATGATCGAGATTTATCTGTATACTTCAATCGCCCCGATTCCATTTGCTACTATGACCAACCGCGAATGGGGACAGATCGGGACCAATTTTTTCCGGGGGCTTTTTGCCCTGGCGTTCCAGGCATTCCTGATGATGGTATGCGTGGCAATCTATTCCATACTGGTGGCGGGCATCCAGTATTCGGATAACTTAAGTTCCTCTCTCTTCGGAGTGATGGCTTACACGGTTGTGCTGTGTTTCAGCCTGTTCAAGACGGGGGCACTCAGCAAATCGATCTTTAATGCCCATTAAATTTCAGGAAGGAGGATTTGGACGATGGCTTATGTCAGTGTTCCAAAAGATTTAACAAAAGTAAAGAATAAGGTGGCGTTTAACCTGACTAAGCGGCAGCTGATCTGTATCGCGGCGGGAGCTGCGGCGGGAATTCCCTTTTATTTCCTTACAAGAGGCGTTCTGGGAAACAGCAATGCTGCCACAATTATGGTCCTGCTGATGCTGCCGGCCTTTCTTTTCGCTATGTACGAAAAGGACGGCATGCATCTGGAAGAGGTGCTGATCCATATGATCCGTGTCAAATGGCTGCGTCCGGCAGTCAGGAAATATGAAACGGAAAATTATTTTGAGACAGATCCGGGAAAGTCCGTGTCTGTGACAGTAAAAAAATCGGAGAAGGGAGGAAAGAACCTTGGCAGAAAGAAGCGGTAAGAAACGGCGTCTGGAAAAGCGCCGGGCTAAAGAAGAGAAGAAAGCTGCGAAACAGCAGGCGGCTTTGAAAGCCGCGAAAAAAGGCAGCCGTAAAGCTTCATGCGGCAAGGCAGATCAGAAGGAGAAGCAGAAAGAAGAGAAAAGGATATCTGCACAGAGGACGATTGCCTATAAGGAAATGGCAAAGGACGGGATCTGCAGGGTGCATGATAAATGTTATTCCAAAACAATCCGGTTTTCGGATATCAATTATCAGCTGGCTCAGAACGATGACAAAAATGCGATCTTTGAAAACTGGTGCGATTTTCTGAACTATTTTGACAGCAGTATCCATTTTCAGCTTAGCTTTATCAATCAGAAGAGCAGTATGAAGGAATTTGAAAAGGTGATCCGGATCCGCCGGAGGCATGATGAATTTGATGAGATCCGGAGAGAATACGCCCGGATGCTGCATCGGCAGCTTGCAAAAGGGAATAACGGCCTAGTGAAATCCAAGTATATCACTTTTTCCATAGAGGCGGATAATATCCGGGAGGCAAAGCCAAAACTGGAGCGTATAGAGACTGATATCCTGAATAATTTTAAAATCCTGGGTGTTCCCGCAGAACCGTTAAATGGAGCGGAACGATTGAAGATCCTGCGCCAGATACTGAATCCGGACGAGCTGGGAGATATCCCGTTCGATTATGGGGCTATGGTCCATAGCGGGCTCTCTACAAAAGATTATGTGGCGCCTACCAGTTTTGTGTTCAAGGACGGAAAGACGTTCCAGATGGGAAATAACATCGGCGCAGTTTCGTACCTGCAGATCCTGGCGCCGGAACTTACCGATAAGATGTTGGCGGAGTTTTTGGATATGGATAAAAATCTGATCGTCAATCTGCATGTGCAGTCTGTGGATCAGGTAAAGGCAATTAAGCTGGTGAAAGGAAAAATGACGGATATCAACCGGATGAAGATTGAAGAGCAGAAAAAGGCGGTCCGTTCCGGCTACGATATGGATATCATCCCGTCGGATCTGAACACTTATGGCGGTGAGGCAAAACGACTGCTGGAAGATCTGCAGAGCAGAAACGAAAGGATGTTTCTTGTAACGGTACTGTTCCTGAACACTGCGAAGACAAAGCAGGCACTGGATAATGCCGTCCTGCAGACGGCAGGAATCGCACAAAAATATAACTGTATCTTAAGACGGCTGGATTATCAGCAGGAAGAAGGGCTGATGAGCAGCCTTCCTCTGGGAGTGGGCCATGTGCCGATCAAGAGGGCTCTGACAACTACGAGTACAGCAATTTTCGTTCCTTTTACAAGTCAGGAGCTTTTTATGGAAGGGGAGTCGTTATACTACGGTTTAAATGCCTTGTCCAACAACATGATCATGGTGGACAGGAAAAAATTAAAGAATCCTAACGGGCTGATCCTTGGCACGCCCGGATCCGGAAAATCATTTGCTGCGAAGCGTGAGATCACTAATGCATTCTGCATTACCCAGGACGATATCATAATCGGAGATCCGGAGGGGGAGTATTATCCTCTTGTTCATGCCTTAGGAGGGCAGGTAATCCATATTTCACCTACCAGTAAAGACTACATTAATCCTATGGATATCAACATGGATTATTCTGATGACGATAACCCGCTGGGGGTAAAATCAGATTTTGTCCTGTCACTGTGTGAATTGATCATGGGAAGCAGAAATGGCATCGAGGCAGAGGAAAAATCGGTAATCGACCGTTGTCTCCCGCTTGTATATCAGAAGTATTTTTCTGATCCAAGGCCGGAGAATATGCCTGTGCTGGGAGACCTTTACGATTGTCTCCGGAAGCAGAAAGAACCCCAGGCGCAGAGAATCGCCACAGCGCTTGAGATCTATGTGAATGGATCATTGAATGTCTTTAATCACAGGACCAATGTGGAACTTAATAACCGGATCGTATGCTATGACGTGAAAGATCTGGGAAAACAGCTGAAGAAGCTGGGGATGCTGATCGTCCAGGATCAGGTTTGGAACCGGGTGACAGTCAACCGGGCCACCCATAAAGCGACACGGTATTACATCGATGAGTTCCATCTTCTCTTAAAAGAGGAGCAGACGGCCGCCTATAGTGTGGAAATCTGGAAAAGGTTCAGGAAATGGGGAGGTATCCCGACCGGAATCACCCAGAATATTAAAGACCTGCTGGCAAGCCGTGAGATTGAGAATATTTTTGAGAACAGTGATTTCATTCTGATGCTCAATCAGGCCGCCGGCGACCGGCAGATCCTGGCGAAACAGCTGAATATTTCCCCGTATCAGCTGTCCTATGTGACTAATTCAGGAGAAGGCGAAGGGCTTTTGTTTTATGGCAGTACGATCATCCCGTTTAAGGATAAGTTTGATAAGAGCCTGAAACTGTATTCCCTGATGACGACAAAACCAGAAGAAGTGAAAGATTAACCGACCATTTACCGTTTCCAGTAAATGGTCTTTCTTTTTGCAAAGGAGGTGGAAAGCCTGGCAGGAGTGAAATATACCGCCAAAGAAAAAACGGTACAGAAGATGACCAGGGATGGCCTGACGGAAGAACATATCGGAGATGGTCAGAAAAAAGATGTGCCGGATAAAAGCAGGGGACGCCCGGCTGCCAGATTTGAAAAACAGATCCGGGAGGCGTCTCTTCGACAGGAGGTGTCTGAAGAAGAAAGCGTTGATGGCTCCAGATTAGAGCGGCGCATATCAGCGGATGGAGATCCGCAAAGCAGACAGCAGACAACTGCAGACAGTGAAAAGGTAAGGAACCGGTCAGAAAAAATCCGGGATCATGAGACGGTTCCGGACACAGACGGACTGGATGGTCAGAAATCCCAGATCAAAACCAGACAGAAAAAGGCCCGTCTGAAAGAAGAACAGGCAAAATCCGGGCGTCTGGCTTTTGATGATGAAGGAAGCCAGATGGTCCGGGGAGCCGGAATGGGAGTAGGACGCAAGGCCGCAGGAGCAGCGGCATCTGCCGCTTCGGTATATGTTCATGAGAAAGCATCAGAGGAAGCGGATGATAACGCTGCTGTAAATGCTGTTTCGGCCGGAGAGTTGATGACAGAACGGGCTGCGGTCAGCCTGAAACATACCCAGGACCGGAGTAAAAGAGCGGACGTCCGCGCCAGCCGGTGGGGGATCCATATGGAGAGTGCTTCGGAAAGCAGATTGAAATTCACGCAGGGAGGGCAGGAAGGGACAGGAAGTACCTATTTTAATAAGAAGAAGCAGGAAGACCGCCAGACGGTTATGAACCGTTTTTTTCAGCGGAAACGCTATAAAGAGGCTTATCAGTCTGCGAGAAGCGGGGCGGCCTCAGGAAAAGCAGGAGCCTCAAAAGCGGTTGCCGCGGCCGAGACTATGACCACTAAGGCAAAGAACGCCTTAAAAGAAGTGGCAAGAAGGAACCATGCAGTATTTGCCGTCCTGGGAATCTTTGGACTTCTCTTCCTTTTGATCGCCGTGGCCTTTTCCAGCTGCAGCGCTTCGGTACAGGGGAGCGGATCTGTCATCGGGATTACTACATATCCAACCTCAGACGAAGATATTTATGCGGCAGAGAACGCCTATGCTGCGTTGGAAGCGGCACTGAATGAACAGATTAACCAGATGGAGTCCACGCATCCCGATTATGACGAATACAACTATAACGTGAGTGAGATTTCTCATAATCCTTATCATCTGATCTCATACCTGACTGCGAAATACGGAGACTGGACCTATGCCGATGTAGAGGCGGAGATAGAAGCTTTGTTTTCGGAGCAGTATTCCCTTCATACAGAAGGACGGACAGAGACTGTGACGGAGACCCGGACGGTGCGTGTAGGAGAGTCATTAGGACAGGTAGTCACGAGCGGCTACTGCAGCTGTTCCATCTGCTGCGGTCAATGGTCCGGCGGACCGACCGCCAGCGGAGTTTATCCCACAGATAATCATACCCTGGCGGTGGATGCCTCTAACCCAATCGTTCCGATGGGAACAAAAGTTGTGATGAATGGTGTGGAATACACCGTAGAAGATACCGGGGCTTTTGACCGGTACGGTGTAGATTTTGATGTTTATTATTACGATCATGCATCCGCTTCCGCTCATGGACACAAGACCTGGGAATGTTATCTGGCTGATGATAACGGGACCAATGAGGTAACTGTGACAGATACCAGGACAGTCAAAATCCTGTATGTGACGCTCACAAACCAGGGGCTTGACGCTATAGTGCGGGAAAACCTGGATGAGGAACAGATGATTCTTTACAATGCGCTGAATACAACGCTTGGAAACCGGGATTATCTCTGGGACAGCGGAGCAATTTCCGGAGGATCCGGGGGCATGGACTACGATATCCCGCCGGAAGCACTGGAAGATGAAGAGTTCGCCCGGATGATTCGGGAAGCGGAAAAGTATCTCGGCGTTCCTTACGTATGGGGCGGATATTCCCCGTCAGGATTTGACTGTTCCGGATTTGTTTCCTATGTAGTAAACAACTGCGGAAACGGCTGGAATTACGGACGACTGACAGCAGAAGGGCTGCGGGGACAGTGTACTTACGTGGCACCGGGAGAAGCAAAACCTGGAGATCTGATTTTCTTCCAGGGAACGTACAATACGTCCGGAGCATCTCACATCGGTATCTATGTAGGTAATGGAATGATGATCCACTGCGGGGATCCGGTCCAGTATGCAAATATCAACAGCAGTTACTGGCAGCAGCATTTTATGTGTTACGGCAGGCTGCCATAGAATGGAGGTGAGGATTTGAATAAAAAGATCAGACGGTATCTGGAAGAGATTGAGAAGACGGAGAAAAAGATCGCAGATCTCCAACAGTATCTGAAAGGGATCAAAAGCGCCTTGAAAGAGGAAGAAAATAATGAAATGATCCGGGCGATCCGGGGCATGAAGCTGGAGGGGGAAGAACTCCTCCAGTTCCTGGACGGGCTGAAAGGCGGAAATGTTCGCTTTGAAGTCGGAAAGAAGACGGATGGGAGCGGAAAAGGCTCTTTCATCCGGCAGGATTCAAATACAGAAAGAGAGGATGAGAATGATGAGAAAGAAATGGAATAAGCGGGTACTGGCTGCAGTCATGGCTGCGGCCATGATCCTGGGAACGTCAACAACAGCATTTGCCAATGCTTCTCCTCCGGAAGGGCAGGAGGCAGCACAGGAACAGTCTGCTTCGGCCGGGGAAAACGGTCAGACGGAAAATGTCCCGGCAGATGCAGCAACTGAGACACCTCAGACAGAACCGGTGCTGGAAGAAGACGGGACCGGAGGCACGGCATTTACCACTCCCGGGAACGCACAGGTGCAGGATGATATTACAGAAGATGGAAGTAAGGAGTTCCTGACAATCACGACCAAAAATAATAATACATTTTATCTTGTGATCGACAGGAGCGCATCGACTGAAAATGTCTATCTGCTTTCTCAGATCGATGAAAACGATCTGCAGGAATTTCTGAAAGACGGTGCTGTATCTGTATCAGAAAAACAGGAACCGGCTGTTGTGCTGGAAGAAGAATCCCAGACAGGAGCGTCTGCGGAAACCGGTCAGGAAAAAGAGACGGCCGTTGAGGAGGAGCCAGAAGAGGAAGTCTCCGGCAATGCTGCAGTATTGATCGTGATTTTCCTTGCGGCGGGAGCCGGTATCGCGGCTTATTACTTCCTTAAGATCCGGAAAAAGAAAGCGATAGAGGAAGAAGAGGATGAGGAAGGGCTTGAGCTGGACGATGGCCTGGAAACTGTGGATGAACGGGAAGAAACCAGATAAAAGATTTTATGGAGAGGGATTGCACAAAGATCTCTCTCTTTTTGTTTGCGCGCCATGGGCGCGCTCTAACGGGTGAAAGTCCCGAACACGCCTAGGCAACGAGGAAGTGTA
>CALWRQ010000039.1 GCA_944383965.1 uncultured Lachnospiraceae bacterium
ATTTTTCACATACCGTTACCGTCGGGGAACCTGGAAAACAAAAGCGCTTGTATAACCGTTCCTACAGCTGCAGAAAGCGGACTCACACGAGTCCGCTTTCTTTGTCCTATCTGTCATTCTTTTTCTTCCGGCTTTCGCCTTTGATGCTTTTCCTAAAATACCATCTGTACAAGAACCATATAGACCGCCGTCCCCAATCCGATGCTCAGCAGGGAATTTTTCTTCCATCGATGAAGAAACACTACCGTCAGAACGGCGATCAGTTCCGGAATTCCTTCTGCATCCGGTCCCCCTCCCGCAGCCAGCCGCTCCTTCAGGGAGAAAACCGGAGCTTTCAGACAGTAAACCACCAGAAGTCCAATGGTTGCATAAGGAAGGGTCCTGCCAAGAAATTCCACAAAGGGGGGAGTTCTTCTTCCCCCGCGAAATACCCAGAAAGGAAGGAAACGGCTGATCACCGTTGCCGCCGTCATAGCCGCCACAATACTGATTTCCGTTTTCATACGGCTTTTTCCTCCTTTCCTCTTTCCTGTTTTCTATAGACCGCAAACAGTGCGGCCAGGATCACCGCCATCGCCGGTATGATAAAATTGTCCTGTCCAAAGATCAGAAGGCAGGCTCCTGCCGCCGCCAGGCCAAGAAGAGCAAAGGGATGTCCCTGCCGTTCCTCCCACTGTCCGGTGAAAATCACCACAAACAGCGCAGTCAGCGCAAAGTCCATTCCGGATGTGTCAAAAGCAATCACACTTCCGAGCAGCGCTCCGATCACTGTTCCGCCTACCCAGTAGCAATGATTCAGAAACGTGATCCAGAACAGCACGCTGTCCCGATCCAGGCCCTCCGGAGGATCCTCTGAACACAGTACGGAAAATGTCTCATCCGTAAGAGCAAAGATCAGATAGGGTTTAAACCGTTTTACCCCGCGGAACCGGTCCAGCATGGAGATTCCGTAGAACAGATGTCTGGCATTGAGCATAAAGGACATGAGAAATGCGTATACCGGGTTTACGGCTGCAGCCAAAAACGATACGCCGAGATACTGCAGGCTCCCCGCATAAACGATCATACTGATTCCTACCGACCACAGCGGTCCGAAGCCGCTGTCCGCCATCAGGATCCCGTATGCCGCTCCCAGCACCAGGTAGCCGGCAAGAACCGGCACGGTCTTAGGAAAAGCATATTCCAGTTCTCTCTTTTTTCCGCTCATATCCATTCCCCTTCTTCTCCCCGGCCTCTATTGACAAAGCCGGAAAATTTCCCTAAAATTGTATCTTATTGTAGCTATTTTTCCTAATTTTGTCAATGAAGGGGGATCTCCTATGGATTACGCATCATGCAGGCTATGTCCGAGAAGATGCGGTGTAAACCGTCATAAAACCCTGGGATTCTGCCGCTGTTCGGATGTTCCCAGAGCCGCGCGGGCAGCTCTCCATCAATGGGAAGAGCCTTGCATCAGCGGCATCCGGGGAAGCGGAACCGTTTTTTTCAGCGGCTGTACGTTAAAATGCTGTTTCTGTCAGAATCACTCCATCAGTGCGGAGGGATTCGGCATGGATCTGACCGTTGCCCGGCTGGCCGATATCTTCCTGGAGCTGGAACAGCAGGGTGCCCACAACATCAACCTGGTCACCCCCACCCAGTTTTTTCCTTCTGTTATTCAGGCCCTGGATCGGGTAAAGCACCGCCTTTCCATCCCCATTGTCTGCAATTGCGGAGGATATGAACTTCCGGAAACCATCGCCATGCTGGACGGCTATGTGGACATTTACCTTCCCGATCTGAAATACTTCAGTTCGGAACTTTCTGCCAGGTATTCTCAGGCTCCGGACTATTTTTACCATGCCTCCCGGGCAATTCCTCTGATGATCCGGCAGACAGGAGCTCCTGTAATGGCAGAAGAGCAGGGCTGCACTCTTATGAAAAAAGGGGTGATCATCCGCCACATGGTTCTTCCCGGTCAGAAAGAGGATTCCAAAGCTCTCCTTCACTGGATCAGGGATACTCTGCCGGAAAATCAGTTCCTGATCAGTCTGCTCAGTCAGTATACCCCCTTCTATGAAAGCAGCCGTTTTCCGGAAATCAATCGTCGGATTACTTCTTATGAATACGATCAGGTCGTGGACTGTGCCCTTTCCCTGGGGCTCACGGAAGGATTCATGCAGAAAAAAAGCAGCGCCAGAGAAGAGTATACCCCTTCCTTCCGTCTGGAAGGAATTCTTCCTTCTGCACCAGGCACTGCTGACTTCTCTGCTTCCGGACCGCAGGATCATAAAGCTGCTGAAAAGCAGAATCGACGCACATAAAAAAAGCGGATATCGAATTCTCTGCGATTTTCGATATCCGCTTTTAAACTATCTCATCCATTGGACCGATTTCCTTTCTTTATTCTGTTTTTCATCCATATTCACTTTTCTCTTCATCCGGGCTCTTAAGTACTTCTGACATTTCTTTCATTCATTTGCCTGCCGGTTATCAATTACGAATTTACTATACTTTCTCGTCATATAATAAATGGTACATTCATAATCCTCACAGGATCCTGTCTGTTATTTTCTTATTTGCTTCCGGCTTCCGAGTTTTCCTATGTTCCAACTTCTGCTATGGAAGTGAAACTTCATTTAAGTCTCCGGTGGTCCGTACCTCCTTCTTTTATTTTTTGTCGATTCTTTTTCTCATCTTTTTCTCTCTTTCTTTTGATGGTTTTAGTATAGTCCAAAACTTCATATTTGTCAATACTTTTTGTCTGTTATTTTTATTTTATTTGTCTTTATTTGAGATTTGCTTATTATTTTTTATATTTTTTGAATTATATCGGTTTTGTTTTTTATTATTTTGCATATTTTTCTAAATATTCAGTTATTTCTTTCTCAATTTTGTTCTGGAAATTATTTCCATTTCTGATTCCGTGATCCGTTCTCTGTCCGCCCATACCATTTCTGCCCGGCTCTGATCCCTGATATTCTGCGGCTTTCTCCCTGCCGCAGTCTCTGTTTCTGTTTCCTGCTCTGCCGTCTTCCCGCCTTGCCTCCGCCGGTGTTCCAATTTTGGATAATGTACATATACGGTGAACAACGGTTTAATAGAACAAAAGGAGTGATGCAAATGGTCAGTTACGACAGACTGTGGGAAACTATGAAAAAGTCTAATATAAGCCAATACCGGCTGATCAAATACTACGGTGTGAGCGCCGGCCAGATTGGAAGACTGAAAAAGAACATGTATGTCTCCACTCATACCATTGATATGCTGTGCAATATTCTTCGATGCAACGTGGAAGACGTGATGGAGGTAAAGCTGGACCCGGACAGTTATTATCACAGCTGAATATTCTGTTAAAAAGAGGTATATGGGAATTTCCCATACACCTCTGTTTTTTTGTTTCCGTTCCCTGCCTCCCGGGCCGTATCGTTCATCCTTTTCTCAGTACCGGGTGAACATACCGTCCATTTTTTGCGGACCGTTTTCCGTATTGAATTGCCTGGGCCGGACAGCGGTTCAGGCAGCCCATGCACAGCGCACACTGCTCCTTCTTCCACACCGGGCGTCCATCCTCGATTCTGATGGCATTGACCGGACAGATCTGTCCGCACAGGCCGCAGCCCACACAGGAGCTGTCCACTCTGAACTTTTCCGTTTTCCTTCCGTTCCTGTACAGGGTCTGCATGGAAGCGCTGAGCATCAAATCCTTCATGCCCGACTCCTCCCCCACCTCTCTTTTCTGAAGAGAGGTCAGGATCTCTTCCATTCTCACATCTGCCTTTTTCAGGATTTCCTGTACCTTTTCCTCTTCCGGAGCATGGAACATAGGGACAAAATTATCCGGCATGACCAGTGAAAACACCGCGTTTATATAAAGCCCTGACCGTCCTGCCACTGCTTTAAGCTGTCTGTCTGCTGCTCCGATGCCGCTGCCGCAGGTGATCACCGCCCAGATATAAGGTGTCCTGCCGGACAAACGGAGTCTGGAAAGAAAATTTACCACTACTGTAGGCAGCCCCCAGTAGTACACCGGAAATACCAACCCAAGGGTTTCGTTTTCTCCGATGCAGCAGGAACATTCCTTCTTTTTTAAGGCTTCCGCCATATCTCTCCGTTCTTCTCCCATGCGAAGAGCAAAAAAGTCTGCTGCCGCCATGGAATTCCCCGTTCCCGTAAAATAATAGATCATATTCCTTCCTCCCGTCTCAGTTCTCCAAAAATTCCCATACAGCACGGTTGAATTCCCTGCTGTTATTTTTTGCCACAAAATGATCTCCCTTTATGAACGCCAGCCGGCTCTGGGGCAGTTCTGCTGCGATCATCCTGGTATGTTCCTCTTTTATCATATCATCTGTTCCGGCAATGACAAGAGCCGGAACCTGTATTTTTTTCAGTTCATCCGGACGGATCATGGGCTCCCGGGCCATCAGTTCCAGAAACTCCCTCCTGACAGCCGCCTTTCCGGAAAAGAGCCTCAGCATTCCTGTCAGCCTCCATTCCAGTTCTACCGACAGGCGAACCGGAAATTTCAGTCCGGAAGGATCCAGATTGGCCCCGTTCAGAATAAGCCGTTCCACATAGGAAGGATATCTGAGTGCAAAGAGAACGGCAATGTTTCCGCCATCGCTGAAGCCCAGAAACACAGCTCTGCCAATCCCTCTCTCATCCAGGAACTCTTTCAGATCCTGTGCAAACTGATCAAGGGAAAACGGGCTCTTCCCTCTGGGACTTCTCCCGTGCCCTCTGGTATCCACGGCAATCACCCGGTATCTGCAGGAAAATTCCTCCATCTGAGAAGAAAAATAACTGCCATCCTCTCCGTTTCCATGCAGCATCACCAGCGGCATTCCCTTTCCTTTTTCTTTCCAATAAAGCTGAATATCCACAACTGTCCTCCTGCTCCTGAACGCAGCGGAGCCGCCGTATCTGCGGCAGCTCCCATGGTCTTTCCTCTATTATGCTTCTTTGTCCTTCCAAACGTGGTCGTATTTTTCCTTCAGTTTTTCAAACACTTCATCACTGACGGCATGCTCTACCAGACAGGCATCCCGCCCGGCCACCATCTCATCCACCCCAAGGCGGACAAATATTTCCTTAAAAAAAACGTGCTTCTCATATACGGCCTTTGCCAGCTCTTCTCCGGACTCTGTCAGATGGAGAACGCCGTCTCCCTCTTTGACTACCAGCTGTTTTCCCCTCAGTGCCTTCATCGCTCCGGAAACACTTGGCTTGGATACTTTCAGGTATTCCGCCACGTCAATGGAATGTACCTGCCCCATTTTCTGCTGCAGGCAATAAATGGCTTCCAGATAATCCTCCAGAGATTTTCCTAATCTTTGCGTACCGTTTCACCCTTTCTGTAGTATGCTCAAATACTTCTTTCGTTCATTATAGCAAAAGGGGAAATTTTAAACAACCGCTTTCTCCGCAAATCAGCCGTCTGTCATTCATCAAAAATACTTACGATCTCTCCGTCCAGAATACGGTTCATATTTTTGACCGCACAGAAGTTTCCGCACATGGAGCAGGTATCTTCTTTTTCCGGTCTGGCGGAAGCCCGGTATGCTCTGGCTTTTTCCGGATCCACAGACAGGCGGAACATGGTTTCCCAGTCCAGCTTCTTTCTGGCTTCGCTCATCCGGTCATCCCATTCTCTTGCCCCTCTGACCCCTTTTGCAATATCTGCCGCATGCGCTGCGATCTTTGAAGCAATGATTCCTTCCTTTACATCATCCTCATCCGGCAGACGCAGATGTTCCGCCGGCGTCACGTAACAGAGGAAAGAAGCTCCTGCCGCTGCAGCCACCGCGCCTCCGATCGCCGCAGTAATGTGGTCATAGCCCGGAGCAATATCCGTTACCAGAGGTCCGAGAACATAGAAGGGTGCTCCCTTGCAAATGGTCTGCTGCAGCTTCATATTGGCGGCGATCTGATCAAGAGGCATATGTCCCGGCCCCTCCACCATTACCTGAACGTCCTTTTTCCACGCTCTGGCTGTCAGCTCCCCCAGCGTAACCAGCTCCTCAATCTGGGAAATGTCAGACGCATCCGCCAGACATCCGGGACGGCAGGCATCCCCAAGGCTCAGGGTTACATCATACTCCCTGCAGATTTCCAGGATCCGGTCGAACTGTTCATAGAACGGATTTTCTTCTCCTGTCATTTCCATCCATGCAAATATAATGGATCCTCCCCGGGATACAATATTGGTCATCCGCTTTGCTTTCTTGAACCGTTCCGCTGTACGGCGGTTGATCCCGACGTGAATGGTCATGAAATCCACTCCGTCCTTCGCATGCATCTCCACGATCTGCAGCCATTCTTCCGCCGTGATCTCCCGCAGAGGCTTATGGTAGTAAACCACCGCATCGTAAATCGGTACGGTCCCGATGATCGCCGGACACTCGGATGTCAGTTTTCTGCGGAACGTTCTCGTATCTCCCCAGGAACTCAGATCCATAATGGATTCCGCTCCCATATCCACCGCCCGTTTTACCTTGGCCAGCTCCATGTCAAGATCCTTGCAGTCCCGGGAGGTTCCCAGATTTACATTGATCTTTGTTTTGAGCATGGAACCGATCCCGTTCGGCCGGATACAGGAATGGAGCCTGTTGGCCGGAATGGCTACCCGTCCCTCTGCCACCAGTTCCATCAGCTCCCTGGGGTCCATCTGCTCTTTTTCTGCTACTTCTTTCATTTCCTTTGTCAGAATTCCCTGTCTGGCAGCATCCATCTGTGTCGTATAATTCATATCTTTTCTCCCTTCCGTCCCAGGAGCAGCCGTACTGTCCGTACAGTCTCTTTTCGAAAGCGGAACTCTCCCCCGGAGCCGGCCGAAGCCTCTCCGTACAACAAAAAGGCCTGCGCCACGTATGGCGCAGACCCTTTTTTTCATGTCGCATATTTCCCTACGTTGGCATTACCCAAATCAGGTTATATAGGTCGAAGTTGGATGACTTCCTCTCAGCCCGCAAACGAGCTCCCTGTTATGCAGAATATCGTACCACCGGATCCGTCTGATGTCAATCCTCAGCCGGTTCTCCCGCCGGTGCCGGCGCAGGCTTTTCCTTTCTGATGGGAAGGGGAAGATTGATTCCCATCAGGTTGAGCAGCACTCCCTTGGCTTCGGAGGCCAGAATCTGCGGAATCTTGGATGCCTCTGCCACCACAGCCTTCTGCTGGTCTCCTTTGTTGAATTTCTGGAATTCCAGAATATCCGTAAAGATCGGCTGGTAGGTATCTCCGTTGGAAAGGCGGACCAGCGGCACACCCTTTCCGTCTTTATTTACGGGAAAAATATACCTTCCCTTTGCAAAATGAGCCAGCAGCTCTTCCTGCATTCCCTTCGTCTCCTGAGTCATTTCCTGAACAGGACGCCTCCTTGCTTCCTGGAGGAAATACAGCGCTGTCAGATGAAAGGCCGGATTTTCCACCCATACCTTCCCTTCCGGAAGCTCTTCATTTTTTCTGCGCCGGACAAAGTCCTCCAGCTGAATGCGGGTATACTCTTCCCCGTCCATAACCATCAGCGCATTGACGCCCATGGTATACAAGCCCGTATAAAACGGAAGCATCTGCTGATTCTGCAGTTTCATCAGACTCACAGGAATCTTTTTTTCTGCCATCCGTTCCGCTTCCTTTTTTGCATCTTCCATATGGAAAAACAGAAACACCTCATCATCAAACGTCTCTTCATCGCAGACTACATAGGGTTCCTTCGTGCAGACCGACAAAAGCGTATACAGTTCCGGCGCCGTTCTCAGTTTTTCCAGCAAAGCCGGAAGGCCTGCATCCTTTGTATTTTTCATTTCTTCACTCATACTCGTTTTGTTCTCCTTTCGGCCCTGCTGCCCAGCCGGCATACTGCCTGCGGACGGAAGCCTGATTCCGTTCCTATCCCCGGTCCTTCCAATTGTATCACATTCCCGCAGACTGCGCAATTGATAATATTTCCTCCTGCTTGCCACCTGCCCTCTTTCCTGCTATACTAGGATACGTTTCCCGGTTCTGCGGAAACCGCAGTCCGTACCGATAAAAGCCGGTTCTCTCCGGCATGCCTTCAGGAGAAAATATTATGGAAATAAAAAATGATCGCACCTGTATCCTCAGCAGCACTTGCTTTGCCGCTGCAGCCACCGTGGACGAAAACGGTCTTCCCTTTTCTGATGCCGTTGAACTGCTGGACTGGGACGAAAACGGAATTTATTTTATTGCTGACCGGACCACGGAATTTTACCGCCGCCTGTCTCAGAAGGGAGTCATCTCCGTCACCGGAACCGACGGCGGAAGCGCCGGATCCCGCACCGTCTTTACTCTGCGCGGAAGCGCTTCGGAGCTGGGAACTCCGTTTCTTCCCAGACTTTTAAAAAAGTCTCCCTGTCTGGAGCAGAGCTATCCCAGCCAGATCTCCAGAAAAGTGCTTACCGTTTTCTGCATCTCCCGGGGAACCGGCGAAATTTCCCGTTCCGGAAAAACAGAACCTTTTTCCTTCGGAGCGGACCAGGAGAAGAAGCCCCGCTATTTCATTACAGACCGTTGTGTGCTCTGCCGGTTCTGCTATTCCAAGTGTCCGCAGAAATGTATCGATATCAGCCATCGGCCCGCTGTTATCCGCCAGGAAAGCTGTATGCACTGCGGCAACTGCTATGAAATCTGCCTTGCCCGTGCCATCGAAAAGCGTCCGGCCGAATAATCCCGCGCAGAGAGGTCGGACAAATCCTCTGAATTCCTCATGCATTTCCGAATATTGCATATTTTTTTCAATTACACTTGCTTTTTTCCCTCTGAGTGCTATACTATACTCGTAAACCAAACGGGGACATAGCTCAGCTGGGAGAGCGTTGCGTTCGCAACGCAAAGGTCGCGGGTTCGAATCCCGTTGTCTCCATTTTAGCACTTGCGGAATCGGATTTCCGGTGCTATAATATACGTTGTTCGGAAGCATAGCTCAGCTGGGATGAGCGTTCGCCTCACACGCGAGAGGTCATGGGTTCGAGCCCCATTGCTTCCACTGAAGAAAAACCTCGTATTTCAGCAGGCAGCTGACGGATACGAGGTTTTTTGCTGTCCCATATCTGAAGATTCCTTAAGTATTCTTAATTTCTCTTCCCATTTTTCTCCGGACGTGATACTCTGATTTCCATCATACAAAGGAGGATTTATCCATGAAATTAAAACTGATTCTGATCTCATCCCTGTGTGCGGCTGCGCTGTCCGCATGCAGCATCCTGCCCTCATCCGCCGGAAAGACTTCTTCGTCCGCAGCCGCCCGGCCGGCCGCAGAAAGTTCCGCACCTCAGACAGAAGCTGAAGGAAGCAGTTCACAGGATTCCGAAACCGCAGAGAACCTTCCTGCCTCTTCTGCCGAAGAAGCAGGACTTCAGACACTCCTGGCTCTGATGGGTGAACACGATTCTCAGGTTGTTTCCGTTCTGGGAGAAGGCAGCGCCGTAGAAAATGAGGGAGTCATCCTGAACCGTGACTATACTCTGAACGTGTTGGGCGAGGATGCGTCCGTCACCCTCTTCTTCAATCTTTATCAGAGTGACGCCGATCTGCTGGAGCAGTGCACCGTCCGTCTGGAAAAACAGAGCCTGGAAGAGTATGAAGCCCTTCTGGAAAAAGAATTGGGGCAGCCTTCGGAAACTTACGAAAATTCCTATTTCTTTAACGCAGAAGGTTCTACGGTCGTACTGGCAGACCCTCATGATGACGGTCCTTATCTTGAAATTTCCCTGAACAGCGCAGGAGAATAACGAAGCGTTTACCGATCTCTGCCTCCGTCTGTACCGTTTTTTTCACACAGATCATTCAGACAGCACCGCTCACAATGCGGTTTTGTCCTTGCTGTGCAGACATCCCGTCCGTGAAACACCAGACGGTGGCAGAAGTCGCTCCCTTCTTCCGGGGGAATCAGCTTCCACAGAGCCATTTCCACCTTTTTCGGTTCTTTTATCCCCTCTACCAGTCCGATCCGGTTCACCAGGCGAATGCAGTGTGTATCAGTTACGATCGCCGGTTTTCCGAACACATCTCCCATGATCAGATTGGCACTTTTTCTTCCTACTCCCGGAAGTTTCAGCAGCTCATCAAAATTCTCCGGTACCTGTCCTTTGTACTGATCCCGCAGAATTTTCATACAGGCGCTGATATCTCTGGCCTTGCTGTGTCCCAGGCCGCATGGTTTTACAATCTCTTCGATTTTTTCCACCGGAGCCGCTGCCAGAGCATCCACATCCGGATATGTTTCATACAGTTTTTCCACAACCACATTCACTCTGGCATCTGTGCACTGAGCCGCCAGACGAACACTTACCAGCAGTTTCCAGGCCTCATTATAATCCAGCGTGCAGCCTGCATCCGGATATTCTTTTTTCAGTCTGTCGATCACTTCCAATGCCAGTTCCTGTTTTGTCATCTGTCGCTCTCCTTTTTTTCGAAAGCCTGAATGGCCTTATGTTTTCTGTTTCTGCTTCATCATACACGCTTTTTATATTTTTTTCCAGGTCTTTTCACAAAGCTTTTAGAATTTGCTCACAGTTTCGTCACATACAAACGGTATTCTATAATCACAAACAAGGAGATGATCCTTTTTACATATATTCTTTTTCATACTACCCCCCTTTCTGCCGGCAGCAGTGCTGCCGGTATTTTTCTGTTCTGCAGGAGCAGCAAAAAAGGACCCTCTTTTCAAAAGAGGGTCCTCTGCTCATAGGATTTATACGTTTTCCACAGTAGCAATATCAATAAGGGTCAGTTCCTTTGCCCTGTTCTCCAGGCTGGTAGCCAGAGCTGCTGCCGTGTCGATGGCCGTCAGCACTGTCACGCCCGTCTCAATGGCATTCCGGCGGATGATAAATCCGTCACGGCTTCTGTCTGCACCCTGAGGCGGAATATCGATTACCAGATCGATCTCATGACCAAGTACCAGATCCAGAATATTGGGAGACTCCTGTTCCAGTTTGGGTACAGAAAGCACTCTCACGCCATGGGCATGGAGATATTTGGCCGTTCCTCTTGTAGCAAAGATCCGATAACCCAGGGCTTCAAACCGTTTTGCCACTCCCACTGCCTCTTCCTTGTCCTCATCCCGAACCGTGATGATCATGTTCTTGTACTTGGGCAGCTTGATGCCTGCTCCCTGGAATGCTTTGTAGAGGGCCTCGTTGAAGGTCTTCGCAATACCCAGACACTCACCGGTGGACTTCATTTCCGGTCCAAGGCTGATATCCGCGCCGCGGATCTTTTCAAAGGAGAATACGGGCATCTTAATAGCGATATAATCCGCTTCTTTCTGAAGTCCAGGCTCATATCCCAGTTCCTTTATGGTATGGCCGCAGATAATCCTGGTAGCCAGAGGAACGATCGGAATGCCTGTTACCTTGCTGATATAGGGAACCGTTCTGGAGGAACGGGGATTGACCTCGATAATATATACGTCCTCGCCGTCCACAATGAACTGGATATTGATCATTCCCTTTACGTGAAGGGCTCTCGCCAGCTTCTCCGTGTAATCCACAATGGTCTTCTTGTTGCTTTCTGTAATGCTCTGAGCCGGATATACGGAAATGCTGTCTCCGGAATGGATTCCCGTACGCTCGATGTGCTCCATGATGCCGGGAATCAGAATATCCTGTCCGTCACAGATGGCATCCACCTCGATCTCCTTGCCCATGATGTATTTATCTACCAGAATGGGATGCTCCTGAGCGATCTGATTGATGATGCCGATAAATTCATCAATATCCTGATCGCTGATGGCAATCTGCATTCCCTGACCGCCCAGCACGTAGGACGGACGCACCAGAACGGGGTATCCCAGTTCGGCTGCCGCCTTCTTGGCCTCCTCCGCGGTAAATACCGTATGTCCCTTCGGTCTGGGGATTCCGCATTTTTCCAGGATCGCGTCAAACAGCTCTCTGTCCTCCGCCGCATCCACGTCTTCTGCCGCCGTACCCAGAATCGGAACTCCCATTTTCATCAGAGCTTCCGTCAGCTTGATGGCCGTCTGGCCGCCGAACTGCACTACTGCTCCGTCCGGTTTCTCGATATCCACAATGCTCTCCACGTCCTCCGGTGTGAGCGGCTCAAAATACAGCTTATCCGCAATATCAAAGTCCGTACTTACAGTCTCCGGGTTGTTGTTGATAATGATGGTCTCATAGCCTTCCTTCTCAAACGCCCAGGTACTGTGAACCGAACAGAAGTCAAACTCGATTCCCTGGCCGATCCGGATGGGGCCGGATCCAAGAACCAGTACTTTCTTCCTGCTTCTGGTCTCCTCCACTTCATTTTCGCTGCCGTAGCAGGAATAATAATAAGGAGTCTCTGCCGCAAACTCTGCCGCGCAGGTGTCTACCATCTTGTAGGCCGCACGGATGCCGTTTGCATGACGCATGGCCTTGATCTCTTCCTGAGAAAGTCCGGTCAGTCTGGAAATCACATTATCCGGGAACTCGATCCGTTTTGCCTCCCGCAGAAGTCCGGCATCCAGGTCTTTTCCGGCTGCCTTCAGGGCTGCTTCCATCTCCACCAGAATTGCCAGTTTGTCAATAAACCAGATGTCGATCTTGGTAATATCATGAATCGTCTCATAGGAAACGCCTCTCCTGAGGGCCTCGGCGATCACCCAGATTCTCCGGTCATCCACCTGATGGAGCATTTCTGTCAGTTCCTCGTCCGTAAGTCCGGTAAAGTCATAGGACATCAGACAGTCCACATGCTGCTCCAGAGAGCGGATCGCCTTCATCAGGGCTCCCTCAAAGTTGGTGCAGATGCTCATGACTTCTCCTGTTGCCTTCATCTGTGTACCCAGCGTTCTCTTGGCGCTGATGAACTTGTCAAAAGGCAGTCTGGGCATTTTTACCACACAGTAATCCAGCATGGGCTCAAAGCTGGCGTAGGTCTTCTTCGTAACGGCATTCTTGATCTCATCCAGAGTGTAGCCCAGAGCAATCTTGGCTGCCACTTTTGCAATCGGATATCCGGTCGCCTTGGATGCAAGAGCGGAAGAACGGCTTACACGGGGATTCACCTCGATTACGCAGTACTCAAAGCTCTCCGGATGAAGGGCATACTGTACGTTGCAGCCTCCGGTGATGCCCAGCTCCGTGATGATGTTCAGAGCAGAGGTACGGAGCATCTGGTATTCCTTATCTCCCAGAGTCTGGGAGGGAGCCACTACGATACTGTCTCCCGTATGAACGCCGACAGGGTCAATATTCTCCATATTGCAGACGGTGATCACGTTTCCGGCTCCGTCTCTCATTACCTCATACTCGATCTCCTTCCAGCCGGCGATACACCGCTCCACAAGAACCTGTCCCACACGGGATAAGCGCAGTCCGTTTTCCAGGATCTCCGCACACTGTTCTCTGTTTTCTGCAATTCCACCGCCGGAACCGCCCAGCGTGTAGGCCGGACGGAGAACCACCGGATACCCGATGCGTTCCGCAACTTCCAGACCGGTCTGTACATCTTCTACGATTTCAGAAGGAGCCACCGGTTCCCCGATCTTTTCCATGGTCTCCTTGAACATTTCACGGTCCTCGGCCTTTTTGATGGTAAGGGCAGTCGTTCCGATCAGACGTACATTGTGCTTTTTCAGGAAGCCGGCTTCTTCCAGTTCCATGGCCAGATTCAGTCCGGCCTGTCCGCCCAGAGTGGGCAGAACGCTGTCCGGTTTCTCCTTCAGAATCAGCTGCTCTACCACTTCTACGGTAAGCGGCTCAATATATACCTTATCTGCAATGTCCTTATCCGTCATGATGGTCGCCGGGTTGGAATTGAGCAGCACAACCTCAATGCCCTCTTCTTTTAAGGAACGGCAGGCCTGCGTGCCCGCATAGTCAAACTCCGCCGCCTGTCCGATAATGATCGGACCGGAACCGATGACCAGTACTTTCTTAATATCAGGATTCTTTGGCATTATTCATTTCCCTCCATCATTCTTAAAAAACGGTCAAACAGGTAGCTGGAATCCTGAGGACCCGGGCAGGCTTCAGGATGATACTGTACCGTAAAAATATTTTTGCCGGTATACTTCAGACCTTCATTGGTTCCGTCATTTACATTGACAAATGCAGGAACCGCCACTTTTTCATCCAGGCTGTCCGTATCCACCGCATACCCATGGTTCTGGGAAGAGATGTATACCCGTCCCGTCTCCAGGTCTTTCACCGGATGGTTTCCGCCGCGGTGTCCGTATTTCAGTTTATAAGTATCTGCTCCCGTAGCAAGAGCCATGAGCTGATGTCCCAGGCAGATGGCAAAAATGGGGACGTTGGATTCATAGAGCTTGCGGATCTCACGAATGATCTCCACATTTTCCTTCGGGTCTCCCGGGCCGTTGCTGAGCATGATTCCGTCCGGTTTTCCCGCCAGAATCTCTTCCGCAGAGGTATCTGCCGGATAAACCGTAACCTCACATCCTCTTTCGTTCAGGGAACGGGCGATATTCTTCTTCGCTCCCAGATCCAGAAGGGCTACCTTCTTTCCGTCACCGGGAAGCACATACCGCTCCTTGGTCGTCGTTGCCATGACCACTCCCTTTACGCTGTATGCTTTCATACGGGCAACGGCATCTTCCAGATCATAATTTTCATTGGTAGTGATCATGCCGTTCATGGTTCCCTTTTCTCTTAAAATTTTTGTAAGGGCTCTTGTATCGATGCCGCTGATGCCGGGGATATTATTAGACTCTAAGAAATGCTGAATCGTATCCTCACTTCTGAAATTACTGGGGATACGGGATAATTCTCTGACAATATAAGCGTCAGGCCATGGCCTTAAAGATTCCATGTCCTCATGACAGATACCATAATTACCAATCAAAGGATAGGTCATAACAACTGCCTGACCTGCATAGGACGGGTCCGTGAGAACCTCCAGATAACCGGTCATGGACGTGTTGAATACGATCTCACTGATGACCTCACGGGCAGAGCCGATGCTGGTTCCCTGAAACACAGTTCCGTCTTCCAGTATCAAAAATGCTTTCATGTGGGGGTACTTCCTTTCTTTATTGTGGATTATTGTTTCAGGCTTCTGATAAAAGCCCAAATTGTAAAGATTATACATGAAAATCCCATGGATTTCAAGCGGAAAATCCTTAATTTCCGACTTTTTTCACGGTTATTTTCCTTACTTCAAATGATATACGTTTTATAAGCCCATGTCAAACAGAAACGAAAATCTCTATTCCATTCTGAATGATCCGTCACCTGACGCTCCTTTTCTTCTATACTAATAGTAAGGAATCTGAAAAGAAGGTATTCTATGGCAGACTCATTTACAGGCTATCTCCAGGTGGACGTGGTGTCCTCCCGGAATAATTTCCCTATTCCCGGAGCCACCGTGTCCGTCACCTCAGAAGACGATGCCGTTTCTGTATCAGAACAGCTCACTACCAACTCCTCCGGGCAGACGGAGAACCTTGCGCTGCCGGCTCCCGATCCGGAATACAGTCTCATCCCCGGCTCCGTCCGTCCCTATTCGGAATATCGTCTCCGAATCCAGGCCCCCGGGTTCCGCCCGGTGGAAATCTCCGGAAGCGAGGTCCTGCCCGATTCCACCTCCATCCAGAATGTCCGGATGGAACCGCTGGATGACACCGCTCCGGCCGACAACAATATCCTGATTCCGGATCATACCCTTTACGGCCAGTATCCTCCAAAAATTGCGGAAAATGAAGTGAAGCCGGTAACCGACACAGGGGAAATCGTACTGTCCCGGGTCGTTGTTCCGGAAACCATCGTTGTTCATGACGGAGTTCCTTCCAATTCCTCTGCTCCCAATTATTACGTTCCCTATCGGGACTATATCAAAAACGTGGCTTCCAGTGAGATTTACGCCACATGGCCCAGAGCCTCCATCGTAGCCAATGTTCTGGCCATCATGTCCTTCACTCTGAACCGGGTCTACACAGAGTGGTATCGGGGGCAGGGATATGATTTCACCATCACATCTTCCACTGCCTTCGATCACAAATGGATCTACGGGCGGAATTTCTATGAGTCCATTTCCGTGGTGGTGGATGAGATCTTCGACAGCTATCTGTCCAGACCCAACGTAAAGCAACCCATCCTGACTCAGTACTGTGACGGCAGGCAGGTGCAGTGCCCGGGATGGATGGCCGTATGGCAGCCGGTTACACATCGAAATTTTTTCTTACGGACCGTCAGGATTTTTTCTGCTTTGTTTCATAAAACATTCACAAACACAACACAATTTTGTCACATATAGGCGGTATTCTTATCATTGTAAAAGGTAAGTATTCCTTTTTTCATAATACTTTTTCATATTACTCCCCCTTTATTCCGGCAGTCAGAAGACTGCCGGTATTATTTTCAGGATTTTATTGCAAAATTACTGTTTTCTGATATATAATGATGGCACGGAGGCATAGCTCAGCCGGGAGAGCATCTGCTTGACGTGTAGAATGTCGTAGGTTCGAGTCCTACTGTCTCCATTTTTAGAAATTCTTTCTTTTTCAGTCACATTCTGCTCACATTTTTCCTGTATACTGCAGTCATGAACATCTGAAAAAGTGGTCAGAGCACTGAGATATTCCATACACCGTCAGGTCTGCTTCCGGCAGCTCTGGCGGTTTTCCTATTTTCCCCGCTGCCCGCATAGGACATCCTGATCCCGCGTATAATCCATCAGGAGGTGATTCCATGTCCTGTTCACAATGTTCTTCCCCCCTGCGGGCTGCTCTCTACATCCGCGTCAGCACCCGCAGCCAGGAAGAACTTTCCCCCGATTCTCAGAAACGGCTTCTGCTGGATTATGCCTGCTCCCGGAACATTCTGGTGGCACCGGAACACATCTATATGGAAAAAGGAATTTCCGGCCGCCGCGCGGACAGGCGTCCCCGCTTTCAGCAGATGATTGCCGCAGCCAAATCTCCTCTTCATCCCTTCGATCTGATCCTGGTATGGAAGTTTTCCCGTTTTGCCCGCAATCAGGAAGAAAGCATCGTCTACAAATCCATGTTAAAAAAGCTCTGCAGCGTGGATGTGGTCAGTATCTCCGAGCCTCTGGAGGAAGGGCCTTTCGGCAGTCTGATCGAGCGGATCATTGAATGGATGGATGAGTTCTACTCCATCCGTCTGTCCGGAGACGTATTCCGGGGTATGACGGAAAAGGCTCTGCGCGGAGGCTATCAGTGCCGTCCCCCTTTAGGCTACCGTATTCCCGGTCCCGGTCTGCCGCCGGAAATCGTACCGGAAGAAGCAGGCATCGTAAAAATGATCTTTCAGGCTTACGGAGAGGATCATATGGGGCTGGGGGAACTGTGCCGCCGCCTCAATGCTCTTGGCTTTCGCACCGCAAAAGGAAATCTCTTTGAAAAGCGGTCAGTCAAATACATTCTTCAGAATCCTCTTTACGCCGGAATCATCCGCTGGAACCGGACTGACGGAAATTCCCGGACCAAACCCAGAGAACAGTGGATCCTGAAAGAGGGCTCTCATCCTCCCATTGTTCCTCTCTCTCTTTTTTGTGAGGTGGAACAGCGCCTGGAACAGGAATCCCGCCATTCCCGGTCTGAACCTTCCCCCGCAGCCCGTCACTGGCTGAGCGGATTGGCCGTCTGTCCCTCCTGCGGCCGCAGCCTGGCCGTCTGTACGCGCCGCCGGAAAACGCTGCCCGATACGGTTCTCCTTCAATGTTCCGGATATCTGAAAGGAAGCTGTTCCTGCTCCTGCTATCTGACGGAAGACGCTGCTGTCCATGCCCTGCATGCCTCCCTTGAGGAAATTTTTTCAAAAGTCCCCCCTTCTTTTCTTCCCTGCTACCGTCTCTGCCCGGATTCCCCCTCTCAGGATCCCTCTCTGCAGCCTTCTCTGGTCGCTGCTCTGCGTCGGGCAAAAGCCGGTCTTCAGCGAGCCTCTTCCGCCTATTTAAACGGAATCGACAGCGAAAGGGAATATCTGGAAAACAAGACCCGGCTGACCGGGGAAATCGAACTGCTCCTTCACCAGCTGGACTCCCGTTCCTTTTCAAAATCAGACAGTGAAAAAAACACCGGTTCTGCACAGCCCTGCTCTCCTCTGGAAGTTTTTTTCTCCTGTTCATCGGTTTCTCAGAAAAACCGTGCGCTCCGATCCGTCATCCTTCAAATGACCTTTTTCCGAAAGGAAAACCGGCTCGCTATTGTCTACCGGTCCGTTCCCGATCCGTCTACCGGTCTGCAGTCTGGCTGACCCAATGGGGCTCCTGTTCCCTTGGAGAGCAGGGCTACAGTCCCATTGAGATCCTCCGGTATTTTTACGGGGAAAGCATTTACATCAACACAGCAGAGCAGATTTCCGGCATTCCGATCTCCTGGCCCGGCTATGAACTGACCATCGGTTCTTCCGGAGATAAGGTACGCCATGTTCAGGAGCAGCTGGATACCATAGCCACCATCTATTCCGCCATTCCCCGGATCGCTCAGGACGGAGTCTTCGGCTCCGCTACGGCAGAAGCAGTCCGTGAATTCCAGTCTATTTTCGGGCTGCCGCAAACAGGAGTCATCGACTTTGCTACCTGGAACAGGATTTCTCAGATCTATGTAGGCATCACCCGGATCGCTGAACTGAACTGAAAAAAGCCTGCCGAGGCTGCTGATCTTCTGATCAGGCCCGGCAGGCTTTTCCTACTGCGTTCTTCTGTGTGGATCCAGCTGACTGTAAAAGGTAAAAAGATAAAGGCCGCACAGGCCGACCAGTCCGTAAATAATTCTCGACAGCCAGGATCCGCTCCCGAACAGCCAGCTGACCAGGTTAAAATTAAAGAACCCGATCAGTCCCCAGTTCAGTGCTCCGATAATGGAAATCGTGAGCGCAGTATAATTCATAGCTTTATTGTCCATAGTTCATCTCCCTCCTACTGTTCTATGGACAAGTATTCCCCTCATTTCCAGTTTTATGCGTATTTTGTGCAGGTTATGGTTCTCCTCCCATTTTTATGACCAGAAAAATTCCCCCTGCCATCAGAATAAGTCCGCAGACAGCCTCAGCCGCTCCTGTTTCTTTCAGCGGAATTCCCCACAGAATCACTGCCGGTGAAGAGACAACCAGGCCGCACACCGCTGCATACACGGCTTCCGACCATCGCTTCAGCAAAGTCTCCATGGTTTTTGCACAGAGAAATATCCCCGCAGTCAGACCAAACACAAACGGAAGCAGGAGTTCCTGCTGATCCATGACTCTCTGCCAGTCTCCTGACACTGCCCCTGCCTGGACCTGGTTGAAGGCGTGGAGAACCGGCTCATAATACCCCATCATCATGAGAAGCATGGTTCCGCTTACCCCGGGCACCACCATGGTTACAGATGCAATCAGGCCAACACAGATCATAGTGAGCAGCCTGGTCCCTGTATGGGAAAATGCCAGTTCCGCTGCCGCTTTTTCTTCTCCTCCTTCCGAAATTGCCAGAAGGACCATTCCGCAGAATACAGCCAGAAACAGAGCATATTTTTTCACTTCTCCTGTTTTCATATCCGCTTTTTTCAGAAGAGCCGGAAGTCCTCCCAGAATCAGTCCCAGAAAGGCCATGCTGGCGGCAAAAGGAAATGCTCCGAACAGTGCTTCGATCCCGAACGCCAGGCCGCCCATTCCTGCCGCCATTCCCACACCATATGGGAACAAAATGCGTACGCTTTCAGCCGGCTTCCGGAACAGATGGGTCAGAGCCCCGATGATCCTGTCATAAACTCCCATGGACACAGCAAGGGTGCCTCCGCTGACGCCGGGCACAATGCCCGCCACACCAATGAGAAGCCCCCTTGCCATTTCTTTTACATAATTCATGAATCTTCCGCCTTAAACGCTCTTACCCTATTTTATTAGCTGTTTAAGGTTTTCAGAATCTCCGGCACTTCCGTCAGCCTGTCCATTCTGTAATCTGCCGGACTCTGATCAAAAGCAAACCGCTCATCTTTCAGCGCCGCCACCGTCATTCCTGCCCGATGACCGGCCAGCACTCCAAACGTGGAATCTTCCACCGCCAGGCACTCCTGCGGATCCACACCCAGTCGGCCGGCTGTATAAAGATAGATCTCCGGATCCGGTTTGCTGCGTTTAAACTGATTCCCGCTTACCAGGACCTGAAAATATCCGATGATCTCGTTTTCCTTCATCACCCGTTCCACCAGAGGCAGCTGGGTGGAGGAGGCCACTGCCAGCAGATATCCCTCCTCCTTCAGCACATTTAGAATATCCCGCATCTCCGGGCGAAAGATCTTCCGGTAATCTACATCTGCGTACAGATCCACATGCGCTTTCAGATCCTCTCTGGCCTCTTCCCAGGTCTGGCCCATCCCCATGGCATCTGCCAGAACCGACCATGCATCTTCCTTTGAGGCTCCTACCATGGGATACAGCTGCTCCAGCCTCATAGACGGATTTCTGGTTTTTCCGAATTCCCACATTTTTTCCAGGTAAACCAGTTCGCTGTCGATGATCACACCGTCCATATCAAAAATGACTGCTTTTATCATACGCGTTTCCTGTGCCTTTCCTTCTTTCCCTGCCGGATCCTCTCCGGCAATGCTTTTTCTATCCTATCAGATTTTTCTGTTCCTGGCAACACAGAGGTACCCGTTTTCTTTGGACCTGCTGCTTTTTGTCACTTCCTCTATTCCACCTCCGGTTCCAGCAGGAGAATGGTGGGCCACCCTTCCGCCCGCAGACGTTTTTCCATATTTACCGCATTATCCAGGTTCAGATAGGCTCCCACCCTCACTTTGCAGTAGCCGTCCTGAAACACATAAAACGCCGGGTATCCCAGATCTGCCAGCTCTGCGGTGATTTCCTCTGCGATCCGGCAGTTCTCGTAGGCCCCCACCTGAATCTGATAATATTCCGGCCGGGCATTCTCCTCCTGCATGATCGTATTGAGCACTCCGTTGGCTATGGCCCTGGCTGTTTCCTGAAATTGTCTGTCAAACAGACGATTGTCTTCCGGATTGTCAATAAATCCGGCCTCTATCATTACCGCCGGCATTTCCGATCGGCGCAGAAGAATCAGCCCCGGCCGCTCGATCACTCCCAGATTCCGGAATCCCACCATGGACAGCTGACGGTTGATATTTTCCCCCAGAAGTTCGCTCACTCCTCCGTACTGATATACCAGACTCATGATCCCTGAAGCCGTTCCGGGAATCGGCATGGCGTTCCGATGAATCGAAATCAGATAATCTGCACCTGACTCATTGGCGATCTGCGCCTTTTCCAGCGGGGAATCATATACATCATCCACTCTGGTATACAGCACCTCCACACCGTTCTCTTCCAGAATCCGGCCTACTGCCAGAGCCAGATTGAGGGCATCATCCTTTTCCTGCCTTCCCTCAAATACCGCACCGGGATCCTGTTCTCCGCCGTGACCCGCATCTATGATTACTTTCCTTGTCTCAAACAAAAAAAGTCTCCTTTCCCATCGCCTGTTTACTATAGCATATGTGAAAGAAGACTGAAGTTGACTTGGATCTGTGCAGACTCCCTCTGTCAGGGAAGAAGGATCTCTCCGGAAAATACTTCCTCTGCCTCTCCCGTCATATAAACGTGATTGTCCAGGCTGCTCCAGCGGATAGTCAGGCAGCCTCCCAGAAGGTCCACGGTAATATTCCGATCCTTCTCTGCGAACCCCGCCAGAACAGCTGCCACTCCTACGGCACAGGCCCCCGTACCGCAGGCCAGCGTTTCTCCGGAGCCCCGCTCCCATACACGCATGACCAGACGTCCCTGCTCTGTTACCTCTACAAACTCCGTATTGGTTCTCTGGGGAAATCTGGAATGGAATTCAAAGTCTGTTCCAAAGGCCGGCAGCTCCAGATAGTCCAAACCGGACCGGGTTTCTTCACCGCTTCTCCTCTGTACCGGTCTCTCCTTCTTTTTCCAGCGGTCGAACAGCTTTTCCGTTCCATCTGTAAAAAAAATCACCGCATGGGGATTTCCCATGGAAACACCGATAAAGGGAACTTCCATTCCGGTTACAGACAGACGTTCCGGAACCTGAGAGGTAATCTCCGGCTCTCCCATATCCACTGTCAGCTCGGTCACTCTTCCGTCCTCTACCTTCAGGTCCAGATATTTGATTCCGGACAGCGTGTCTACAGAGATTCTGCGGCGATCCGCTGGTACCAGACCATGATCGTACACATATTTACCCACACACCGCACGCCGTTTCCGCACATGGAACCTCTGGATCCGTCCAGATTATACATATCCATTTCACAGTCCGCCTTTTCTGACGGCTTGATCAGGATCAGTCCGTCCGATCCGATTCCGAAATGCCGGTCGCTCACAAACCTTGCCGTCTTTTCCGGATCCGTCACCGTTTCCTCAAAACAGTTTACATACACATAATCATTTCCGATTCCGTGCATTTTTGTAAATTTCATTCTTTTTCCTCCTATGCGATCAGGCTGATGATCATTTCCGCTGTTTCCACCAGACTGCTTCCGTTGCTCATACTGCATTTCTGAATGTAGCGGTGCGCCTCATCCTCCGTCATATGATTCCTCTCCATCAGCATTTCCTTCGCCCGTCCGATAACCTCCATGTCTTCCCGGCTCCTGGACCTGGGCATTCGCCGCCGTCTGCGCCGCCGTCTTTCCTGGGCCATGACCATCATTTCCAGAGTGCTGATCAGTTCATGTACTTTCAGGGGCATGGGAAGGAACACGGCATTCTGTGGAGTATCCTCTCCCATCATGCCCGCCTGGGCCACCACCAGCATGGAAAACTCTTCCGGCAGCAGACGGCAGACCTCTCCGTAAACCATATCGTGGAATTTTCCTCCGCCTACCACGATCCCCTGCTCCAGTTCCTCTGCTGCCGCCAGAATCTGGGAGCCGGATGTACAGACGGCCACCACGCGAAAGCCGTTTTTCACCAGAATATTTCTGATATTTCTCCCGTTTTCCTGCTTGGAAAAGGCTACTATCACATTTGGCACGTCCTCACCTCCGCCTCTTTACCGCCTCACTCTTCTTAATACTTATACAGATACTCATCCACTTCCCAGTCCGTC
>CALWRQ010000040.1 GCA_944383965.1 uncultured Lachnospiraceae bacterium
TCTTCTCTTCGTATATCATTTTCGTCCTCCTATCCGTTTTTCGGCAATTTACCGTATATTTATAGCATTATCCCAATGAATAGTCAATAGCCAAGGTTATTCCCGGCCTTCCTGCCGTTTTCTCAGGCGAATATCGTCCCCGTAAACCGGCAGTATCCGGTAGTAGCTCATGATCCGGGAAGTCACCCGCTCGGTGTAGGTGTCTCTCAGAGCGTTCAGAGACAGGTTGGTGGAGATCACCGTCCCTTTCTTCCGATTCAGCCGCTCATTCAGGCAGTAGAACAGCTGAGAAGAGGTAAAGCTGTTGTTCAGCTCCGTGCCCAGGTCATCGATGACCAGCAGATCGCAGTCCAGAATGTCTCCGTACAGATCGCAGTCTTCATCTCCCTGACGGCCGAACTTTGTCTTGGAAAAAATATCAAACAGGTCGCAGGCAGAAAGGTAAATCACGGAATAATACCGATCCATCAGCTCCTTAGCCACACAGTTGGCCAGAAACGTCTTCCCCACGCCCGTACTGCCCGTAAGAAGGATGTTCCCCTTGTTTTCTCCAAATTCCCGGATATACTGGCGGCAGACCTCCACCACCTGGCGCATATGCTCTCTGGCCGTTCTCCCCAGTCCCGGAATCACGGTCCGGTCATCATAGTATTCGTAAGAAAAGGAGGAAAAATTCTCTCTTTTCACTACCTCTTCAATATTGGACTGGGCATAGAGGAGACGCATCTGGGCCTTGCGGAAGCAGTGGCATTTTTTCCCGTTTACATATCCCGTATCTCTGCAGTCCGGACAGCGGTAATGCATTTCCATATAATCCGGCGGATATCCCTTGGACCGGAGAAGAATCTCCTTCTGCTCCCGCAGATCTGCCAGAGCCGCCTTCATCCTGGCCAAAGCTTCCCCGTCTCCCGCCAGCATCTTCCTGGCAGAATCCACGGCCGTAGTGCTGATGGCGTCATCCAGCTCCCTGATAGCCGGAATGACCCGGTATATTTCCTCCACCCGTTTGTCCTGCTCATGCTTATTCTGAAGCTGCTGTCTGCCGTATTCCCGGATGATCGAGTCATACTGGGAATTGCTCAATGCCATTTCTCACCCTCCTTTACTGCCATTGTTCCAATATCATCGCATCATAGTCCGTCTGACGTTCCTCGAAATTGCGGAACTGATTCGTTCCTTTCCGCCTGGACCCGTCCTCCTTGTAAGAAGACTTTTTCCGCTTTCCGTCTGCTCCGGCCACGTCCTCCATGGTCCGCACTCCGCTTTTATGCCATTCCTCCAGAATCCGGTCCGCATACTGAAAGCTGGGCTTGTGAATGGCTTCCATGGTCCGGTTGCAGGCCTCTACTACCACCTGTCTGGTGAAGCCCCAGGTCCTGTACCACCGTTCAATGGCATCCCACTCTGTGTTTCCCGGGCGGCGGTCATTGATGCCGAAGGCTTTCATTACCGCAAAGGCGTCCTGGTTGAAATGCTCGGTCCAGGCCTTCGCCTTTGCCACCGTGTCAATTCCCTTTTCATGCCAGCTTAACGCCACCTTTTCCATATAGCGAATGCTGTTGTGGCGGTTCTGCACACAGTATTCGATCACATACTCAATCACATCGCAGGACATTTTCAGACCGTCATACAGATACGCCAGCATATCCGCATCCTGAGGCTTTAACAGGCGGCCCATATACTGACCGGCCACATAAAGCAGCTGGCTGAACTCTCCGTCTCCCTGAAGACGCTCCAGCTCCGCTCTGCCGTAGTTCTTCCTTTTCTCCTGTTCCTTTTCCACCGCCTGAGGCGTCTCGGGAAGAGAGGCGGCGGTCTCCCGTCCTGCCTGCTCCCGTTCCTTCCCTTCCTCTTCCGGCCCGTCTGCCAGCACTCCCATCTTCTGCCAGTAAGCCAAGGCCCGGCGCACATCCGCCTCCGTATGGTTCAGCGCATCTGCAATGGAAGAAAGGTCCGGCTTTTCATTCTGGTGACGGAGCATATACAGGTAAACCTTTACGTATTCCCCGTTGGCTGCCGCCATATATGTATCGATAAATTCATCTGCGACCAGAGTCGCCCGGATCTGAAATTGATTTTTCACAGACAAAACTCCCTTTTTTACTGTAACCCTGCTTTTCTGGTTTCATCATATCACATTCATTTTAAAAAGAAAATAGCTCCGCTTTTCCACATAAGCAATTGTGGATAATGTGGATAACGTGGATAAGCTGTTAACATAATCGTAAATACTTTGGATGAATTTGTCGAATCCGGCGTAAAATAAAGCATTTGTAAAATTAACAGACGATTTTTTATGTAAAGTAAAAAATCCACATAGCTTCTTTACATAAAATGTTGAAAACTATGTGGATAATGTGGATAATTACAGACCAAGCAGCTTTTCTCCCACTTTTACAATATCTCCGGCCCCCATAGTTATCAACAAATCACCGTGTACACAATTTTCTAAAATAAATGTCTCTATTTCGTCGAAGGAGGGCAGATAAACGGCCTTAGTACCCAGCTTTTCTATTTTTTCCGCCAGCTGTCCCGAGCTGACTCCCAGGGTATCGGTCTCTCTGGCCGCATAGATATCCGCCAGAATCACCTCATCCGCCTGGGACAGCGCCTGGGCAAATTCATCCATAAACGCTTTGGTTCTGGTATAAGTATGGGGCTGGAACACGCACCAGATCTTTCTGTGGGGATAATTCCGGGCCGCAGCCAATGTGGCGCGGATCTCGCTGGGATGATGGGCGTAATCGTCGATTACCGTCACTCCCCCGATCTCCCCCTTTTTCTCAAATCTCCTGTTGGTTCCCGTAAATTTCTTCAGGCCCTCCCGGATCTTCTCAAAGGGCACTCCCAGTTCCAGACAGGCGGCCGCAGCGCTGAGCGCATTGGAGACATTGTGATCGCCGGCCACTCCCAGTACAATATGCCCCAGCTCTTCTCCGCAGCGGATCAGATCAAATTCCGCCCTGGCAAACTCGTCATGACGTACGTTCTCCGCTCTGAAATCTCCCTGTTCCCCGCCGAAGGTAATCACCCGGCACTTCAGGCCGTCCGTAAGCTCTTCCAGCCTGTCAATGCAGCCGTTGACAATCAGCAGCCCGCTCTCCGGCAGACGCTCCGCAAACAGGCGGAAGGAACGGCGAATATCCTCCAGGTCCTTGAAAAAGTCCAGATGATCCTCCTCAATATTTAAAATAATCTCCATGGTGGGGAAAAATGACAGAAAACTGTTGGTGTATTCGCAGGCCTCCGTCACGAAAAGCTCCGATCCTCCCACACGAATATTCCCTCCGATGGAGTTTAAAATTCCGCCCACGGAAATGGTGGGATTTTCGTCTGCCGCCAGCAGAATCTCCGTGATCATAGATGTGGTGGTGGTTTTTCCATGGGTTCCCGCAACCCCCAGAGACTGACGATAGTTTCTCATCATCTGTCCCAGCAGTTCCGCACGGCTCAGCATGGGGATTCCTCTCCGGCAGGCCTCCCTATACTCCGGATTGTCCGGATGAATGGCCGCCGTATAAACTGCCGCGTCAATGCCGTCCGTTATATTCTCCCCTCTCTGTCCGTACATCACCCGGGCTCCTCTCGCCTCCAGGTGTCTGGTAAGTTCCGATTCTCTGGCATCTGAGCCGCTCACCGAAAATCCCTCATCCATCAGGATCTCCGCCAGACCGCTCATGCTGATGCCGCCGATCCCGATGAAATGGATGCGACAGGGCTTTTCAAAATCTATCTGATACATATAATCCCCTCTATCCTCTCTTGAGTTTCTTTTCCTTGTTCCGGCAGCTGCCGGAACAGTCCTTCGCCTTTTATTATACCGAATTTTTCAGGAAAAGCAAAGAGATGGAGCAGAAAGTCACCGCCGGCTGTTCTCCGCATTAACGCTTTAAGCCGATGCACCGTTAATATATAAATAGGAAGAAACTGTTTTTTCTTCCTCCCCCTCCCCTTTTCTCCTCTTTCTTTTGAAAACGTAAGTTTTCACAGATAATTCCCTGTCCCTCAGTCAAAAACTGCCGTTTTTATTGCCGCCTGTTTCCCCGGCCCTTTCTTCACCTTAAAACAGTCCTATTTTCCTTACCTTTTTTTAAATTTTACGTAAAATTTATACAATTTAATTTCTTTACAAATTCCTCACCGAAACTTTAATTTTATATTAAATCCATGAAAAATACTTGTAATATTCAAAAAATGTGGTAGTGTTTTTGATACAAAAAGGAATTATAAAAGAGGGAAGAAACACTATGAAAGAATTTACTCAACTTTTCAACACTGCCATCGCGGTGATTCTGACCCTGCTGTATCTGTATCAGTTGGGCTATCTGCTGATCGGCATTGTACAAAAGAACAGGCAGCGCTGCTGTCCCCCGCCCAGTCTGCGCCGCTATGCCGCAGTCATCTCAGCCCGCAACGAAGAAAATGTAATCGGCGGCCTAATTGACAGTCTGAAACACCAGAATTACCCGGCGGAGCTTTTGGACATCTACGTAATCGCAGACAACTGCACCGACAATACCGCCCAGGTGGCGGAAAACGCCGGAGCCATCGTATACCGCCGCTTTAATCACCTTCAGGTTGGAAAGGGCTACGCTCTGGATTATCTGTTCAACCTTCTCACAGAAGAAGGAAAAAACGATTATGACGGCTATTTTGTTTTCGATGCCGACAACTATGTGGATCCGAATTTCGTAAAAGAGATGAACATCACCTTCGGAAGCGGCAATTACGCGGCTCTTACCAGTTACCGAAACTCCCGCAATTTCGGGTCCAACTGGATTTCCGCCGGATACGGCCTGTGGTTCCTGAGGGAGGCGCGCTTTTTAAACGCTCCCCGTATGGCCCTGGGCGTAAACTGCGCCATTTCCGGAACCGGTTTTCTGGTATCCGGAGATCTGGTAAGGGAAAACGGAGGCTGGCCCTTCCATCTGCTCACGGAGGATATTGAGTTTTCCGTAAACTGTGCCCTTCAGGGCCGCGTTATCGGATACTGTGAAAAAGCTGTTATCTATGACGAGCAGCCCGTGACGTTCAAGCAGTCCTGGGATCAGCGGCTGCGGTGGTCCAAAGGCTTTTACCAGATTGACTACCATTACGGCATGTCTCTGCTGAAGGGAATCTTTGCAGGCGGAAAGCGCGGCTTTTCCTGCTATGATATGTTTATGACCGTAGCTCCCGGTATGTTCCTCACCCTGGGCGCCATCCTGATCAACCTGATCATGATTACCGCCGCTATGACCCTTCCGCCGGCAGAGGCAGATATGGTCATGGGAGAGTGCCTGGGCTTTATTGCCAGAACCATTTTTGTGTTTTATCTTGGGCTGCTCATGTACGGGGCTGTCACTACCATTACGGAATGGAAATCCATTGCCGTTCCCGGCGGAAGGAAGCTGAAGTTCCTGTTTACCTTCCCCATCTTTATGTTTACCTATATTCCCATTGCCGCAGTGGCTCTGGTTCGCAAGGTGGAATGGAGACCGATCTATCACGGAGCGGACCAAGGAGGATTTATTGCCGCAGCAGGAAAAAAACGTCTGTCGGCGTAAAAAACATTTTGAGGAAGATAGCTGTCCGCAGCCATCTTCCTCTCTGTTATTCGGAAAAGTTTACTGTTTATTCCGCATTATTTTGCAATAATTTCTTTTGCCATCTCCAGAAGCTCCTCCGGATCTCCTCCTTCTTTCATCGTTACCAGGCAGTAGGTAAGTCCGTCCTCCTTCCAGAATGCGCTCACGCTCGTTTTCCGTTCAGCCTCATCTGTACCGTAGCTGATCTCCAGTTTCCCCTCTTCCTGAAGCTTCATATCTTCTTCATCCGGTTCCTGATCCGGTGGGAGAAAGAGATAATTCATAACAGAGACCTCTATCTCAACGTTTTCATATGTTTCCGAGAGAACTGCCGGGTATGGCTGACCTTCCGCTCCTTCCAGAGGATCAGAAATATCCAGAAAATATTCGCCGCTGTAATCAATGTTAATGGAAGGGTATGTCCCTATCTCCGCACCATTCTCATCCAGTGCAGAAACATTCACATCAAAACCTCTGACAAATTTCGCGCCATTGGAAAACTCATCCACTGCCCTGGCTTTTTTGTATAAGGTATCACTGGCCTCTACCTCCTGCGCATTTTTGTAATCCACCTGATCCGTTATGACCGAACTGGAAAGAGACGCTATTTTTCCCGATGCAAATGCCGTCCCCACTCCCAGCACTGCAATAGCTGCCGCTGCTGCCGCAATTTTCATTTTACGATGTTCAAATAGTTTCATGTTCTTTCTCCTTTCATCAATCGAGCTGTGTATAGAACTTAAAAGCTCCTTTTCTTCCTTCTGAGTAAGTCTGCTGCTTTCCGCAAGTTTTCGGAGCTCTTTCTGAAGCAGTTTTTCTTTTGAGACATTCTTCCTTATCCCCTGCGCCTGAGCCGTTCTATCCGTTTCTCTGCCAGCTCCTTCCTGTACATCTGATACCGGCATCCCGCATCCGAACTGTGTCCCCTTATACCATTTCATATTCCTGCCTCCTTTTCGTCTCCGAACTGCCTTTGCTTAAATAAGCTCTGAGGTTTTCCCTTCCTTTATGAAGCCGCGACTTGACCGTTCCTTCCCGGCTTCCCGTAATGCGCGCAATGTCTCTGACCGAAAGTTCATTGTAATAATAGAGTACAATTACCGTCCTCTGTTTAACTTCCAAAGACGAAACTGCTTCGCGCAGCTGTTCCTGTTCCTCTTTCAGAATTACTTCTTCCAGAGGCTGAAGAGTGCCTCTGTCCGTTTGTATCCACGGGCCGCCGTATCTCTCCTCACCCTGCTCCAGCATCTCGTCAAACGAACTGTCTTTCGGTCTGCGTTTTATATATCTCCAGGCAGTGCGGACCATTATCCGGAAAATCCAGCTTTCGAAAGCTCCCTCATCGCGGATTGTATCCTTTTTCAGAAAGCATTTCACGAATGTCTCCTGAACAATATCCTCGCTGTCCGCTCTGCTGCCGCTGATTAAATATGCCGCGCTGTACAGCTTTTTCACATATATTCCATACAGACTGTCAAAAGCCTCCCCGTCTCCGGTTTTCATCCTTTTTACCAATTCTGCAATGACGTCATTCATATCCGTTCATTCTCCGTCCTTTTGTTCCGTATTTTCGATGCATCTGCTATATAAGAGGCCCTATTCTTTTCATCGGTTCACCGCAGGGAAAAAAAGTTCCAAAAAAGAGGTCATCTTTTCCGATAACCCCTTCAGGAAGAATTAAATGCTTATCAGAGAAGACAGGTCAAGGACTGTTCCATCGGCATCTATCGGCGCAGGGGAAATCATTTCATGGTGCCCCTGCTGCAGGAACTGACGCAGAAAATGCCGGACATCCAGTTCGATCTGCAAATCGGCTCCATTCAGGAGCTGGAGCAGATGCTGGAAAGCCACCAGCTGGATTATATGCTGGTAACCCATATGCTGCACAAGCCCGGATGGGAATACCTGTATGTGTGCAGCGACGAGCTGGTAGTCATCTGTCCGGAAAGCATGAAAGAAATGACAAGAAGCGAGGAGAATTGTCCGTATCCCATTCTGGATCCGGAACAGCTTCCTCATGAAAAACTGATCTCTCCGGGAAAAAAGCAGAGCATCTATCCCTTTGTTGAGAAATTCCTGGCGGAATACGGGCGTGATCCTGCGACTGTACGAACCGTGGCCAATATGGAGATCGGCGCGCAGCTGGTTTCCGCCGGCAGAGGATACTGTTTTACTCTTGCCAGCTATCTTCCGTCCTTTTCCCACATCCCGGGACTGCTGTTCTGCCGCCCCCGCTCCTTTCCCGTGTCCGTTAATTGGTCGCTGGGATGGACCTCGCCGGTTCTGTCCTCCGACCAGCTTCGTTTGCTGAAGGAAATCATTCGGGAACACACCGAGTCGATGAAACATTTTCACGGAGACAGGCCGTACTCCAGGCAGTCTGCCGAAAATAATCAGCAATTGCCGCACGAGCATCCTTTAGATAAAGCGTAAAGCAGCAGGCTGCTTTCGGTTTATTCGCTATGGCCTATCCCCGGACCTTCCGGATCAGTTCCTTAGCCTCATCCTTTTTCAGAACCTTACCGCAGGACACAACCCTGCCATCCACCACCAGCGCCGGGGTGCTCATCACCCCGTAAGCGGCGATTTGCGCAAAATCTGTCACATGATCAACGGCCGTTTCCATTCCCAGCTCTGACAGCGCCTCACCGACAGCCTGCTCCAGCGCATTGCATTTTGCGCATCCGGAGCCAAGCACTTTGATGCCGGCAGACGCTTTTTCCGTTTCTGCCCGGGACGCTGTCTCCGGCATATGGCCGCCGCAGCAGGAAGTTCTGCTTTCCTTTTTGTTTCTGTTAAAAAATCCCATGGTTCATACCTCCTATTTAAATGAAAAGAAATTGAAATATATTAAATAAATAGCCTACCAAGATGATTCCAGCCGTGCAGACGCCGATAAACAAAGCCAGAAGCTTCGGCTTGACTGCCTTGCGCAGCATAATGACCGACGGTAAACTCAGCGTTGTAACCGCCATCATAAATGACAGAATTGTGCCAAGCTGCGCTCCTTTCGCAAGCAGGGCCTCCGCCACCGGAATCGTGCCGAAAATATCCGCATACATGGGAATTCCCACCAGAGCCGCCAAAAACACTCCCAATGGGTTTCCGCTGCCCAATACGGCCGAAATCCAGCTTTCCGGTATCCAGTTGTGAATCACCGCCCCGATTCCCACACCTATCAGAATGTAGGGAAACACCTTTTTGAAGGTAGAAGCTGCCTGCTCCTTCGCGTACTGCACCCGCTCCGTTTGGGTAAGGTCAGGAGACTCCATATCCACTCTTCCGGCGGAAAAAATAAAACTCTCCACATACCTTTCCATACGCAGCTTTTCAATGACAGTGCCGCCCGCCACAGCGATCGCCAGACCCACCAGCACATAAATTACGGCCACTTTCGCACCGAAAATGCTCATAAGCAGCACCAGACTGCCCAAATCTACCATGGGGGAGGAAATCAGAAAAGAAAAAGTCACCCCCAGCGGAAGCCCCGCACTGGTAAAGCCAATAAACAGAGGAATCGAGGAGCAGGAACAGAACGGGGTTACCGTTCCCAGCAAAGCCGAAATAATATTTGCTCCCATTCCATGAAATCTCCCCAATATCCTCTTGCTCCATTCCGGAGGAAAGTAGCTTTGAATATAGGAAATAATAAAAATTAAAAAACACAGAAGGACAGTGATCTTAATCACATCATAGAAGAAAAACTGAACGCTGCCGCCCAGTCTTCCCTCTGTGTCCAGTCCCAGCGTAAGCAGACCGCTGCCGATCAGCCTGTTCAGCCACTTCATTCCTAAAATCTCATTTTGAAAGAATTGCCATATGCCCACAACAGAAACCTCTCTTTTCTTAGAATAGATAATACATCAAAATTTTTTGATCTTTTGGTTCGAGATAAACGCCACCTTTTATTGATGGCGTTTATTTGCTGCAGGAAGGGCAGTGATCCTCTTCCCTCTCCGTATCGGGTGTAAGAATGGCCCGCAGCCGTTCCAGCGCCCATACTCCTCCGGACCTGCTCAGGCGGTAGTGGGTCCATTTGCCTTCCTGTCGGCTCTCTACGATACCGGAGTCACACAGGACCTTCATGTGGTAGGACAGACCGGACTGCGTCAGATCCATGGGCTCCTGCAAGACGCAGGCACATTTTTCGCCGCTTCGCAGCTGCTCCAAAATAGCAAGGCGTTTCGGATCGCACAGGGCCTTGAACACCTTGGCGTCTTCCTGGTGATCTGCCATTTGCTCACCTCACATCAATTATTTTTGATATGATTAGTATATGGGGCAAGGGCTTTTTTGTCAATACTTTATATTCAATCACGGAGCAGTTCCATCCATAGAACCGATTTATCTTAATCGGTCAATTACTGCCAGCAAATACTCTGTAAATTCTTCTGCACTGGCTCCGTCTCTATCTGTGGTAATCACCTTTTTTCTTTCTTCGGCTGTGCATATGATAAGCGCTCGCTCCAGAAGTTCCTTTCTCTCTCTATATCCAATATGTCCCAGCATCATACCAACTGCGCGGATCAGGCTGCAGGGATCTGCATAGTTCCCTCTTCCATGTTCCATAAGAAACGGCGCTGTTCCATGAATAGCCTCAAACATTGCATATTTGTTCCCAATATTGGATGATGCTGCTGTCCCAAGCCCTCCCTGGTGCTCTGCAGCTATATCCGTCACAATATCTCCGTAAAGATTTGGAAGGATTATAACTTCCATACCTTTGTTGAATTCCGGGTCCATCATCTTTGCGCACATAGCATCAACCAGCTTTTCCTGAATTTCTATTTCCGGATACTCCTCGCCAATTTTTCGAACTTCTTTAATAAAGTTTCCGTCTGCCAGTTTTACAATATTTGCTTTGGTAACGATTGTAACATTTCTCTTGCCGTTCTTTCTTGCAAACTCAAAAGCGGCTTTTGCGATTCTTTGCGTTCCTTGCCTTGTCTGTACTTTAAAGTCTATTGCCAGATCATCATCTACCTGAATCCCTTTATTTCCCCAAATATACTCTCCTTCTATATTTTCTCTGAAGAATGTCCCGTCAATGTTTTTTTCCGGAATTCGAATGGGACGGACTGCTGCAAACAGTTCCAATTCTCTTCTCAACAGACTGTTAGCGCTGACCAGATTGGGCCACGGATCAGATGCTCGAGGCGTTACCATAGGGCCTTTCAGAATCACATGACATTTTTTTACCTCTGCCAATACTTCTGCCGGAAGACTCTCTTTTTTTTCCGCTCTCTTCTCGATAGTCATTCCTTCAATCATCCGAATTTCCAAACGCCCTGCCATAATCTCTTCTTTCATCAGATCTTTCAGCACACGAAGAGCCTGTTCCATAATAATAGGTCCGATTCCATCACCGGGAAGAATACCGATTATGATTTTGTCCAGATTTTCAAAAGTTACGATTTCCTGGCTTTTTTTCATTCCTTCAATCCGCTTCAGTTCCGAACAGATGAGCTCTCCGAATTTTTCCTGTGCCTTAAGAATCTTTCCCTCTTCACTCATGTTCCTTTCCTCCATAGCTTTTACTGATGCTTCTTGTTTCGGTTATAGTTAATCAGACTGCCAGCTTCTATAATTTTTCTTTCTTCATCTGTCATAGCTGAAACAAACAATGTAACTTCTTTCACACTGCTGCCAATTACATATGCCTTTATTTCATCCATAGTCCCGTTTCTGAGCTGTTTGCGAATTCCCGGTACATAGATGTAATCTCCCACTTCAAACTCCGGTTCCTCTTTCATCTGGAACGGCAGCATTCCCCAGTTAATCACATTAGAGCGATAACGTTTTGTGGCATATTCCCGACAGATATTTGCCAGTCCTCCTATAACTCTCTGGCAGCTGGCTGCCTGTTCTCTGGCAGAACCGTCTCCGGGCCTTACGGCGTAAATGACACTTCCGATTTCTGTCTCTGCGGAAGATACTTCTTCATTTCCGGGAACTGATCGTATTATCTCAAATACCTGCTTCAATCCGTCATCCATATCTTCAGGATTTCTCCCGGCACTTCTTTCCTTTTCCAGCCTGTCTACTGCTTTGGAATGCTCCACATAAGCTGGATCTCTCCTTGACAGAGTAAATTCTGCCAGCCCAAGAGGATTGGATCGATAGGATGCCGTTTCTCCGGATGGGATCAGCTCGTCTGTGGTTGTCACCGGATCCATAATGCGCGAACATACTTTTAAAAGAATATTTTCTGTTAACGGGCTCATTTCCGGCCAGTCTTTTATATTAGGTCCATAGATCAAATTCTGTTTTTCCTGTCCTTTTTCATATCCGTAAAAAACTCGGTTATCATAGACCATACGATCAAAACTGTACGCAGGAATCTCTCCCCAGCAATCCATAGTTTCCGCTGAAGTCAGAATTCCACCATTCGCCGCCGTAGCTGCAATAGACCGGGCATCCATAAGAGCTACCGCTGCCATCTGGCCCTTGCCTGGTTTTGATCCTTCACGATTTGGGAAGTTCCTTGTTGTGTGACGAACGGAAAGTCCATTATGCGCTGGCGTATCTCCCGCTCCGAAGCAGGGGCCGCAAAATGCCGTGCGGATCACCGCCCCCGCTGCCATCAAATCCGCAATTGCTCCCTTCCTTACCAAATCCATAAACACCGGCTGAGAAGAAGGATACACCGCCAGGCTGAAACCGTCATGGCCGGTACTTCTGCCCTTAAGTGCATGACTGGCCTCTATCACATTGGTATAGTTTCCTCCGGCACATCCTGCAATGATTGCCTGCTGAACCTGCAGTCCTCTCTCTGTGATTTTATCCGTCAGCAAAAAACCTGCTTTCCCCTGAGAAACTTCTTCTGCCTCTTTTTCCACACGACAAAGAATTTCTGTCAGATTAGAATTTAGTTCATCAATCTCATAGACGTTGCTGGGATGGAAAGGCAAAGCAACCATAGGCTTCACCGTATCCAGATTCACATATACTACTCCATCATAATAAGCCACACCTGCCGGCTCCAGCTTTTTATAATCTTTTTCTCTTCCGTGAAGCCTCAAAAATTCCCGAGTATCTTCATCTGTTCTCCAAACAGAAGACAGACATGTAGTTTCTGTTGTCATTACATCAATACCATTCCGATAGTCTGTAGTCATAGCAGAAACCCCGGGACCCACGAATTCCATTACTTTATTTTTTACATACCCATTCTTAAACACTGCTCCGATAATCGCCAGTGCCACATCCTGAGGCCCTACCCAAGAACGTGGAGCTCCATCCAGGTAAACTGCAATAATTTCCGGATAATCCACATCGTAAGTGTCACAGAGCAGCTGCTTTACCAGTTCTCCGCCGCCCTCACCAACAGCCATCGTTCCCAGAGCTCCGTAACGGGTATGAGAATCTGATCCTAAGATCATTTTCCCGCTACCGGCCATCATTTCCCGCATATATTGATGAATCACCGCAATATGAGGCGGCACGTAAATTCCTCCGTATTTTTGAGCTGCAGAAAGTCCGAACATATGATCATCCTCATTAATTGTGCCTCCCACAGCGCATAAAGAATTATGGCAATTCGTCAGTACATACGGAATGGGAAATTTTTCCATTCCCGACGCTTTCGCGGTCTGTATAATCCCTACATATGTAATATCATGGGAAGCCAGACAGTCAAATTTCAACTGCAGATGTTCCATATTGCCGGATACATTATGGTCTTTCAGTATTTTATAGGATATTGTTCCTTGCTTCGCCTCCTCTTTTGTAAAAGGATGACCGACCAAGAGAACTGCTTCTTTCATATCTGACTCCGGTACTAATTTCATACCGTCAACCAGATAGGCTCCCTCTTTATAAAGCTTTACCATTCTGATTTTCTCCTTTTCATTTTCTGATATAGACGGTTCCGTCCATGATTCTCCTGGCTGTTCGCTGGACCGCCACACTGGGAACTGAAACCTCGTTTCCCTTTTGTTTTATTTCCGGATACATGGTCATCACCCCACTGGGATGACCGATCCGCACCTGGCCGGAATCATCTTTTTTCGAGACCAGATCATTTACCACGCTTCCCTCCAGAGCTGCCGCAACGGAAATCGCACTGGCTGCGGTCAACGGGCAAGCTTTATGGCACTTAAATACGGAAATCACTCTTGCACATACATCCATCTCTTCTTCCTCCTGCCAGCCGCCATCCAGCATTCGGAATTTCTTCGGCACAGTTACATACCCCACCTTAGGTACCGCCGGACTATTGTCTCTAGCATCCTTCAGGTCCTTAGCAAAACCCATCCTGCAGCAGGCAGTTCCCCGAATCTTCTCCAAGAGCTCACTCAGCTCCCTGTTCCCGTTTACTTCTTCCGGCAGCTCTGTTCCCTGCGCACCGATATTTTCCGCACGCACCAGTACAATAGGATTTGATACATCCAGAATAGTCGCTTCCAGACTGCCGAAACCGGGAATATCCAGAATATCTTTCACATGGCCTGTGGGAAGAAGCTTTCCCGTTTTTGCTCCTGCCGGATTGAGAAACTTCACTTTCAGTTCCGCAGCGGTTCCGTCTACTCCGGCAATATGACAGGTTCCTTCCTGGGCGAATGTCCCGTTTTCACACGGCACTGTCACATCTATATACTTGTCTGTATTCCGGTTCAGCAAACGTACAGTAGTAATCGGTTCCCGTACTTCTACCAGCCCCATTTCCACTGCGTAAGGACCTACCGCTGCTGTCATATTACCGCAGTTGGATTTATAATCAATTTGTTCTTTCCCTACGATTACCTGACCAACCAGATATTCCACATCCACATTTTTCTCTTCGCTTTTCCATACAATAACAATCTTGTTATTGGAAGACACAGTCCCACCCATACCATCAATCTGCTTAGGATCCGGGCATCCCATGACCTGAAGAAAAATCGAATCCCACTCCTTCTGATCCTTCGGCAGTTCTTCCCTAAGAAACATACAGCCTTTGCTGGTTCCTCCGCGCATATATACGGTTTTAAATGCTCTCATAGCCGTTCTACTCCCCTTTCTGAGTTTGTTTTTATTTTATAAAAGAGAAAATGCAATACTTCCAATCAGCAGAATAATCGCTCCGCCGATGCGAGACGAAATCTGTGCATAGCTCATCAGCTCCATTCTCTTTGCCGCTCCCAGCACAGCCAAATCTCCCGCACCTCCCATATTTGCCATACAAAGGCCTGCAGTAATAGCACTCTCTACCGGATAAAATCCTACCAGCCATCCAAATATTGCAGAGCCCAAAACCGCTCCTAAAACAATCAGTATAACTACAAACAAATTGGAGAATGTCAACACACTCAGCATCTCCCTGAAATCAATCAAAGCAATGCCGCATCCAACCATCTGCACCCATACCAATTTACTTCCACAAAACTGCTGACATTTTTTTGCACCTTCTCTCAGGTGTTCCGGAATCAGATTAAAAACATTCGCCAAAGCAGCAAAAAGAATCATATACGCAAAGTTAGGAATTGCTACTCCCATAATGCTGGGAAGAATTTTTTTAGCCATCAGCTGACCTAAAACAAAAAATCCCGCTGTCAGAAATATAGCCGCTCCAATATCATCCATTGTTACTTCCTTTTTTTCTTCTTTTTCCACAGTAATCTGCCTGGAACTGTCCTTCATCAGTTTGTCATGTCCCGTCCACTGCGGAAAAGTTCTTCCCACAATGTCTAAAATAACTGCAAAAATAACTGCTACGATATTTCCTACTGCCAGAATTGCCAATGCAAAAGAAAGATATCCTGCCGGATCCTGTCCCGTCACATCTCCATAAACCTGAGCCATAGGAACAGCTCCCGCTCCTGCTCCTCCTCCCATAATAGGAAGAACGTACGCCGTAATGATCTCCATAGGTGCTTTTCCAATCAGCAGTCCTCCTACTATTCCTAAAACACCTGCCCCTACAATAGCAGCCAGAATAGCAGGAATAAACAAGCTTCCCGATTTTATCAATACCCGTCTATCCATTCCCAGCAGGCTTCCCACAATAAGCAGAGAAATGAATACATTCAGGAAGTTATATTCGCTCATCCATCCGGTAACATTCTCCACAACGCATTCAGGGAGCAGATTATAATAGGTTAAAAGACCTGATAACACAAATGCTAAAATAGCACCGCCGCCGCAGTATATATTCCAAATAGGAATTCTCTCGCCAAGTTCGCCCAATACAATTCCTATAGCAAATAAAATTGCCGCTGCTCCCAGCATCTGATTAGGAATAATGTTCATCCATGCCGACGCTATAATCACAACAAAAAAGAAAACAAATACCGGCAGTTCCATCCCAAATAACTTAATATTTTTCTTCTCCATACCATACTCCTTATTCTTCAATTCCCAGCATTTTTGCCGGATTAATTCTTGTCATCTGCTCTATTTCATCTTCTTCAATTCCTGCGTCCCTGAGATAATTGATGTACTCAGCAATAGACTCATACCATGGGGGATTCTGCATCTGACCGCTGTCAGTGGAAACAATAATATGACTGCTTCCAACAGTATGTATTGCCTCCACGTTATCAGAAAGGTTATTTTTATATTTTCCTCCACCTATAGGCTGAGCATACACCCGCTCCAGCATTACACCATAATCTTTTACAATTCGAACCTGATCCTCAAGAGACATCCCAACAATATGAAACTCAGGATGTGTAATCACGATTTTCTTCACCCCTGCGTCCCTGGCTGCTTCCGTAATACGGAAACACTCATACGGTGAAATATGGCCGGTGGCCAATACCGCATCATACTCTTTAATCAATGCAAATACTGTTTTCAAATCCTCCGTTATTCTTCCATCTTTTAAAACCTCAATTCCTCCCTCCTTTTCTTCCTTCCTGAAATGATTAGCGGAAGTATTCGTAGGCATCCAAACTACCTTTGCCCCCAACTTTAAAGCCGCATCTACAGCCCAGGGATTGATTCCTCCTAAGGAACGGTTCAAAGCGATCCCTCCAAACATCTCAAACGAGGATTCCGGATACTTTTCCCTTCTGACCATATTTACCAAAGTTGCTCTGTCTGCCGTACATACTAAATGAGATTTAATCACTACTGCTCTGGCTCCCAGCCGTACAGCAGCCTCCATCAGCTCAAAGTCGTCCATCTTTCTTTGGCGAAAATCCGGAGCTGAATGAATATGCATATCAATGATGCCTTCCAATCCTTTCATCACTACCTCCATCATTTGTTGTTTTGAATCACTTTTGTTATGTCCAATATACCATCCTATTATTTGTTATTCAATATCACTTTTGTTTAATATTTAACATTTGTTTTTGTGCATTTTAACTAATGTTATTTTGAATCACTTTTGTTCAACAAAAAAAGCCTGCTTTCGCAGGCTGTTTTAATCCTTTACAAATTCATTTTCTTTTTTTCAGTATATTAATGGCTGTGTCCACATCTGTCAAAACTTCGTTAAATAGTCCTTTTTCCATAGCCAAACGCATTACATCCGCTTTATGACGCCCACATGCCACTACCAATCGGTGGGGAACTGCCAAAACATCCTTCAGATCAGCTGCCACCAATTTTTTATTCAACTCAAGATCTGCCACACATCCATCTCTGTCCAGCACATATCCATAAAGACTTCCAATACTGTCTGCCGCTTTTTTTCGATCATCTTCCGTCACATAGTCGCTGACAGCCGGATTGGAGAGAGGGAGACTGGATATTCCGCCTATCCCACTTAGTACCACATCCATATGTTTTGTTTGATCAATTGCTTTCCGTATTACCGGCTCCTGCAGGAGTTTCTCTTTTAATTCCGGTGAACTCACATAAAGAGGTGCCATCATATAACGATACGCCCCGTTATAAGATGTAGCAAGCAGTCGCACCAGCTCTACCGGATCAATCGCAGGGTTATTCAAACTGGGGTATCCCGTCAGCTGCACCGCCGTAATAGGGTTATGAGCTGGTGCTTTCAGCTGGCTTACCACACTATGAATAGTTTTTCCCCACATTACCCCAATCACCGCATCCGGCACGAGCAGCCGCGAAAGATAATTTGCCCCTACTTTTCCAATCTGTTTCAAGCTGTCTATGTATGGAATATATTGAGTGTTCACTACTAAAGCTTTGGAAAGGCCGAACGCTTCTTTTAGCTCTTTTTCCAGTTCTTTATTTCTTTCATTTGAGTAATGGATATGAATTTCCACCACCTGCTCCGCTCTGGCATCTTGAAGCATCTTAGCCACACGAAAACGGTTCGTACCGAAATATTTGGCAATTTCCGCCTGTGTTTTCCCCTGATTATAGTACATATCTGCAATCTCTGCCAGAATCTCATACTTTTCCTTTTCTGACATATATTCCACGCTCATGTTCCGCCTCCCGCCGTTTATTCTGTTTTCAGTATAAACTGGTATTTTTTTTATTGCAACTTTTTTCCTCTGCCGTATAGCTGCCCGCTCCGGCGGCAGCCGTCTTCTCACGCCGAAAAAGGCGCCGACTCATCAAACCGATGAATCAGCGCCTTCTCCTCATTTTCTATTGCTTTAATTTTTTCGATTACAGAATCGCAGACAGCACCGCATTGAATACCGTTGCACTGAGCACGCTGGCCGGAACCGCGATAAACAGCAGTCTGGGGAACATGGCGTTTCTCTCTTCCTCATTGGAGCAGGAGCCTAAGATCAGGCTGCCTCCGGAAGAGAACGGAGAAATCGCAGAACTCTGCGCTCCGATTACGATGCAGGCAAACAGCACCATGGGGCTGATTCCCGCAGTTTCCGCCAGAGCGGGAACAAGGGGAAACAGTGCGGGGCATACTACTCCCAGCGTACTGGAGAAGAAGCTCATCACAGCGCCCACCAGGCTGAACACAACGGGAACAAGCCAGGAAGGAAGGCTGGAGCCTGCCCAGGAAGCCAGCAGATCGATGGTTCCCGCTTCAATCGCCACATTGATCAGCATTCCCACTCCGCAGATCATAATAATCGTATTCCACGGAATTTTATCAATCACCTGCTTCTGAGGAGCCAGATTCATGAACAGAGCGATCACGGAAAAGATAATCGCAACCAGTCCCACGTCCATTCTTGCATTGATGAACGTAATAGCCTCCGTATCCGGCAGAACAATGTGAAGGATGGGGAATACCAGCACTACCACAATCATGGCCACCATCAGATACAGATTCTGCTTCTGCTTTACCGTAAACGGCTCAGGCTTGGTGAAGCTTACGCCTGCCCCGATATTCCGGTTGCTCTTGGGAATATAACGGAAGCCTGCGATCAGCAGGAGAGAAAAAAGCACGCTTCCGGCAAAGATCACCGCCGTATAGCCGAAGGAAACCTCAGAAAGGCCTGCTTCGTCCATCAGTCCGCGGAAAATAATGCCGCTTCCGCTGGTCATAAAGTTCGCTCCCGACAAAGCTCCGCAGTTTACTGCCACAGCTCCCACCAGCTTGTCCATTTTTGCCTCATCACAAATCAGCAGGGCAATGGGGGCCATAAATGCCAGCACCGTAAAAAATCCCGCTCCCAGAGCCGCGATCAGAGCTGCCGCCAGATAGAGAGCAAAGGGGAGCAGTCCCGGAAAACGGCGGCAGGCATACAGCAGATAGCCTGCGGTCTTCTCCAGAGTTCCGTTCACCATGGCAAAATTATAAAAAAGTGAAACGGACAGGATTACGAACATGGTGCTGATGGGCCAGCCGCTGATTACGCTTTTCGCAGACATCCCCAGACCGAAGCATCCGATCAGATACGCAAATACAATCGCAAATAATCCTGTATTAAATTTCGTTTTATAGCCGATCGCAACGGAAACTGCAATGCCGGCAACAATAAGAATACTCAACATCTTCTATTTCCTCCTAATAAACTTAAGATTCGACTGTTTTCTCCTTTGCCTGCCTTCAGCTCTCCAGCCCAAGCAGACGTTCCTGAATGGTATGAGTCATATAATAGATCTGATCCTCCGGAATTCCGTGATCCGCCAGATAATCCAGATATTCTCCCAGAGCAAGCTCCCAATGAGGATTCTCCACCTGACCTCCGTCGGTGCTGATCATAACGTTTTTGTATCCGCAGGTTTTGATAACCTCAACATTTTCCGGCAGATTGCTCTTGTAGGCTCCTCCGCCCATATTCTGGGCATAGCATCTCTCCAGATAAACGTCATACTCCTTTACCAGACGAAGCTGATCTTCCAGACTCATGCCTACGATCCACCATTCCGGATGGGTAATCACCACTTTGTCGATTCCCATGCTCTTTGCCTCATCCACCACGACAAAGCTCTCCTCCGGAGAAATATGGCCGGTTCCCAGTACGGCGTCATATTCTTTTACCAGACGGAGTACCTCTTTTACCTCCGGAAGAATTTTCCCGTCTCTGGTTACCTCCACGCATTTCGAAACATCCTGTCCCATTTTTTCCAGGTGGCCTTTTGCCGACTGCGTAGGAAGCCATACCACCTTAGCTCCCAGCTTCAAAGCCGTTTCCACTGCAACCGGGTTGATTCCTCCCACCACTCGATTTAAGGTGATGCTTCCGAACATGGTAAAGTTGTTGTCTCCCCCATGAACAATCTCATTGTATCGGTTGCATAAATATGCCCGATCCATGGTAGTTCCCTGATGGGTCTTGATCACAATCGCTCTGGCCCCGGCCCGGATTCCGGCTTCCATCAGCTCAATGTCATCATAAGCCCGAATCCTCAGATCCGGATTGGAATGCACATGCATGTCGATGACGCCTTTCAGTGAAATTTTTGACATACCCTTCCTCCTTCTGCGCCTATCGGCGCTTTTCCCTATAAACGTTCTGCAGTCCGTTGATTTTTTGTTATTTTTACTATATACTATTTTTAATATCGGGGAAACAAATAAAACTGATGTATTCCATCGGAAAATCCGATGGCTTAAAGAAAGGAAATTTATGATTTTAAAAGAATTGATCTATATCATTGCCATCGCCGATGAAGGGAGTATCTCCCGGGCTGCCGACCGTCTGTTTATGGCTCAGTCCAGCCTGAGCGAATTTTTAAAGCAGTACGAAAGCGAGCTGGGAACCAAGCTGTTTATGCGCACTTCCTCCGGCGTCCGCCCCACTGCCTCCGGCCGCCTCCTGGTGGAGCAGGGACGTCAGATGCTTTCTCATTATAAAAAAATACAGAACGAAATTTCCGATATCGAAGATCTGAAGACCGGCTCTCTCGAGCTGGGAATCAGTACCTTCCGCGGAACTTACCTGCTGCCTAAGGTGCTTCGCCATTTCCAGCTCCTTTACCCCGGCGTCCGAGTAAATATTCATGAGGAAAACAGTCTGGAGCTGGAACAGAAGATTATGGAAGGCTCTCTGGACATGGCTCTGGTGGCTCTTCCCATGCAGAAGCTGAACCAAAAGGTGGATTTCCTTCTCAGGGACGAAATCTGCATCATCGCCCACAAAAGCCACCCGGTCCTTACTGCTGCCGTCCCATCCCAAGGGCGCCTGTTCATCCGCCTTCAGGATGCGGCCGAATATGAGTTTGTTCTCAGCCCGAAAGACACCGTTCTGGGCGGCCGAAGCCGGCAGGCATTTGCCCGGGCAGGGATCTCTCCCATCGTATACAATGACCAAAGCAACGCCTTCTTTGCCGCCGCCATGGCCAGAGAAGGAATCGGTCTGGCATTTTCATACCGCTCCTGCGTCAGAGAAACTCCCGATATCAACCTGCTCTCCATCGGCCCTGAAGGAGAATACATCGACCTGGCACTGGCCTATCCCGACGGCTACCGCTCCAAAGCGGCAAAAGAATTGGGACGGCTGTTTCATGAGCGTTACTCACAGCCGTCCCTCTGACTATCCCAGGGCCACATCCAGGATCATCATGATCACAAATCCTGCCGCGAACCCGATGGTTCCGATATTTGAATGCTCTCCTTCCGCCGATTCCGGAATCAGCTCCTCCACCACCACATAGAGCATGGCTCCCGCGGCAAAGGCCAGCAGATAGGGAAGCGCCGGGGTGATATAGGAAGCAAGAAGAATGGTAACGGCTGCTCCCGCCGGTTCTACGATGCCGGACGCCGCCCCGTAAAGAAAGGCCTTTCTCCTGCTGAATCCTTCTCCCAGAAGCGGGAGAGAAATGATCGCTCCTTCCGGAAAGTTCTGAATGGCGATTCCTATGGACAGAGCAAAGGCTCCGGCCAGAGTGATCATTTCCTGCCCCTGAAGCATTCCGGCGAAGACAACTCCCACCGCCATTCCTTCAGGAATATTATGAAGAGTGACCGCCAATACCAGCATGGTCGTCTTTTTCCAACTGCATTTCATCCCCTCCGGCTCATCACAGTTCATATGCAGGTGAGGCACCAGCCGGTCCATGGCCAGCAGAAACAGCATTCCCAGCAGCAGCCCTGCCGCCGCAGGCACAAACGCCAGCTTTCCCATATCTTCCGACATATCCATGGCCGGTATAAGCAGCGACCACACCGATGCTGCCACCATAACACCTGAAGCAAATCCCAGCAGCAGTTTCTGCAGCAGCTGGCTGATCTGATCTCTCACAAAAAATACGCAGCCGGCTCCCGCCGCCGTACCTGCAAAAGGAATCAAAATTCCTAAAATTGTACTCATATCCTTCCTCCTTCCGTCTTTTTCCAGTGGAATCTTTCATCATTATACACGAAAACCGCTCGTTTGTTCCACAAAGTCATTTATGATTTTTAGCAAAATCATAAGTTTTCTAAATACCTGTGCTGTGCTATAATAATTCTATCCGAGAACCGCCGATTTGCCAATGACAAACCTCAGATCAGGAGGCCGTTTCCATGAATATGAAAGAACAGCAGTACGTCTGCACTCTGGCCAGATACGGAAATATTACGAAAGCCGCCGCCAGCCTTTATATCTCCCAGCCTGCCCTCAGCATCTTTATCAACAACCTGGAAAAAAATCTGGGAACTCCTTTATTTGAACGGGCGGGCAAGCAGTTTATCCTTACCTATGCGGGAGAACGATACGTCCAGGCCGCCGAGGCCATGCTCCGGCTGGAGCAGTCCTTCTCCGAAGAGCTGAAAGAAATCACAGGGAATTACACCGGCCGCATCCGCATCGGCGTGCAGATCCGCCGGGCCGCCTGGCTTCTTCCTCCGGTGATTGCCGCCTACGAAAAGGAATTTCCCAACGTGGAGGTGGTGCTGGAAGAAGGCACTATGGACTTTTTGGAAGAAAAATACCAAAATTTTGAGGTGGATCTGCTTTTGTGCAACGCTCATGCGGCCGATCCTTCCATGGTTACCTACCCCATGATGCAGGAACATCTGCTCATTGCCGTTCCCAGGCGCCATCCCATTAATGAAAAAGCGGTTTACGTCCCCGGCTCTCCTCACCGTTATCTGGATCTGGAGCACCTTCAAGGAGAAGCGCTGATTCTTCAGAAGCCCTCTCAAAGCCTTCGCAAG
>CALWRQ010000041.1 GCA_944383965.1 uncultured Lachnospiraceae bacterium
CCCCGGATCGTGAAATGTTCCATATACTCCGCCATTTCCTCCCGGCTGGTAACCACACGGTCCTCCTGTATCTTTTCGTCGCACTGGATGATGTGAACATTGATCTTGGTAAAATAACTCTCCGACTCGCAGAGAACAGCATAGGTTTCCTCCAGAAACCGCCTGACCAGCTCACCGGAGCAGGACATGGAGGTGTCTACCACTACTGCAAAGTCCTCCACCCGGAACACTTCCCTGGTCTCCTGGGGCTCGATCAGCGGCATGTTTCCGTAAAGCTCCAGACCGTAAGTATAGAATACGTAATCAAAAGTATCCGGGTCTGCCTGAAGCTCTTCCTTCAGCACCGCGAATTTCCGGAGAAATTTCTTATAATCATAGCGCTGCCTGTTTTCCGCCCGCACCTGTTCCAGCAGGTCCCCATTGTCATCGGAGTTCTCCTTTGCGAAGGTCTCCATATTGGTCTGCATCTGTTCCCGGTTCTTATCCCACCGGTTCTTCCTGGGCTGCTCGTTGGGGCTGCGCTTCTCTTCTTTCCAGTAATGATGGTCATCTACCGTAAACTCTGCCGCCAGGCGCATGTACTGCCCCTCATTCAGCTCCATGGCCTGAAGCTCCCTGTAGACTCCCTCTGCCGTCAGCACCTTCAGCTGCTTTCCCAGCCGGAGGTAAAGCTCCCGCCGGAAGGGGGAAGGGGAAATATGGATGCATTTCTGATACATTCCGTCGATGATGGACTCCATGGCGATATCACAGGCCAGGTTCCAGTACTCCTCTGCACGCTTTCCCCTGGTATCCATATGACAGAACAGGCAGTGAAGGACCATATGGAGATAGGCCCGGTTCACCATGACCCGCCCGCGGCGGTAAAGATTCATCAGATATTCCGGATGGTAATAGATCCCCCAGCCGTCCGTTCCCACGCCCATGCAGCCGGGATCTGCCTGAAAGTACAGACTGCTCAGAGCCACATCCAGAAATCTCATGTTCATATACAGTTCATTTCTTGCATCAGAGAGGATCTCCGTGCAGATCGTCACCGCGTCCAGTTCTTCCAGCTGACGCTGTCTCACAGGATCCGTCATTCCGTTCCTCCTTCCTGCCTCCCTTTAAAGTTCAAATGTCTTTCTCTTCGGCCGGAACCGCCGGTGGCGGCAGTCCATGAGCAGGGAAAGTCCTTCTGCCGCCTGCATCCGGCCGGCCGCATCAATGGCCGCACCCAGATCATTCTCATCAAAAGCCACCAGATCCAGCAGCCATTTTAATCCGGCTGTATCCTGTTCCTTCAGAAACCAGCAAACCGCTTCGGTCTTATGCTCTGCCAGATATGCCAGATACCGGTCCTTCGCTTCCTCCGTAAGGCTCACCGGTCCTCTCAGGCGCCCGGCAGCAGCCTCTACTGCCAGTTCTTCCCGGTCCAGAAGGACCAGGTTTTCAAACTGGGCATCATAGTCTCTGAACTGAAGCTCCCGTCCGGAAAAGCAGTACCGGTAAAAGTGACCGCTTCCGTATACTTTCACCGACACGATTCTGGCGGGAGTGTTTTCCACCGCATCTTCATAAAACTCGGGAAATACCAGCCGGGTGGAACCTTCTTCCGTACGGTAATCCACGTGGACCTCCTGGCGCAGTTCTGACAGGATATCCTTCAGACCCGGCCGTTTTTCTCCTCTGTCCATGGTAATATCCAGTCGGGCAAGCTTCCTGCAGCCGGTAAAGGCACCCGCTCCCAGATCGTTAAAGGAACTGTGACAGACCAGCTTCTCCCAGTTTCTGCAGTTGTAGAACGCGTACATTCCCGCCTTTTTGACCGACGGAGGCAGCACCAGAATTTTCAGCCGCTCTCCTTCAATAAAAGGCGGTTCCTCACCGTTTTTCCGTTCCGCCGTCCATTTCCCTTCCGGCGGCTTTCTTCTCCCTGCGGAGAAAGCATAGGGGCCCAGCTCCGTCACCGGAAGCCCTTCTATGAGATCCGGGATCACCGCAGTATCTCCATAGCCTCTGCAGGCCGTGATCCGGACCTCTCTGCCGTTATTTATAATCTCATACAGACACTCTGCCGTGTCCTGCCTGTTCTCTGTCATGATCAACCTCTTTTCCGGATTTAAGTTTATCATGGTTGGACGGGGGTGTAAAGGACGGGCTTTTCAGAAAATTCCTGCTCTGCAGCCCGGATAAGATTCTTCAGCCCCGGCGGAAGATCTCTCTTCCGTTTCCGGATCAGAAGGACCTTGACCGGAGGCAGTCCCCGCACCCGTACTTTTGCAATATTTCCGTTTTCCGCTATGATATGGTCGAACAGAAAAGCTGCTGCCGTATTGTTCTCCACCAGGCGGCTGATGGCCGTCAGCTGGTTGGTATGGACCATCACCTCCGGAGTCAGCCCCTCTGCCTGAAATCTCTCCATTATGAAATCCGTGAGAAAGGAATCCTCCGCCAGCAGAGCCAGAGGCACCTGCCGGACCTGGCACAGATCGATTTCCTTTTTTTCTGCCAGTTCGTGGCGGGAAGACACAAAAAAGAAGATTTCCTCGGAACAGAGCTCCAGCGCCTCCAGATCATCAGGAAGAGCCTCTCCCCAGGAAATCACAGCCGCGTCCAGCCTTCCGTCCAGGACCATTTCTTTATTGGAAAGCGTTCCTCCCTCCGCAATCTGAACAGACGTACCGGGATACTGTTCCCGCATTTTCTGAAGAAGCCGCGGAAAGATCAATGCTGACAGCATGGGGGGAAGTCCCAGCTTGACCGTCTGCCCCCTTCCTCCCAGCTCGTACATCCGTTCTGAAAACAGCTCTGCCTGAGCCAGCAGGTTATTTGCCTCCTTCAAAAACATCTGCCCCTCTTCCGTAAGGGTGATTCCCCTGCTCAGTCTACGGAACAGGGAAATGCCGAATTCCTTTTCCAGTTCTTTTACCGCATTGGAAAGACTGGGCTGGGATATGTGAAGCTCATTGGCCGCTTTTGTAATATTTCCGTACTTACATACGGTCTGAAAATATTTCAGCTGCACCAGGGTCATAGGCACCTCTCTCTTTTCCAAAATATAACCTCATTATATATAGTTTCAAACTATAACACAATAGATACTTTGTATTGGATTTCCCCGGAAACGGTCCTTACAATAAGGGTAGAAAGGAGATTCACAATGGATATGGACAAAGAAAAGCCTGACAGAAATGTGTTATGGACACTTTTTAAAACCTGCTTTATCATCAGCAGCTGTACATTCGGAGGAGGAATGGTGATCATTTCCATGCTCCAGAAGAAATTTGTGGAAGAGCTTCACTGGATCGGACAGGAAGAAGTGATGGACATGGTGGCCATCGCCCAATCCTGTCCCGGCGTCATGGCCGTGAATACTTCCATCATGATCGGCTATCATGTGGCCGGCGTGACGGGCGCTCTGCTGACTATGGTGGGTACCGTTTCTCCACCAATGATCATACTTACGGTGATCTCCGCATGTTATGTACAGTTCCGCAGCAATCTGATCGTATCCCTGATCCTCAGGGGCATGCAGGCCGGTGTGGCTGCCGTCATGATCAATGTGGCTGTGACTATGTCAAAGAATGTGCTGAAAGACCGGAACGCCCTGTCTGTGGTCCTGTTGGCCGCCGCCTCCGCCGCCTCCATTCTGCTCGGGATCGACATGATTCTGATCCTTCTTGTATGCGGTGCGGCGGGAGGCCTTTTTTCACGGCGGAGTGAAAGCAGAAAAAATGAAAGGAGCTGAACGGAATGATCTTTTTCCAGCTGTTTCAAACCTTCTTCCTGATAGGAATGTTCAGCTTCGGAGGCGGTTATGCTTCCATGGAGCTGATCCGGAGCCGGGTCGTGACAGAACAGCACTGGCTGACCGGTACGGAATTTACGGATATCATATCGATTGCAGAAATGACTCCCGGACCGCTGGGCATCAATATCGCCTCATTTGTGGGAACGCGCACGGCAGGGATTCCCGGTACTGTCATCGCCACTCTGGCTTATATCCTGCCCGCCCTGATCATCGTAATGATTCTGGCAAAAGTGTATTACAGATACCGCAGTCTTTCCATGATCCAGGGCATCTTGAAAGGACTTCGTCCGGCCGTGGCGGCCATGGTCCTGGCGGCAGCCGTGACTCTGGTCAGAACTGCCTGGTGGGAAGGTGCTCCCGTAACAGAGGTGAGCAGCATAAACTGGACCGCTGTCATCATTTCCTCCGTTTGTCTGATCCTGCTGCGGAAGAACCGGTCCGGACCTATTCAGGCGATTCTGGGAAGCGGTATCGCCGGAGCCATTCTCTACTTTATCTGTCCGTGAATTTCATCAGATTCAGACTCACCTCGTCTGAGTATTCCCTGTCCACGTCTCCCTCCATGGCGTGAAGGAAAAACTCTCCTGTAAGACTGATCACACCGCGGTTCAGGTGACCTCCGTGGCATTCTCCCGTCTCTGTGTTGGATGCGACCATATGAACATGAAGTTTAGTTCTTTGAAACAGGATTTTCAACTCTGTCCTGAAAATAGTACAAAAAAGAGAGTTTTTTCAGAACTGATTCCGAAAAAACTCTCCCTATTTTCCACTTTACAGAAGGATCTCCTCCAAACTCCTCTTCGGCACATAATGGATGCCGTCCTGATCCCGGTAGTATTTTGTGCTGCCGTCTTCCTTTACGGGAACCAGGATCACCGTCTCCTTGGGCCGGCCCAGTGCCAGCACGTCGGTCAGGGCATATCTTTCCTGATCGATTCCCAGACGCTCCATGATCTTCGTTCGCTCCACGCTTCCCAGAATGCAGCCTCCAAAACCTGCTTCCGCAGCGGAAAGCATGATGGTCTGAGCGCAGATGCCCACGTCAATGGGCCGGTTCTTTGCCAGTGACAGATCGTCAAAGATCAGCACATAGGCACTTGGTCTCTCTCCAGGCTCCGGACCGTCCCAGTCCGGCAGAGCCCCCGCCCATTTCAGACAGGGAAATATCTGTTCCCGCTCCTCCTCTGAAGTGCAGATTCTGAACTTCAGCGTCTGTCCGTTGGCTGTGGACGGAGCATAGCGCACATTGTCCACCCAGTCTCTCAGCATTTCCTCCGGCACATCCTCATCTTCATAAAAGCGCCGGATGGAACGGCTGGCTTTCAGCAAGTCCTTCAGCATCTTTTTTTCCTCCCCTCCGATCACTCTTTCCCGCTCTGGTTCTGCTCCAGAATCTTTTTCCGTTCCTCTTTGATCTCTTCATAGAGTCTGTAAAAAGGCCACTGGGCATTGGTCGGCGTCACCACCGCTTTCAGTTCGATCTTTGCAAGACCCGCCTTCCGGATAGCCAGCAGAAGTTCGTCGATCCGGCGGCTGGTGAAATTTTTCATGACCAGCACCTCTTCCTCCGGCGGAGAGATGCCTTCCCGGCCGTCAGGGTCTTCTCCTTCCGCCTTCTCTGACGGGCCGAATCCTTCCATCCCGGCCAGATATCCAATGGTCTCTCCCATCTGATCCGGGGTAATATTCTTAATGCGGATTCCCTGACGGACAAAAATCCCTTTCAGCTTCCCCACCCGCTCTCCGGCCTGCGGGCTGTAAAACAGTACCATTTCTGCAGTACGATTCATATCGGCTCCTTTATGTGTATTTTAAATACATATCAATATTGGTATAGGTGTTTACAAATACCTGTTTTCTTATGGAACGGGATTAATCATATCATAATCGTCAGGCAAAATCCACCATTCTTTATGCTTCAAGCAGCCGGATCAGACGGCTCGTTCCCAGCCTGTCTGCTCCCAGACGGATAAATTCCTCCGCATCCGCCACAGAAGAGATCCCGCCGGCAGCCTTTACCTTCACCTGAGGACCAACGTGCTTTCGCATCAGTTCCACATCGGCAAAGGTGGCTCCTCCGGTGGAAAAACCGGTAGAAGTCTTGATATAATCCGCTCCCGACTCTGTTACGACCCGGCACATTTCGATCTTTTCCTCTTCCGTGAGCAGGCAGGTCTCGATGATGACCTTCAGGATCTTTCCCGGGCAGGCCGCGCGGACGGCACGGATCTCTTCCAGAACTCCATCATAGTTTTTCTCCTTGACCATTCCGATATTGATCACCATATCAATCTCATCGGCTCCGTTTTTTACTGCATCCTCCGTCTCGAAGACCTTCACGGCAGTGGTCATGTATCCATTCGGGAAGCCGATTACCGTACAGATGGGAAGACGTCCCGCCGCGTATTCCTTCGCCTGCTTCACAAAACTGGGCGGAATGCATACAGACGCAGTTCCGTGCTCCATTCCTTCATCGCAGATGGCTCTGATCTGCTCCCAGGTCGCCTCCTGCTTTAACAGCGTGTGGTCCAGTCGTTTCAGGATCTCTTTCTTGTCCATGATCTTCCTCCTCTATTCCAGCCGGTCTAAAATGGAATAACCGATGGTTCCTTCCGGCATTTTCACCTCAAAGTTATCTGCGATGGTCGCTCCGATCACTGCAAAGGTATCTGCTCCTTCGATCTCGCCTCCGGCCTTCATGGACGGGCTGTAAGCGATAAAGGGCACCAGCTCTCTGGTATGATCCGTGCCGGTGTAGGTCGGATCATTTCCATGGTCTGCTGTAAGAATGAGCAGATCGTCTTCCTTCAGCAGAGGAAGCAGCTCTCCCAGCTTTTCGTCAAAGCGTTCGATCTCCTCGCCGTATCCCACCGGATTTCTCCTGTGTCCCCACAGAGCATCAAAATCTACCAGGTTGGTAAAGCACAGCCCCTGGAAATCCCTTTTTGCAATCTCGATGGTCTGTTCCATACCGTGAACAGAGCTCTTGGACTTATTGGATTCCGTCAGTCCTTCGCCGTCAAAAATATCAAAGATCTTTCCTACGGAGATTACATCATAGCCGGCTTCCTTCAGTGCGTCCAGAGCTGTTTTTCCGTAAGGTTTCAATGCATAGTCATGACGATTTGCCGTACGTTTGAATTCTCCCTTTTTCTTTCCCACATAAGGTCTGGCGATGACACGGCCCACCTTCCATTCGTCCTTCATAGTCAGCTCTCTGGCAATCTCACAGTATCTGTAAAGAGTATCCAGACCCATGGTTTCTTCATTTCCGCAGATCTGCAGGACAGAGTCCGCAGACGTGTAGACGATCAGATGTCCCTCATTGATCTCTTCCTCCGCCAGTTCGTCCAGAATCTCCGTACCGCTGGCGCTCTTGTTTCCGATGATCTTTCTTCCCGTGCGTTTCTCCAGCTCATCGATCAGCTCCTTGGGGAAACCGGTATCCGTAAAGGTCTGGAAAGGCTGGGTGATATAAAGTCCCATCATCTCCCAGTGTCCGGTCATGGTATCCTTGCCCAGGCTCTTTTCCTGAAGCCTGGTATATTTTCCCATAGGCGCGTCAACGGGAGCCACCTGCTTCAGCGGATGCAGATTGGCAATCCCCAGCTTCTGAAGGTTGGGGATCCGGAATTCTCCCATCTTCTCTGAAATATGTCCCAGAGTATCCACACCCACATCTCCGTACTCCGGGGAATCAGGCGCCTGTCCCGCTCCCAGGGAATCCAACACAACAGTAAAAATACGTCTGTACTTTTTCATGATAACATTCTCCTTTTCTGATCTGTTCTGAAACCGGTTACTGATCCTCCTGCTGCAGCCGTCTTACCGCCCGGCCTTATCCTGGCGGATCAGAGTACGGATTGCTTCCACAGCTACGCGGATCGGTGCTTCCGTATCATGGCAGATGGGGTTGTCCAGCCCGGCTGCCTCCCGCTCCTGATTTCCCACCACCAGGAAATTGGAGCCGCAGCGCACTCCCAGATAGCTGGCTACGATAAACAGGGCAGCCGATTCCATTTCCGACGCCTTGCATCCCAGGCGAAGCCAGGCCTGCCATTTATTCAGCAGTTCATAGCTCACCGGCTTCGTCTCCGGAGAATGCTGTCCGTAGAACGAATCCTTGCATTCCACCACGCCCACATGGTAATGATGACCCAGTTTCTTTGCCGCTGCCACCATGGCGTTCACCACATCCAGATCGGCCACCGCCGGAAATTCTATGGGGGCATATTCCCTGGTCGTTCCTTCCATGCGGATTGCTCCTGTGGCGATCACAATGTCTCCTCCCTTTACATCCATGGCCATGCCTCCGCAGGTTCCCACCCGCAGAAACGTATCGGCTCCGCAGTTTACCAGTTCCTCCATGGCAATGGAAGCAGACGGACCGCCGATGCCCGTAGAAGTAACACTGACCTTTTCTCCGTCCAGATATCCGGTATAAGTAATATATTCTCTGTTGTCCGCCATAAGCTTTGCATCGTCAAAGTAAGCGGCAATCTTTTCACACCGCTTGGGATCTCCCGGCAGAATCACATACCTTCCCACGTCTCCCTTTCTAAGATTGATGTGATACTGCAGTCCCTCTTCCCCGGAATAATTCTGCATAGCAAACCTCTCCTTTCTCTACAGTCTCTGTACATCCCTTCTCACACTTGTATAATATCACGTAACTTGTCTATTTTCAATCCCCAATTTTCCTGCTTATTTCCTCATACAGCTTGTATTAAAAACTTGTCTAATTTCTTGACATCCGGCCTGGGTCGGGTTAGTATAGTAACAGATACTTGTCTAATTTGCTTAGGAAGGAGCATGACTATGGCAGCGCCCTTATCCGAGACTGAAAAAAAGACCCGCAATCTGAAGCATGTTCGCGTATACGACCGTCTGTACCGTATGATCCAGGAAGGAACCTATCCTCCCGGCAGTCAGCTTCCGTCTGAACCGGAGCTGGCCGCCAGAATGGGGGTAAGCCGCATGACTCTGCGCCGCGCCCTGTCTCTGCTCATCGATGACGGACTGGTCAAAAACATACGGGGAAAAGGAAACTTTATCCGTTCCCAGGAAAACCTGTCTAATTCAGGAAAAGGAGGTCTGGAATCTCTGGCTCATCCTGTCTACCTCTGCTGCATGGAACAGCCGGACAGCGTGGAAATGGAATTCCGTCTGGAGCCTCCCTCTGAACCGGTAACCGGAAGTCTGGAGAGGAAGTGCGCCGCCGTGGTAATTGCCGACCGCTGGTACAAGTTCCGCAGCCGTCCCGTGGCCTACTCCCTGTCTATTCTTCCCATTGAAGTCATCTCCCAGACCGGCACAGACTTAAACCAGCCTGATCAGCTCCGGGACTTTCTGGAAACAGCCGTTTATCAGCAGGCCTGCAGCAGCTCTCTTCAGCTCACCGTATCCAATGCGGGAAATTTCAGCGCTCAGAAATACACTCTGTCCCGGGGAAACTCCTTTCTGCTGATTCTGGAGACGCTGTACGCCAAGGACGGAACCGTAATGGCAGTAAACAAGCATTTCATCCCTCTGGAGCTGTTCCAGGCCAGGATCTATACCTGATCCAAAAGCAAAGAAATCCCCTCCGCAGTTGTTCTCTGCGAAGGGGATTTTTCAGCATATGTATGAAAGTATGAAAATGGATTCCGGTTACAGTCCGCTCTCGATCTTCTGCTCTCTGATGCCATGCTTCTTTGCATAGCCCGTGAGGATCATGGTCAGAGCTCCGTCGCCTGTTACGTTGCAGGCCGTACCGAAGCTGTCCTGAAGGGCAAATATAGTAAGCATGAGAGCCGTTCCCGCATCGTCAAAAGCCAGCACGCCGGTGATCAGTCCCAGGGAAGCCATCACGGTGCCTCCCGGCACGCCGGGCGCTCCGATGGCGAACACTCCCAGGAGAGCGCAGAACAGGATCATCGTTCCGACGCCGGGCAGAGACCCGTACAGGATCTTGGAAACGGTCATTACAAAGAATACCTCTGTCAGCACAGAACCACACAGATGAATGTTGGCAAACAGCGGAATTCCGAAATCCACCATGTCTCCCCGGAGAGGCGGCTGGGACTTTCTTGCACAGCGCAGAGCCACTGCCAGAGTGGCGGCTGATGACATGGTTCCTACAGCCGTGAGATAGGCAGGTCCATAGTTCTTTACCACATCCAGCGGATTGCTTCCCGAATAGGCTCCTCCGATCAGATACAATACGGTCATCCAGATAAAATGACCCACCATAACGATCAGGACTACCTGAATAAACACAGGCAGCTGCTTGGTGATCGTTCCCTCATAAGACAGGGCACAGAATGTAAACGCAATGAAAACAGGAAGAACAGGGATCACAACTCTTGTTACAATATCCAGTACGATCTTCTGGAACTCCTCCAGAACATCCGTGATCACCTTCGCCTTCGTCCAGGTAGCTGCCAGGCCGATAAGCAGTGAGAATACCAGGGCACTCATCACCGACATGATCTGAGGGATATCCAGCTGGAAAATCACCCCCGGCAGTTCCTTCAGTCCTTCTACCTCTGAAACGATAGACAGATTGGGAATGATCCCGTATCCGGCTGCCATGGCAAACAGAGCAGCTCCGATAGAGGATACATAGGCCGCCGTAATCGCCACTCCCAGCATTCTGGATGCGTTCTTGCCCAGTCTGGTAATGGACGGAGCGATAAACCCGATGATAATCAGCGGAACGCAGAACAGGATCAGCTGGTTGAGAATATACTTGACAGTCACAACCACGTTCATCAGAGCCAGGCAGGCCTTTTCCCCTATGACCGCATCGCTCTGTCCTGCCAGAATGCCGATCACCACCCCCAGAAGCAGCTTAAACGGCAGGCTCCCAAACACTTTTTTCATACCCTTCCCTCCGACTAAATATTAATCTCCGATCATGACTTTGATAATCGTCTCATTCGTCTCCTTCATTCCTTCTTTTGCAACACGGCCCACATTGGCAATGGTCTGATCTGCTGTATCCGCCACGATGCCGTCACCGCCGCAGAGCTGCTGTCCGCGGATATGCATCTGATAGCCCAGGAGTCCGGCTCCTACAGCTGTAGCGATCTTTCCGGCGCAGGACGGCTTTGCTCCGTCGCATACCATACCGGATACGATTCCCAGTGCATTGCTCACCGTATGACATACTGCATCCAGATCTCCGCCGTTCAGATAAGCGATTCCTGCTCCCGCTCCTGCTCCTGCGCTTACCGCTCCGCAGAATGCAGACAGACGTCCGATGGGAGTCTTCTGGTGAATGGCTGTCAGGTTGGACAGAGCCAGCGCACGGTATTTCTTTTCCTCATCCACTCCCAGTTCTTTCGCATATACCAGAACAGGAACAGACGCAGTAATTCCCTGATTTCCGCTTCCGGAATTGATCACTACCGGCAGCTCACAGCCATCCATTCTGGCGTCAGAGCCGGCGGCCGCCATGGCTCTGGCTCTGGTGGCAACATCATCGCCCACCGCTGAAATCAGCACCTTACCTATATTGGCGCCATAGGAATTCTTCATTCCCTCTTCCGCAATGGCCAGATTATATTTTTCCTGGATCTCCAGGACAGGCTTTACATCCGCCACATCCACGGTGTTAATAAAATCCCAGATATCTGCCATATTCAGAAGAGAACGGTCGGTCAGACCGGATTCGGACTCTCCGTCTACCTTGATCTCCTTCTTGATGGTTCCGTCCTTCTCGATCAGAACCACATTGGTATGGTAATTGGCAATGCGGACTCTGGAATAGGACTCTCCGCTGTATAAGGTTACAATGATCTCAAAGGTCAGACCATTGTCGATATGCTCTACCTTGATCTCTGTTTTCTTCAGGAATTCTCTGATCTCTTCGATCTGATCCGCCGTAACCTGAGAAATTACTTCCAGTTCCTTTTCCGGATCACCGGCCACGATTCCCGCTGCCGCTGCTGCCTCAATGCCCTTCATATGTCCCGTATTGGGAACGACCACGGATTTTACGTTCTTGATAATACTGCCGCTGGCTCCCACAACTACACGCTCAGGCAGAACGCCCAGCTCCCGCTCTGCAACCGCTGCCGCATAAGCAAGAGCAATCGGCTCTGTACAGCCCATGGCCGGAATCAGCTCCTCCTTCAGAATATCGATATAAGCCTGATACTTCCTATCTGTTTTTTTCATACGAATCGGTTCCCCTCTTTCCTGCCGTCCCTTCGGGGCCGGCAATTCCTTTGTACTTTACGGTCCGTGCGTTTTTTCATCGCCGCATTGACCTTCTTTTTCCATTATTATATTATAAATATAATTAGATGTAAAATTTAAGGTTTTAAAATAATCATTTAAAAATTTTAAACAATACAGGAGGGAAACCGTTATGGAATTTCGGGAAATCACCACCTTTCTTCAGATCGCTCAGCTGAAAAGTTTTTCAAAAGCTGCTCAGAAACTGGATTATTCCCAGGGCGCCGTGACGATCCAGATCAAGCATCTGGAGGCAGAACTGGGTGTCCGTCTGTTCGACCGCATCGGAAAGCAGATCAGCCTGACTCACCATGGGGAGCTGTTTTACCAGTATGCCGTTACGCTCACAAAAGAGCTTGAACAGATCAAAAATACCATATCCTCCTCGAAAGAACTGACCGGGACCCTTACCCTGGGAACCATCGAATCGCTCTGCTCCTCTGTGTTCCCGCCGATCCTGTCCCGGTACCACAGGATGTTTCCTCAGGTAAATGTGAGCATCATCATTGACTCTCCCAGAGTCCTGCTGGACATGCTCAATGAAAATGCTCTTGATATTGTATATTTCCTGGACAAACGGATTTATGATCACAGATGGCTGAAAGTGCTGGAGGAGCCGGAAGAAATCGTGTTCACCGCCTCCTCTTCCCACCCTTTTGCCGGAAAAACAGGCCTGAATCTGGATGAAGTGGTCTCCCAGCCATTTCTGCTCACAGAAAGAGCGGCCAGCTACCGTCATATCCTTGACCGGTATCTGGCCGCCTATGGGAAACGGATCCGTCCGTTCCTGGAAATCGGAAACACGGATTTTATTGTTCAGATGCTTCGGGAAAATGCCGGCGTCTCCCTCCTTCCCCTTTTCTCCGTACAAAGTGATGTGGAAAAAGGGATTCTCACCACCCTGGACGTAAAGGATTTTCACATGCAGGTATGGCGTCAGATCGTCTATCACAAAGACAAATGGGTCACCCGGGAAATGGCGGAGTTTTTAAAGCTGGCAGGGGCCGTTCCCCCGGACCGGCTGAACCCGTCCATATACGAGTCATCTGTTTTTAAAGATATCAACAACTGACCGGAAGATTTTCACAATCACATTCCACATTCTCTGGAACGGGCCTTCCGCCGATGCGGAAGCATCTTCCTCATCCGAGATGTCCGTAGGAAGATCGTCCTTGCTGATCTCCTTGGTGCGCACAACAATCTGCAGACTTTCCGGCTCCGGATTTTTCCCGGAAGTAAAAGAAACCATCTCCGCCTCCGGGTCCATGTTCAGGAAATTATTTTCCTCCTCAAATTGATCCAGCTGCTCATCCAGCGTTTCCTTCATATCCGCTCCGGCTGACCGTACCTCTGCCGTATCATCCAGCATCTGAAGGCTCTTATCAAGCAGGTCCAGGGCGCCCTGCATACTCTCCCTGGTCCCCTGATCCAGGGAGTCTCCGGCTGCCTTTAAGGTACTGTCCACTGCAGAGAGGAAGCTGTGTGTGCTGTCGATGGTCCTGCTCAGACCGGTCATCAGGTCCTCTGTGGAGCGGAGTGCCTCCATCATATCCGGTACATAACCGTCCACCGTGGAGATCAGGCTCCGCATATCATCCAGCAGATACACCAGCTGTTCATCCGCCCCTCTGAGAGAGGACAGGACCTTGGAGGTATCTCTCACCGTATCTTCTGCCGTTCCCAGTACTCCGTTGATCTCATCGATCACTGCGGAAGCGGTTCCTTCCATAGCCTGAACGTTTCCGAGAATGGCACTCAGCTGCTCCAGCATGGCTCCTACCTCTTCCAGGTACCGGTTCTCTCCCAGGGATGCCAGCCGGCTGTTCATTCTGTCATATTCATCTTCCATCCCCTCTTCCGGGATCCAGTAAGGCTCCTCGGACGGAGTTGCCTGGGCGTCTCCGCCGTAATGACCGGATCCTGCATAATCCAGGCTTTCTTTTAAAGCCTCCCAGCTCTCTTCCGCCTCGCTTCTCCAACTGCCCAGCTGTCCCAGCATTCCGCTGATCCTGTCCACCAGAGCCTGCGCCTGCGCGGCATCCTCACGGATCTGTTCCAGAATCGCTGCCTTCTCCTCCTGGGTAATGGACGGAACCGCATTGGCGATCTTATTCAGATTGTCTCTCAGACCTCCCATCCGGGCATACAGATCATCCAGTTCCCCTTCCAGTTCATACATGGTGGCAGACATCTGGTCCGTATCCTGGTTGATATCCGTCACCGCCTGACGTGCCGTCTGCAGATAAGGTACAAGAGCGGCTGTCCAGACTGTCATCTGATCCAGTTCATTCAGCGCTGCGGAAGCACTGCTCTCCATAGCGGTCCGGTTCTCCGATGCAATCTCTCTGGCCCGGTCCAGGGAAGCCAGACCGCTCCTGACCTGACCTACGTCTCCCTTCATGGATTCCAGTACTTCCAGCAGCTGGTCTACGCTCTCATACATCCGGTCCCCGTCTTCCCGCCAGGTATCCTTTGCCTCCTTCAGATCCTTGATCCGGCTCAGATCATCCAGCCGTCCGGGAACCATGAGCATGATGGCGCCGATGCTCTCATAATCATCCGTACCGATACGGATGGTAAAATCTCCTTCCTCTCCGGGAAGAGCGGCAAAGGCCGCTACCTTCTCCGTTCCCACAGTCTGGACCTGGGCTCCCGGAGCATCCACACTGTAGCATTTCTCCATATCTACAGGAAAGATCACGGAAAGAATCATATTGTTTTTATAATACTCATCTGCCTGTTCATTGGGCATGGCTTTTACATTCACCTCAATAAGACCGGAAGCGCCTGCCAGTTCCTCTGCTTTTTTAGGAACTCCGTTCAGCTGGTAGGAAAGGTCAAAGGTCCAGGGAAGCTCCGTCTGTTCCGGATCCATTACTCCCTCATAATAGAACCGCTCGTTCTCTCCCTTCATCTCCCACGTCACCCGGTCTCCGTCGATCTCAGGCTCCCGTTCATCGGTCATATTTACTACCTTTTCATAGGTGCCGTAATCGGTAAAGCTGCCGCTTCCTGTAAAGGAACATCCTTTGACCACGCTCACGTCCGTCTTTTTCCCGTAATAGTCCAGATTGACGTACATGGTCTCATCCACTGTGGAAACCGGCTCTCCTGCTTCGCAGGTTCCGGCCGCCGTCAGAGTAAACATCACAGCTGCCATGCATCCTGCTGCCGTTCTTCTGTATCTGTATATGTAACGGTCAAACCACATCGCTTTTTCCCTCCTCGTTCTTTTTCCGGCGAGCCCGCTGCAGAAGAGCCTTTGCACGCTCCTTCCGCCGTTCTGCCCGGCGTTTCAGATACTGCCGGATCATCTCCAGTTCATTATTCATCAGAATCCGGTCTCCCATCACCATGAGCGCCGGCATGAGTGTTCCTACCAGAATCATGCTCAGAATGGCTCCCCGTCCGATGAGATGACCCAGATCTCCGATGGCTGCTATGGTGGACACATGATAAAGGATATAACCCACAATAGTCAGAATCGATCCGGATGTAAGAATCGCCGGTATACTTCGCTTCAGCGTTTCCACTGCAGCTGCATTTTTCTCCATTCCCAGCTGCTTGCGGCAGGTGATGTAATTGTTGGTGGTAAGAATGGCGTAATCTACCGTAGCTCCCAGCTGCACACAGCTTACAATAATGTAGCCCATAAAGATCATGGTCTCTCCCCGGATATAGGGAATGGCCATATTGATGAAGATTGCTACTTCGATAGGCACCATGGCGATCACTGGAATGATCAGAGATTTAAAGCTGAACATGATTACCACAAATACTCCGATCAGGGAGAGTGTATTCACTCTGCTGTAATCTACCGTGATCGTCTTTTCAATATCCTGAGTGGACGGCGTGGCTCCCACCAGGTAGGATTCGTCCGGATAGTATTTTTTCATGATAGACTGGATCTCATCAGAATACTGATATGCCAGCGGACTTTCTCCTTTTGAACGGACATAGATCAGGATCCTTGACCAGCCGCTCTCATCATGAAGCTGTCCGGTAATGCTTTCCGGGAGAAAGCTCTCCGGCACGCCCTGCGGCAGCGTCTGAGAAAGGGACAGCACCGATTTTGTATAGGGAAGGTCACTGATCTCATCTGCAAACTGACGCTCCTTCACGTTATCCCCTGAAGGAACAAGAGCCATCATCATATTGCTTTTTCCGAATATGGCATCGATCTCCTGTTCGTCCGCATACACACTGGTTCCTTCTCCCGACCCCACGGCGTCGTTTCCGTAAAGGAAGGAGTTCATCCCCTGAGCCGTATAGGCGGGAATGGCAATCACCGCCACAAAGATCAGAACGGCATACCGGATTTTAAAAATCCCTCTGCTCAGACGGTCAAACGAGGGAAGGAAAGACCGGTGAGCCGTTTTTTCCATTCCTCCGGCCATACGCAGGATCATGGCCGGCATAAACAGCACTACGGTGATCAGGCTGATCACGATGCCTTTTGCCAGTACAATTCCCATATCAAAACCTATGCTGAATTTCATGAAGGTCAGTACCAGAAAGCCCACGATCGTCGTGAGACTGCTGGCAAAAATGGAATTCAGAGCTTCTTCAATGGCATTCCTCAAAGCCTCCGTCTGGCTGGCTCCCGCCTGCTTCTGTCTGGTAAAGGCGTGGATCAGAAAAATGGAATAGTCCATGGATACTGCCAGCTGCAGTACAGCCGACACGCTGTCCGTAAGAAAGGACACCTCTCCCAGAAAAATATTGGTTCCTTTGTTGATAACCACCGCTACTCCCATGATCAGCAGATAGAGCACCGGTTCCAGCCAGGAATTGGTGGTCAGACACAGGATCACAAAGATCATGAAGATTCCGATGGAAAGAATCAGCTTCATCTCCTCCTGAACATTTTCCGCCACTGATTTATCCTGCACGGCCATACCCACATAGTATCCTTTGTCTCCGGTGATCTCTTTCATCTCGTCAATGGCCCGGGACGTCTTTTTGCTGGTGTCTCCTTCTTCAAAGGTCACATCAAATACGGCGCATCCATCCTTGTAATACTGGTCGATGGACGTATAGTCGATAAATCCCTCTCCGGAAAACACATTGGTGCCCGTGTCCAGCCACAGGATCTGATCTACTCCGTCCACCTGCTCCAGACGGTCCTTGTAGGCTTTCGCCTCGTAGAGGGTCACGTCCTTGATCATTACACGGGCAGTTCCCGGATAGCCGAAGGTCTCCTCCATTTTGTTTAAACCTTCCTTGGACTGAACCGTATCCGGCAGATATTCTGTCAGGTCATAATTAATCTCTACAAAAGGCGCCATCAGGGCTGATACCAGAACAGCCAGGATAAATACCTTTTCTATGGCTTTGCTCTTTTTTATGATAAATTCAGGCAGGTCAAAAGACTGCCCCCTTCGAAACAAACGGAATCCCATCTCGTCACTCCCTTACTATTCATCCGTTTATTAATAAACATTTTCAGTATTAATTGACATCTGTCTATTTCTAAACTATAATGAATTATACTTAGTTGAATATTGAAATACAATAATCACTTAAAAACATATTGTTTGTTTTAAAACATATTTTTAAATTTTGTATATTAAAAAACGTTTTTTACAAAAATTTTATAAAAGGAGCTTGTTATGAGAGAAACAACCGTTGACCGGCGCATCCGGAAAACCAAACAGCAGCTTCGCCAGAGTCTGACCGTGCTGCTGAAGACCAAGCCGATCCAGAATATCACCGTAAAAGAGCTGGCGGATATGGCCGACATCAACCGGGGAACCTTCTATCTCCACTACCGGGATGTCTTTGATCTGCTGAATCAGATCGAGGACGAGCTTCTGTCGGAGCTGGAAGTCCTGCTGGAAAAATACCAGCCGGGCAATATTCTTCCCAATACGGTAAACATTTTTGCCGACATCTACGAGCTGGTACAGAAAAACAGCGAAATGGTAGGGATTCTCATCGGCGAACACGGGGAGATGAATTTCACCAGCCGTCTGAACCAGATCCTGAGAGAAAAGTGTCTCCGGGACTGGATGGAACATTTCCGCTCCGAAAAGAATGAAGCATTTGATTATTATTATGTATTTATTTCATCGGGATGCATGGGAATCGTGCAGCACTGGCTGAACTCCGGAATGAAAGAAACGCCTCTGGAGCTGGCCAGACTCACGGAGCAGATCATCCGGAACGGTTCCCGGCTGCTCCAGAGCGAATAGGAAAAACGAAAGAGAGACACCGCAGGTTTTCCGCCTGCGGCGTCTCTCTTTCTGATTTATTCTTTCCGCCTGCGGCGTCTCTCTTTCTGATTTATTCTTAGAAGCAGTTTTAGATAATACCCATGAAAAGTCCTGCGAACAGGCAGATAATGCTCAGCACCCAGATCCACAGGAAGCTGGTCCTGATGTGGTCTTTGATCTCCACTCCCGCCAGTCCTACTCCCAGGAAGGTAGCCGGAACCACCGGGCTGATAAAAGTAGCGAAGTTCTTGCACACTACCATGGAAATACCGATGTGCAGCGGATCCACTCCGAATTTCGCTCCTACCTGAATCAGGATGGGCAGCAGTCCGTAGAAGAAGGAGTCCGTACAGAACACCAGCCCCAGAGGTGCGGACAGAATGCCGATGATGATGGGAAGGAACTTGCCCATGGAAACAGGAATAAAGGAAGCCAGCACAATGGCCATCTGATCCATGATTCCGCTCTCCTCCAGCACGCCCAGGAATACGCCTGCCGCCAGAATTGTGGACGCCATCATAAGAGCCGGAGCCGCATGAGAATTGATGATCTTTTTCTGACGCTTTGCTCCCGGATAGTTTACAAACAGAGCCAGCACACAGCCTACCATAAAGGTATAGTATGCAGGAACCTTTAAGAATACCAGAGCGATTACTACCGCCAGAGTAAGAATGATGTTGAACCAGAACAGCTTCGGACGGGCCAGCTCATTCTTCTCTTCCTCTGTGGGGATATGCTCGTCTCCCTCACCGTAATCCACCTGTCTGGTGCTGCCTAAGCCTGCACCCTGCTTTTTCTCCACAATTCCCCAGAACACGGCTGTAGCCAGGGATAAAAGGATTCCTACGATCTGCATGGGAATCAGTTCCATCCAGAGAACATTTGCTTCAATTCCCAGTACGGAAGCCGTTCTCATGGTCGGTCCGCCCCAGGGCAGCAGGTTCATAACGCCCATGGCAGTGATACAGATCAGAAGCAGAACAGTGGGACGCATTTTCAGCTTCTTGAATACGGGAAGCATGGCAGGAATGGTGATCAGGAACGTGGAAGCGCCGCCGCCGTCCAGATGGCCGATCATGGCAATGATGCAGGTCATCACACAGACGCCGACCACGCTGCTGCCTACCCGCTTCATCAGCATGTTGATAATCCGGTCAAACATTCCTGCATCATTCATAATGCCGAAAAACAGCACGGAGAAAATGAACAGAGCCGCTGTGGAATACACGCCCGCCACGCCGGCCTCTATGTAATCTCCCATCTCCGCCACGGAAAAGGTTCCCGTCAGGATCAGGATCAGCACGGTCACCGTAGTCACTCCCGCAAAGGCCAGAGACGGAACCGTCCAGTTCTTCAGAAGCAGGAAAATGATCGCCAGGATTGTGGCAAATCCCAGCAGTGCAAGCATAAGCTCACTCATGATGTTTACCCCCTTGGTCAGATAGATTTGATTTACTGACTTAAAGTCTAAGGGGCAAACCTTAATATTCGTCCATTGGATTCTTAATATTTATTAAGATGTCGGTTTATCTTTCCCGGCGGGCGGCTCCCAGGATCCCCGGCACGGATACGGGAGTTTCCGCATATCCGTCAATAAGATCCCGCTGACGGGCCTCCAGCACCTCCCTGCTCACCCGGTCCACGATCACTACCCGGATCATTTCCCTGTCCATTCCGCTCACAGACATGAAAAAGTTCACCGCTTCCTCTCCGTTTATATATTCTTCCGCCGCCGCAATCTCAAACCTGCCTTCCGTCAGGGCTTTTTCCGCCTCCTCAAAGGTCATGCAGCCGGTTACGGAAAATCCGACCCGGCTGAAATTCTTCTCCAGGATCCGGATGATCTTGGCATTGCTGTGAACGATCAGGATCTGTCTCCTGATCGTACCTCCTTTTCCGTCCCCGGCCGGCTCTCCGGAAAGCAGTTCTGCCTCCCTCTGTCCGTCCATCGGTTCCCCGCTCTCTTCCGGCACCGGGAAATACACATGGAAGGTGCTGCCTTCTCCCGGCTGGCTCTCCGCACAGATATAGCCCTTATGCGAGCTGACGATCTGCTCCACCAGAGCAAGCCCCAGTCCGGTTCCTTTTCCGCTCTTCTTCGTAGTGAAAAAGGGATCAAAGATCTGGTCCAGCACTTCTCTTGTCATGCCGCAGCCATTGTCTTCTATATCCACCTGGGCAAACCGCTTCCAGGGGCCCGGCACCTCCGCCAGCTGACACCGCTCTGCCACTTCTCCGCTTTCCGCCGGCCGGATCCGGATCCGGATCGTTCCTTCCCGGTCTCCGATGGCATGAATGGCGTTCATGCAGATATTCAGTATCACCTGATTGATCTGGGTCTGATTCCCCAGAATATTCAGATCCTCTCCCAGGTCCTCTTCCAGCTGTATGTTCACCGGACAGACGGAGCGGACCATTTTCACCGCCCGGGAAATGGCTGTCCGGATGGACAGCTCCTTGAATGCCGTCTCCATGTTCCGGCGGCTCAGAGCGGAAAGCTGCTGGATGATCTCCTTCGCCTTTTCAGCGGCGTCGTAGATCTCCGACACATTCTCGTATTCCTCCGAATCCTCCGGCAGTTCCATCATCAGAATATCCGCATAACCCATAATGGGAGTAAGCAGGTTGTTGAACTCATGGGCAATCCCTCCTGTCATGGTTCCCATGATCTGAAGACGCTGCTGATGGGCGATGGTCTCTTCACTCCGCTTCATCCGCTGAAGGATATCGTTCAGATCTCTCAGGTAGGCAATCTCCTCCGTGTCCTTCTGCCGCTGAAATACCAGTCTGACGCAGATCCCCAGAACTCCCGCGATCGCCGCAAACATCATCAGCATGACCGTAATAATACTTCGAAAGCCCTGAAGCACCGGCAAATAGATATCGTTGTAATCTGTCACAGCGCTGATAATGAGAAAATCATCTCCGATTCTGGCCGGCGTATAGGCGGAAATCTTTCTCACCTTGGGCAGATCCGGATCCTGCCACCAGTAGGAAATATATTCCTGCACTCCCGTCTTTCCTTCATACTGCTCTTTGAGCATATTGGCCAGGCTGGACAGATCGTCCACATGATACAGTTCTTTCCGGTCCTCCACCGCGTTGTGTCCCAGCTGTTCCTTGGCCGGATGCATGAGCACGATGCCGGAGGAATTTTTCACCATAATATAGCCGTTTTCTCCCAGCTGGATATCCGAAATCAGGGACTGATAATACTTGTCCGCATCAATCACCAGACTGATCGTTTCCCGGTCCGTATCTTCCTGAAGAAGGAAATAGACCCTGCCGTCCGTCCCCAGGGTCTGAAGCAGGCGGGCGTCAGCACCGACCCTGTCTTCATCCATGATCTTTTCCACTTCCACTCCCTGGGTATTCACCTTCACCATTCCATCTGCATCCGATACGATGATTCCGGTGACAAAGTTCTCATTTTCGTCAATATAGGACCGGATGATCTCCTGGTTTACGGCTTCCAGCTCCGGATGAGCATAGGCCTCCTCCTTCAGTCTGCAGAACCGGCCCAGATCTGACGCGTTCCTTTTGACTGAAACCTCCAGAGTCCGGGCCACGGACTGGGCGGTAAGAAGCATCTGGTCTTTCTGGCGGTCTATGACCGCATCCCGGTAGTTTCTCCAGATCCGTTCCCCCAGAAAACCGAATATGACGGTGACCGCCGCCAGGGCAGCCACCGCCCGCCATATGATCCTGCGTTTGTCTGCTTTTGATTTCATCTTAAATTCCTCTCAGATCCCATTGGAAAATTGACTTCCGACTGTCTTAATATTATAATGAAACTTATGAAAGAACAACTGTTTTTGTCAGCGTACGACCGCTGATCCGGAGGAGCACATGGCAGATAAAGTATTAATCGTAGACGATGACCCGGCAATCCGAAAACTGCTGGAAAAGATCATTCACAGCAACGGCATGGAGGCCTCCACGGCCGACAGCGGCATGGCTGCATTAAACATTCTGCTTTCCCGCTCCTTTGACGCCATTCTCATGGATATCATGCTGGGCGATATGGAGGGCTTTGAGGTGATCAAGCGAATCCGCAGCCGGGGAATCCAGACTCCCGTGATGATCATCAGCGGCAGGAACGAGGATTTTGACACCGTATACGGTCTCTCTCTGGGAGCGGACGACTACATCACCAAGCCCTTCCGGGCCATTGTGGTGGGCGCCAAGGTAAAGGCCATGATCCGCAGAAGCAAAAATCAGGTGCTGGAAGCGGCCTCCCGGCTGGAATGCGGTCCCTTTGCCTATGATTCCGCCACCATGCGGTTTTACAAAAACGGAGCGGAGCTCCAGCTCTCCGGGAAAGAAGCGGGCCTGATGCTTCTGTTCATGCAGCATTCCGGTCAGGTCTTTACCAAAGAAATGCTTTATGACCAGGTCTGGGGCAGCGATGTGGTGGATGATAATACTATCATGGTCTATGTAAACCGCCTTCGTGGAAAAATCGAGGATACCCCCGGCGAGCCCAGGCATATTCTGACCGTACGGGGAGTGGGTTACCGGTTTGTCATATGATTTCAGATGCGGACTCTTCGGAGTCCGTTTTTTATACTTTACGGCAGACAAAAAGGGAGCCGCCGCCGGGCATCTGCCCGGCGACGGCTCCCGCCTTTTATTTCACAGGAAGATTCCGGCTTTCCTGCCTACTTTTCTTCCTCTTCCTTTTTCCTTCCCGCTGCCAGCAGGAATACGGCCAATGCCGCCGTGATCAG
>CALWRQ010000042.1 GCA_944383965.1 uncultured Lachnospiraceae bacterium
TCTGACTACGGATCAGAAGGTCGCGAGTTCGAATCTTGTTCGGCACGTCTTTGGAAAACACCGTTTGATCATTCTCATGGATGATGGAACGGTGTTTTTTGTTTCTTTCTCTTCAAAAAAGGGATCCCGGAGAGGGGATCCCTTTTTCATGTTCTTCTGTCATATATCAGAACGGATCTGATAGGGTGCCGTCAGCATCACATCCTTGAATGATCCGTATACATTTCTGGATTGATGAAGCACCTGTACGCAGCTTCCGTCAAACCGGAAGAGCCATCCGATCTGAGCCGCCGCATTCAGCATGCGCTGACTGATCAGAAGCTGACTTTCATCCGTCCAGACCGCCCTGCTGAATATCTTAGGCCGGATATAACCCTCCGGTTCAGACGGCATATGGAGATCCCGCTCCAGATGAGTCAGCTCTCCCAGATTGGATTCCGGATCCGGAAGGAATTCTCCCCTTCCGCAGGATGCCTGATAGGTTCCCCACTCATGCACGATCGTTACCCGGATTCTGTCCGGCCGGAAGCAGAGTTCCAGTTCTCTGAAGCCATAAGGATTCCTGGAAAAAACATAGTGTTCGGGAACCTCCTTCTCCAGCCTGGACTCCCGCCCGCCATCCGCAGACGGTATGGTCTGGCTTTCCAGAAACCGATTGAGTTTTTCCGTCTTTTCCCGATCCGGTTCAAGGTCATACCCCTTTACTCCCTGCAGCAGATGTTTCCAGACCTGCTGCAGGGTGGCTTCTGATCCGGTGCCTGAGCTGTGTACTGCAAGGACCATGTTCTGGTCAGGAAGGACCAGACACATCTGCGCCCACATGCCGCTGGCCCGAAAGCCGTTGTGCGTGCATCTCCAGAACTGGAATCCGTATCCCTGGGAGTTTTCCGTACGTGAGGACGGATAGGCCGGAGCCGTTTCAATCTGGAGAGACGTGGCCATATTTACCCACTCTTCCGACAGATACCTTCTTCCTTTATAGACCCCATGATTCAAATACAGCAGACCCAGCTTTGCAAAATCATCGATGGAGATATGCAGCCCGCCTCCGCCGGCTACCGTATTCCCCGGTCCCGCAAACCAGTAATTGTCTCCGAATCCCATAGGCGAAAACAGTTCCCGCCTCAGAAACTCCAGGACACTTTCTCCCGTAATTTCCGTAAAGATCTCAGACAGAATATGGCTGCACATACTGGAATAAAAAAATCCTGTTCCCGGCTTTCTGACGATGGGCTGACCCATGGCCGCATCCGTCCAGCTGTTCCATTCCTCCTGCACCCCTTCAAAGTTCTGTCCCATACTCATGGTCAGCAGATGACGGACTGTAAGGCTTTTCACTTCCTCTGTCGCCAGCGGCCAGCATCGTCCGGGAAAATACTCCGTCACCCGGCTGTCCAGTCTGATTCTTCCCTGATCATAAAGCATTCCTATTGCAGTGGAAGTGAACGATTTGGAGCTGGAATGAATATTGTGCACCTCCTGCCCGTCGTAAGGCTTCCAGCACCCTTTGGCAATCATATGATTGTTGCGGAACAGAATGAAGCTATGATATTCCAGCCCCGTACTGTTTAGACCATTCACGAAATTTTCCACTGCCCGGGAATCCACGTTTTCTTCTTCACATGCATACTGTCTGAATTCTGATTTCACCATAATTTTTCCCTGTCTTTTATTTTTCCTTATTTCAGTTCCGGCCAGAACTGCCGGTTCGCCTCTATGAGATCATCCAGAATCGCTTTTGCTACCGAAGCGCTGGGAACTGTTTTGGAAAGAGTGATTGCCTGCCAGAGCTTCTGGTAGCTGCCCTCTATCCATGCATCCACAGTCATTTTTTCCACCGCTACCTGCTGTTCCATTAATCCTTTGTGGAAAGTGGAAATTTCTCCCAGCGCCAGCGGCTCTGCCCCTTCGGAACCTACAATACAGGGGATTTCCACCATTGCATCCGGCTGGAAGTTCCGGATTGATCCCTGATTTTCCACGATCAGCAGCATGCGTTCTCCTGTGTTGTAGGCGATCGCTCTGGCGAGGTCGACGATAAACAGAGCATGATTTCCGATTTCCAGACGGCAGCCCTGCGAGGTTCCCTGCTCCACAATTCTTGCACACTCCGTAAAGACCGTCTTTTCTCTTCCGTCCATGACTTCATTTGCTCTTGTATAGTGCTTGTCAGAATGAGCCACTACCTCGTCCGGATAAAGATAGTACTGAAGATATGTATTGCTGATACAGTCCGGTTCGATCTCCAGGAGTTTTTTCCCGCTGTAGTGCGTGCTTCTCCAGCTCATACGGTTATCATAGAGATATTCGTTTTCATCCACAATAAAACCGTTTACGGCCATCTTTTCCTTGATTGCCGGCATCAGGTCTTTTCCCTGCCGGTCGCGGATACTGGTCCACCAGCCGAAATGATTCAGTCCGTGATAGGTTACCGTCATTTCCTTTCTGGATTTCAGACCGATCATCTTGGCCATTCTGTCCTCCAGCCCTATCGGCATATCACAGATATTGATCACTCTTGCCTGCGGACGAAGGCGGCGGACTGCTTCTGCCACAATGGAGGCCGGATTGGAGTAATTGAGCATCCAGGCCCGGGGAGAATACTTCATCATATAGTCGATGTTTTCCAGCATACCTCCTATGGACCGCATACCATAGGCGATTCCTCCCGGACCGCAGGTCTCCTGTCCCACCACATTGTGTTTCAGCGGTATCTTCTCATCCAGTTCCCTCATGGCGTATTTTCCCACTCTTATATGGGCCATCACAAAGTCCACATCCGTGTACGCTTTTTCCGGATCCGTCGTATAGAAAAATTCCACCTCCGGATACCGTTCCCTTACCAGGATTTCGCAGGCCTTTCCCAGCTTTTCCTGGCGTTCCCCGTCATTGTCATACAGTGCGATCTTTCTTATGGGAAAGTGTTCCCTCTGTTCCAGCAGCATCCACACGATTCCGGGCGTATAGGTGCTGCCTCCTCCTGCAATACAGATTCCGTACTGTTTCATTTTCCCGACCTCCCTAAACCAAAAACACTTCTACTCCCTGATTCCTGATCATGCTGATCTCCTCCGGATCCGCCCCTGTGTTGGTGACCAGCACATCAATCTGCTTCCAGGAAGCTACCTTCATAAAAAATGTTTTTCCTATCTTGGTATAATCTGCAACCGCTATCACTTTTTTGGCCCGATTCACAAAAGCCCGTTTCACCTGTCCGTCATTGAGATCCGGCACGCTCACTCCGTTCTTTCCGTCAACGCCTTCGCACGCAAGAAACAGAATGTCATACTGGAAGCCTTCTACAAAATCACAGGTCATTTCTCCCAGTACCCCCACAGATTTTTCTCTGTATACGCCCGGCGTCGTAATTACTTTCATTTCCTTTGCATGCCTCAGGCATTCCAGCACCAGGAGGGAGTTGGTCAGAACAATGATGTTTTTCTTGGATGCAATCGCTTCCGCTACCCACTTTGTCGTACTTCCCGTATCCAGGCAGACTGCATCCCCCTCGTTTACAAAGTTTGCGCAGAACTGTCCGATCGCCGCCTTTTCCCGGACCATCTGTTCCTGCTTGATGGACAGGGGATGCTCCGTATAGGTTCCCCGGTTAAGAACCGCTCCCCCATGCCTGACCGTAATAATCCCTTCTTTTTCCAGACAGCTGAAATCTCTCCGTATCGTCATGGCGGACACTCCAAAACAGGCTGCCATGTCTACGGTGCTGGCTTTCCCTTCTCTTATAAGAATATCAAGCATCTCTTTTCTTCTTTTGGTCGCGTCCATAGGCCCATCCCCCTGTTCGGAAAATATGTGCCCGCTGTCTCAATGTTTCAGTTCCTTATTTACCGCATTTTTGAGCAGACCTGCCGTCGTTCCGTAAATGATCTGAATATTCTGGCTGTCCGGCCGGACTATTCCTGCACAGCCTGTCCGCCGCAGCACTTCTTCATTGATTTTGCTCTCATCCTTGATTTCAACCCGCAGCCTTGACATACAGGAATCCACCTCAACGATATTATCTCGTCCTCCCAGCCCTTCTATGATCATTCTTGCTTTCAGGATCTTCGGATCGGAAGTTGCTGCCGGCGCCGCTGTTTGTTCGCTTCCTGATGCGGTGCCTATATTGGCAATTTCCGCTGCAAACGCCAGGGAATCATCGTAATCTCCGCCGCGCCCGGGAGTTTTCACATCAAACTTCAGGATCCACCACTTAAAGAAGAAATACATGATCGGCGCTTCAATGACTCCGAGCATCACCGTAAGCCACCAGTTGGCCTCGGGTCTCAGGAATCCCCATATTGCAAGTCCCATAAGATTGGCATCCACTCCTCCCATGGTATTTCCAAGAAGGTAGAGGATCATCCAGTTCAGGCCGCCGATCAGAGCATAGATCACAAAAAGCAGCGGTGCCGTGAAAAGGAAAATAAACTCCAGCGGCTCTGTAATACCTGCCACCGCCGCGGTAATGGCTCCGGTCATGACCAGAGGCTTGATCGTTTTTCTCTTATCCGGATCTGCACAGTGATAAATGGCCAATGCAATAGCAGGAGCAACAAAAATTGTAAACGGCATCTGCCCCGCCCGCAGGAACTTCACCATCTCCGTAAGCTGCGCTCCTTCCGGAAGTCCTTCAATTGCATACTGGAAAAATGCCGGTCTGGCTCCTTCGATTACTGCTCCCGACGCAAATGTATAGATTCCGGAAACCTGCGTGTCGCGGATGATCGTATTCCAGATCTGATGAAGACCTGTGGGAATCAGAAGCTTCTCCACGGAGCCATAGAGGAACGGTCCCAGCGCGCCGACCCGGTTTACCACTGTCGCAAAAGAATTGATCGCTTCTGATATGGGCGCCCCATATCAGAGGAAATACCTGGCCCAGAAGCATCATCACGCATGCCGACATAAAAGGCACAAACCGGACTCCCTGGAAAAAGGCAAATGCCATGGGAAACTTAATGGTACGGAAGCGGTTATGTACGGCAGAAGTCAGGATTCCTACCAAAATTCCTCCCAGGATTCCCACGTTGACTGTTTCCACCCCCAGTACTACCTGAAGACCTTTTTCCGGATACATCTCTTTTACGGAAGGAAATGTTTTGATCACGATTCCCATACTCGTCAAAAATGCAAGATACCCCATAAATCCTGCAAACGCGGCAAACTCTTTTTCTTCATTGGCCAGAGAAAATGCAAGTGTGATCGCATAAATCACGGGAAGATAATTCATGGTAATACTTCCCACATTGCCTGCCAGATCCACCACATACTGAAAAGCCGTATTTTCCAGAAACGGCAGCCAGCTGACGATCGTGGGATTCTTCAAAACAGAAGAAATGCCCACCATGAGCGCAGATGCGGCAATAATTGCCATTGGGACCAGGAACGCCCTGGAAATTTTCTGGAAAAATTTCAATGTGCGCATGCTTACTGACTTCTTTCCTGACATAGTACCTACTCCTCCTTTTTCTTTTAGGTTCACGATCCTTTTGTTATGTTTAACTTAACATTATTGTAACTACAAGTCAAGTATTATTGTAACATTTTTTGTTATTTTTCTTTTGAATTTAACATAATATGTGATATATTTTGTGCAAAATAACATAAATATTTTCTTTTTTATCAATTCGCTCAAAATTATGGCTCTTCAATCCGTTTTTCTGCTTTCTGACGCAAAAAAGAGTCATTGCAAAGGGGATGGCAGATCTGCCATCCCCTTTGCAATGACTCTTTTATACCGTCGGAATATTATGCCTTTTCCGATTCTTCCGGAATATCTCCCAGCCTGTAAACGGAAATCGTACTGGAGCTGTACAGGTAATCTCCCCCGTCTCCTATCACTTCAAATACGGCAGGAGCTGCTGTCACAGCAACCGGTACGGAAAATGAAAGATTGGAGGATTCTGAAGAAGACTGAAAGGTATGCTGGCTGGAGGCTCCCTGTACCGTATTTTCGCTCTGCGTGAGATAAGCGCTGAGGGTAACCGGATATGAGCTTGCCTTCTGCGGCGCCATCACAGTATGAAAATCCACCGTATAAACTCCCGGTTGGCTGACTGTGATCTGAGAGCTGTTCTGAAGATGAGACACTGAGCTTCCGCAAGCCGTTCCATTTCTGTCAAATATGATTCCCGAACCGTTGGTTCCGGGCTGCGCCGGAGTCGAATACGCCATCAGGAGATCCGGAGACGGCGACGTTCCGTTCTCTCCTCTGGGAAGGGTAAAGTCCAGTACAGCAGCCTGATCTGTACCGGAATTCACTACCTTTGCTTCCGTACCCGGATCCCCCGTCTGAACGGTTCCTACCTGTACGGTAGCCGCGGTACCGCTGTCTCCGGAAGGGCCGGTAGCTCCCGTCGGGCCCGTTGGGCCGGTGGCTCCTGTCGCTCCCTTCGGGCCGGTTGCGCCCGTTGCTCCTGTCGCTCCGCTTGGGCCTGTCGGACCGGTTGCCCCTGTCGCTCCGCTTGGGCCTGTCGGACCCGTTGCTCCTGTCGCTCCGCTTGGGCCCGTTGCGCCCGTTGCCCCTGTCGCTCCGCTTGGGCCTGTCGGACCCGTCGCCCCTGTCGCTCCGCTTGGGCCTGTCGGGCCCGTTGCCCCTGTCGCTCCGCTCAGACCTGTCGGACCCGTTGCTCCTGTCGCTCCCTTCGGGCCGGTTGCGCCCGTTGCTCCTGTCGCTCCGCTTGGGCCTGTCGGACCGGTTGCCCCTGTCGCTCCGCTTGGGCCTGTCGGGCCCTGAGGAATTACAAAATCAAATATTGCAGCCTGCGCAGTTCCTGCATTGCTCACTTCTGCAGCCGTACCCGGATTTCCCGTAGTTACTGTTCCTACTTCAATTGTAGCCGCAATCCCGGAAGGGCCTGTCGGACCTGTTGCTCCTGTCGGGCCGGTGACTCCTGTTGCCCCTATCGGGCCGGTGGCTCCTGTTGCCCCCATCGGACCGGTGGCTCCTGTCGCTCCGTTTGGGCCTGTCGGACCCGTTGCTCCTGTTGTTCCCGTCGGACCGGTCGGACCAGCCGGTCCTCTCCAGCAGCAGCACGGGCCGGGAGGCGGGCTGGGGATCCTGCAGCCGCAGCATCTCCTCTCTCTGTCTCTTTCTTCTCTTGTCCCCTCCGCTCCGGAAAATCCATTGGTTCTGCTATCATACATCATATATCCAACTCCTTCCGTCCATTTCTGTCAGGACTTTCCCCGGTATATGCCGTTCAGGCTTTTCCGGTGTCTGTACTGTAAGATATGAAGAAAGTACAAGTTGTGTTCATTTCCCTTTGCTCCGAAAATATCGTTCATTGTATTCCATTTCCGGTGTCCAGGGTTTTCGGCTTTTCGCCCGAAGATGATACCGGTAGGCTTCATCCAGCTTTCCCATACGGTCCAGGCACACGCACAGCTGAACCTCCGGAAGATATCCATAACACTCTTCTCTCACAAAACCTCCCTGTACATCCGGCCTTTCTGCTGCCAGAGCCTGTTCATACCAGAATACCGCCGTCTTCCAGTCCTCTTTCTCCATGAACCAGCCCCCGATGCCGCAGCATATCTCTGCCCGGGGCGCTCCCCATTCCAGAGATCGCAGCAGCACCTGCAGTTCTTCCTGTTTTTGCCCAAGCTGTCCCAGACAGGAAGCCAGGTTGAGACAGGCCTCCACTTTGTTTTCCTTCCATCCGTCCTCCCGATCCAGAAAGGCTCTCAGTGTTCTTGCTCCGTCCTCCGGGCGTCCGTTATACAGAAGCTCCCGCCCATAATAAAACAGTTCTCTGGGGCCAAATATCTCACCTTCTTCTTTCATCTTTTCGTAAATGCGAAGATTTCTTCCGGGCTCTCCTGCTCCTTCTTTTTTATGGTAAATTACCGTATCCCAGTATACAATCTTCCCCTTTGGCTCAATAGCCTCATGGACGCGTCCCTTCCAGACAAATTCCTGATGATTTTTTATGATCCGCTCCCGATAATAGGAAAAAGCCGGCTTCCCGTTCGGATCAAAATCCATGCCATATTTCATCATCACCACATCTTCCGTTCCATCCATTCCTTCCTTTTCCCGGAGAAACCGCTCCCGGTTTTCAGGAGAGATCACATCATCTCCGTCCAGCCACATGCAATATTCCTTACCGGCCTTGGAAAAAGAGAAATTCCGTGCCCAGGCAAAATCGTCCTTCCACGGAATTTCATAAACCAGGCTGGTATACTGTCCGGCAATCTCTGCAGTTCTGTCTTCCGATCCCGTGTCCACGATCACGATCTCGTCAACCAGTCCTTTCACCGATTCCAGACAGCGTTCCAGCACCTTTTCTTCATTTTTTACAATCATACACAGGCTGATCTCTGCCATACTTTTCTCCCAAAAGCATTTTTACCCTATTTTATGTACTCCCTGGAGAAATCGCCTTTCTGCTGAGGCTTACACCAGATCTCCTGTCACGGTTTTGGGAATCGTAAACTCCACTGCTCCCATATAGCCCGGAGCCACCTCATATTCTCCGAATGCAATCACCAGTTCTCCGTTCTGATTGAAGTAGTAGCTTTCCTCTCCGTTCAGACCCTTGAAATCCGTCTCCGGCATTTCAGAATGAATGAAATAGATGACATTGGAATCCGCCGCCATCTGGTCTTCCATCTGCTGCATGATATTTTCGCTGATCTTTTCCAGCAGTTCCTTATCGCCTCCCAGCATATCCATAAGCTCCACTGTCTTACCTGTCGATTTGTCTACGTTGAAGATCTTCACATACTCTGTACCGCTGGCCATGATCTCTGTGGTGCGAATCCGAATACTCACATACTTGTCATTTTCAAACACCACATCATAGGTAGAATCCAGCGCATAGTTTCCGTCTCCCTGACTGTCGCGCACCTCCTGTTCATACTTGCTGATCAGTTCCCTGCCATAGTCCTCAATCTCTTTATTGGCTTCCGGCTGTTCTCCGTCTACCTGGATCTGAGGAATATCTACCTTTGCCTCCATCTTTCCATTCTGATCTTCAAAGGTGTTAAACGTAACTACCTTGGCTATGGTTCCGATCACCGGCAGCTTTTCCATGGCCTGAGCCGCCGTAGGAGATACATTCACCAGTACAATAAAGGCTGCCGCCGCTGCCGCCGCCGTTCCTGCCGTTCTTCTCAGCTTCACGATTCTTCCCTGTTTTCTTTTCTCTTCTTTTGCCATTCGAATTCCCTCCTCCAGCCGTTTTTTTGCCTCTTCCGGCACTGTAATCTGATCATACTGCTTCTTTAATTCCTGCTTAATGAACTCTTTTCTCCATTCTTCCATTTTTTTACCTCCTTCCGCCTTCCAGTTCCATCCTCATTTTCCTCAGGGCTCTGTAAAGCCTCGTCTTCACTGTATTCACATTTTCTCCCAGGATCTCTCCGATCTCTTCCAGTTTCATATCATGAAAATACCTGAGGACAATCACTGTTTTTTCTTTTCCGTCCAGCCGGTCCATGATCTCCTCAAGCTCCAGCCGGTCATAGGAAGGTTCTGAAACATCCTCCCGGCACTCGTTTTCTGTGAGAATCTCCCTTCCCTGCTTCCTCAGAACATCCATGGCCGTATTCACCACAATCCGGTAGATCCATGTGCCGATATACTGTTTTTCCCTTACTTTCCCGCAGTCCCTTATCGCTTTATACGCACTCTCCTGCACCACATCCAGTGCATCCTGTTCCGATCTTGTATAGCTGTAAGCCAGCCGGTAATATTTTTCATAATTTTCCAGGAGAATTCTTTCCGTTTCCTTTTCCATCCTGTCTGTCATAATACCCGCCTCCTTTCCTCTTTAACCTTTAGACGGAGACCCCCTTTGAAAAGTTTCAAAAAAATAGGCCCCGGCGGTGAATTTTCACCGTGCCGGGGCTTTCTCTTACTGCTCCTGATATTTCCATCTGAAGTCAGGAATCACATCACTCCATTTGTCGATTCCGATCACAGACTTGGCAAATTCTGTTGTTTCCAGAGTCTTTTTGGAATTGTCAATATCTCTGAATACTTCCCACAGCTTTCGTCTCTGCTGAGGAATAATCTGATCAGGCTTGCTCATATCACAGCTCCAAAGTCCGAAAGCCAGACCCATGTTCACCTCGGAAGGCGCATCCACCTGGCGGCTCAGGATATAAGCATCAATATAGGGATTGCTGTCCACCAGGTAATAGGAATAAGCATATGCTGCCGCCTGCACCATGGACAGATCGTCTCCGTTGGCATTGGTGGCCGTAAATCCTTCCTCCGTCAGCATAATATTCCTGACCTCTCCGTTGGGTTTCTGGAAAGCCGTAGTTGCCAGATAATCCGTCAGTACATTCAGATTAATGAAGTTCACAACCGGAGAGCTGAGGTCATTGGTGATCAGCCCCGTATTCGCATCATCCCAGAAGATCGCATCGGTCATGGGACAGGGATAGGGATGGTAGGCTACTCCCCAATCCATCTGACCCTGAACATTGGCAATGGAGTTAAAATAGTCAATGATGTCCTTGCCTCCGTACTTCAGCTGTCCATCCGCTTCATTATGCCAGTTGTAATCCAGAGAGAAAAACACCCGGTCATTGGCGCTGGTGCTTTTAATAGCCGTATAGAACACCCGGAATGCATCCTGATAGGTCTGGACATAATTGGTAATGTCCGTAGCTCCCATATGGTTCCACTGCTGATTGTTGATCTCATTTCCTATGATCCAGTTAGACACTTTTCCGTAGTCCGGATTGGCTCCGCTGTATCTCTCCGCCAGGAATGCCGCGATTGCTCTGGTCTCTTCAAACCCCGCCTCCGTTGTCACATTGGGCATATAATAAAACACATTGGACTTCTGCGTTGTCCCCGGTATGACCAGATCCGGTGTGGCCGGATTCCATCCGTTCAGGATAATGGCTGTCACGGTAATATCCTTGTTGGACATGGCACTGATGGTTTCATCGTAGCTTTCTATCACCGGTTTGCTGAAATGATAGACCTTCCCGTCGTACTCATAATCAATGCCTTCTCCCAGGATCTGATGAAAAGCAATATTCACGCTGCTGTGCTTCACTCCCAGCTGAAAAGCGTCTCCGATCTGGCTGACTTCCATCTGAAGTCCTTTTTTTGACAGAGGCGCTTTATAAGGAGCCTGATTGGGTGCCACCACCTCCGGATTGGTGATGTAATGAGGTTTGCTGATCTCCTGATATCCGTCCGCAGTCTTTACCGCCAGCACGAATTTGCTGTAAAGCCGGTCTGATGCGCTTCCTCTGTTCAGGGAAAGAGAAAAAGTGGCTGACGTTCCTCCCTCCGCCCAGGCAGCATAATCCGTCCGTCCTCCAATACTGTCCTCATAGGGTTTCAGTTCAAACAGATACAGATAGCTGTCGGTGTTTTCCATCTGTCCGTTGGACTGGGCTTTCACTTCAATAGTATCCCCGCTGCCGATGATCAGACAGGAAGTAATGGACCCGTCGGCAGTTACCGCCGCAGCCTCCGTTTCACTCACTGTTTCTGATGCGGCTCCTGTATTCTCTCCGTAAGCGGTCATTCCTCCCGCCGCCCACAGGACCAGAGAACACAAAAGCGCTGCACCTCCTTTTATCCAATGTTTTCTCATAATCACTTCTGCCTCCAATTCTGTCAAAATATCACTCTCTAATCATACCTGCTTCCCGACAGTCATTCAATAACGAAAACATTACGGATTTTTAAAAAATCTTACGATATTCTGCTGATATCTTTTCGGTTGCTCTCCCCGATAATGTAATGAGGCCGTCCTTTCACTTCCATATAGGTCTTGGCAATATATTGTCCCATAATTCCCATGCACAGCAGCTGAATTCCTCCTAAAAATACGATAATGCAGGCCAGAGAAGGCCAGCCGGCTACAGGATCTCCGAACAGCAGCTTGCGCACTATGATAAAAATCACCATGAAAAAGGATACCCCTGTCAGGCCGATGCCGCACCAGGATGCAATGGACAGGGGAACCTGGGAAAAATTGATGATCCCCTCCACGGAATACCGCACCAGACTCCAGAAACTCCATTTTGTCTCTCCCGCAGCCCGCTCCACGTTTTCAAACGGAAGCCAGCAGGTGCGAAAGCCGACCCATCCGAAGATTCCTTTGGAAAACCGGTGGTATTCTCCCATAGCCACTACCGCATCCACCATTTTTCTCTTCATAAGTCGGAAATCCCTGGCTCCGTCCACAATATCCGCATCGGAGATCCGGTTAATGATCCTGTAAAACACACGGGCTCCCATAGAGCGCAGTCTGGGCTCCCCCACTCTGGAAACCCGCCTGGTGGCCACGCTGTCATAGCCTTCCTCTTCCAGCAGGCGGAACATTTCCGGCAGAAGAGAAGGGGGATCCTGCATATCCGCATCCATAATAGCCACGTAATCTCCCCCGGCATTTTTCAGACCGGCAAACATGGCTGCTTCCTTTCCGAAGTTTCTGGAAAAGGACAGATAGGTTACACGCTCATCCTTCTCCGCCAACTTTTTCAGAATATCCAGAGTGCCGTCTCCGGAACCGTCATCCACAAAAATGAATTCAAACTCTGTTTTGTTTTTCAGCTTTTCTGCTTCCTCCGTCAGGCTGCGGTACAGAAGGGGCAGAACTGCTTCCTCGTTATAACAGGGCACAATCAGTGTCGTCAGCATAGTTTCCTCCGTCTTTCAGCCGGTCTGCCCGGCTCACAAAGTGTAATTCCGGTCACTCTGCCGGTGTTCTCATTATACTCTGCCCCCTTTTTTCCGTCAATGCGCCCGCAGACTTTCAGGATGCAGCAAAAGCGGAGCCGGCATTACGCCGGCTCCGTTCCTTCGATCACGCTGCGGACATCCTCCACAGTCATATTTTTCCGGGCCATCAGCTCCAGCAGCTCGTCTGTCTCCAGACTGCGGATTGTCTTCTCACATTCCCTTTTTTCCGCCTTCAGCCGTCCCAGATTGTCTTCCTGCTTCTCAATCGCTTCCTGCAGCTCAGAAAGCCGCTCCTGCAGCTTTTCCCTGCTGCATTTTCTTCCTCTTGCCATATGGAATCTTTCCTCCCTTGCTGGTGTTCTGCAATACTACTTCTATATTTATGCAGAACGGAAGGATTTTATTCCGTATAACCGATCAGCCTGCTGTTATCCTCCGACGTATCAATCACAATCCGATTGCCCATACGGACCCTGTCCTCCAGAATCATCTTGGCCGCCAGAGTTTCCACATTTTTCTGCAGAAATCTCTTCAGCGGGCGGGCTCCGTAAACCGGATCATATCCCTTCTCAATGGCAAACGCCTTGGCAGAATCCGTCAGCTCAATGGTAAGTTCCTTGTCTGCCAGCCTGCGGTTCAGGTCCTCCACAAGCAGATCAATAATTCCGCCGATATTTTCCTTCGTCAGCGGCTTAAACAGGATTGTCTCATCCAGACGGTTCAGAAATTCCGGGCGGAAATGAGCCCGCAGGTCATTCATAACCATGCTTTCTGCCTCCGGACGGATATTTCCCTGCTCATCGATTCCATCCAGCAGATACTGGGAACCGATATTGGAGGTCATAATCAGGATCGTGTTCTTAAAATCAACGGTCTTTCCTGTCGAATCGGTGATACGGCCGTCGTCCAGCACCTGGAGCAGCACATTGAACACATCCGGATGTGCCTTCTCTACCTCATCAAACAGCACGACGGAATAAGGTTTGCGCCGCACTGCCTCTGTCAGCTGCCCGCCTTCGTCATAGCCCACATATCCGGGCGGTGCTCCGATCAGTCTGGATACGGAGTGTTTCTCCATATATTCGCTCATATCGATCCGGACCATATTGCTCTCGTCATCGAACAGGGCTTCCGCCAAAGCCTTGGCCAGCTCCGTTTTGCCCACACCGGTGGGTCCCAGGAACAGGAATGATCCGATGGGCTTTGTGGGATCCTTGATACCAGCCTTGGAACGGATGATCGCTTCCGTCACTTTTTCCACACCCTCATCCTGTCCCACAACTCTCTTATGAAGGATCTCATCCAGATGAAGGGTCTTGCTCCGCTCGCTTTCTGTCAGTTTCGCCACAGGAATATTGGTCCACTTGGAGACAATCCTGGCGATCTCATCCTCTGTCACACTCTCATGTACCAGACTCAGATCCTCATGCTTTACCTTCTCTTCCTCCTGCTCCAGCTGTTTCTGCAGCTGAGGCAGCTTTCCGTACTGCAGCTCGGCCGCTTTATTCAGGTCATAAACTCTCTGAGCTTCCTGAATATCCCGGTTTACCTGCTCAATCTCCTCACGAAGGGAAGACAGTTTATCTACGGATGCTTTTTCATTTTCCCACTGGGCTTTCTTTGCAGCAAACTCATCGTGCAGCTCGGCCAGTTCCTTCTGCAGATCCGCCAGACGCTCTTTGCTCAGATGATCCGTCTCTTTCTTCAGGGCCGCTTCCTCGATCTCCATCTGCATGATCTTTCTGGAAAGCTCATCCAGCTCCGTGGGCATGGAATCCAGTTCTGTCTTGATCAGAGCACATGCCTCATCCACCAGATCAATGGCTTTGTCCGGCAGGAACCGATCCGTAATATACCGGTCAGAGAGAACCGCTGCCGATACCAGGGCGGAGTCCGTGATCTTTACTCCATGATATACTTCATAGCGCTCTTTCAGACCTCTTAAGATGGAAATCGTATCCTCCACTGACGGCTGATCCACCAGTACCGGCTGGAAACGCCGCTCCAGAGCCGCATCTTTTTCAATATATTTTCTGTACTCATCCAGAGTCGTAGCGCCGATACAGTGAAGTTCACCTCTGGCCAGCATGGGCTTCAGTAGATTCCCTGCGTCCATGGAGCCTTCCGTTTTTCCCGCTCCCACTATGGTATGCAGCTCATCAATGAACAGAATAATCTGTCCTTCGCTCTTCTTCACTTCCTCCAGGACCGCTTTCAGGCGTTCCTCAAATTCTCCTCTGTATTTCGCTCCTGCGATCAGAGCTCCCATATCCAGAGCAAACAGCTTCCTGTCCTTCAGACCTTCCGGAACATCTCCCCGGACAATCCTCTGAGCCAGACCTTCCACCACTGCAGTCTTACCTACACCCGGTTCGCCGATCAGAACCGGATTATTCTTGGTCTTTCTGGAAAGGATCCGCACCACATTCCGGATCTCACTGTCCCGGCCGATCACCGGATCCAGCCTCTGCTCCCGGGCGCGCTCCACCAGGTCATAGCCATATTTTTCCAGAGTATCATAGGTTGCTTCCGGATTGTCGCTCACCACCCTCTGATTTCCCCTGACAGTGGACAGGGCCTGCAGAAAACTCTCCCTGGTGATTCCGTACTGACGGAACATTTCCTTCATGGTACGGTCAGGCTGACGGAGCATGGACAGGAACAGATGTTCCACGGAAACATATTCGTCTCCCATGGCCTTCGCTTCATCCTCACCGCTTACAAGGACCTTGTTCAGATCATTGCTCACATAAACCTGTCCGGATCCGCTCACCTTCGGGAGCTGTTCCACATACCGTCTTGCCTCATCAGTAAACATCTCTCCGGAAATGCCCATTTTGGTGATCAGTTTCAGGATCAGACTGTCTTCTATCGTCAACAGGCTCAGCAGCAGATGCTCCTGCTCAATCTGCTGATTTCCATGTTCATACGCCAGTTTTTCGCAGTTCTGGACCGCTTCCAGAGATTTTTGAGTAAACTTGTTGATATTCATGACAACGCCTCCTTTTGTCTCTGTTCTATACGTACTATAACATACCACATTTTGTTAGCACTGTCAACGGTCGAGTGCTAATTTTTTGAAAAAATTTTTCCCTCCTGCAGACACACAGGCGGGTTGTGGTTCTTTCCCTCGATATTCTGACGTCTACTGCAGTTCGTGAATAAACAGTCCGCTTCTCAGCTTCGGTTCAAACCAGGTAGACTTGGGAGGCATGAGAAGTCCTGCATCCGCAACGGCAAATAATTCTTCAATAGAAGTAGGGTACATGGAGACTGCCAGAGCCATATCTTCTTCTGTGCGGCGTTCCAGCTCGCTCAGCCCCCGGATTCCGCCTACAAAGTCGATCCGCCTGTCTGTTCTGGGATCGCTGATCCCCAGCACCGGTTCCAGCAGATAATCCTGAAGAAGAGAAACATCCAGGCTCTTCACCGGATCATTCCCCGCCTTTTCCCGGATCTCCGGGCGGATTTCCAGTCTGTACCAGCTGTCTCCCACCAGCAGGCCGAACTGCCCTTTCTTAGACGGCTGGAAGGGAGAACTTCCCCGCTCTCCTGCTTTTTCTGCCAGGAAGTTCTCTGATATCCTTTTCAGCAGTTGTTCCTCTGTCATTCCGTTCAGATCCCGGATCACACGGTTATAAGGAAGAATCAGCAGCTGATCATGCGGAAACAGCACAGACAGGAAATAATTGAAAGGCTCTGTTCCTGTATATCCCGGGTTCTCCTCCCTGCGTTTCAAGCATACTTTTACCGCGGAAGCTGCCCGGTGGTGGCCGTCTGCAATATAGGTAGCGGGTACGGCTTCAAACAGCTGCCGGAAGGCCTCTACCTTCTCCAGGCTCTTAACCTCCCAGACCCGATGACGGATTCCGTCCTCCGCCGTAAAATCATAAACAGGAGGCTTGCCGCTTTTTCTCAGCTCCACAAGATGATCAATCTCTTCCGATGCACGGTAAGCCAGAAAGATCGGGCCGGTCTGAGCATTCAGTGCATCCACATGGCGGATCCGGTCCCGTTCTTTTTCCTCTCTGGTATTTTCATGCTTTTTTACAATTCCGTTTACATAATCATCCACCGAAGAACAGCACACCAGACCGGTCTGAGATCTGCCCTCCATGGTAAGCTCATAAATATAGAAGGCCTCCACCGTATCTTTCTGGTAAATGCCCTCGGAAAGCCTCTGTTCCAGAAGCTCCCGTCCCTTCCGGTAAACCTCTTCCCCGTAAGGATCTGTTCCTCTGGGAAACTGTGTTTCCGGCCGGTCAATATTCAAAAAAGAAAGGGGATTTCCCTCTACCGCTCTTCTTGCCTCCTCCTCGCTGAACACATCATAGGGAAGAGCTGCTGCCTTTTCCGCCTGCCCCGGCGTAGGCCGGATGCATCGGAAGGGTCTGATTACTGCCATTTCTTTCGTTCTCCTTCCGAACCTGCCGGCCGGACTTCCCGCAGGAAGCCCGGCCGGCTGAATAATTTCCATATCTGTCAGTTCAAATCTCCAAGCACTCTCACCCGGAGTACGCCGTCAATCGCCCGGATACGCTCTACAGCCTCTTCCTCTGCCTTCTGTTCCAGCTCCACCATGGTATAGGCAAATTTATCCCGGCTCTTGTTGGTCATATCGGAAATGTTGATTCCCTCTGCTGCCAGAACCGCCGTAATCTGTCCGATCATATTGGGAATATTTCTGTGGAGCACAGTCAGGCGGCTGGCCGCCTTGCATACTCCCATATCACAGTTGGGGAAGTTTACGGAATTGCGGATATTGCCGTTCTCCAGATAGTCCATCAGTTCCTGCACAGCCATCTTTGCACAGTTGTCCTCAGATTCCTCCGTGGACGCTCCCAGATGAGGGATCACAATGGCTCCCGCCATATTTACAGATTTCGGATTTGGGAAATCCGTAACATATTTCTTTACCTTTCCGGAGTTCAGTGCTTCCGCCATAGCATCCTCATCCACCAGTACATCTCTGGAGAAGTTCAGCACTACCACCCCGTCCTTCATCTCCTGAAGTACAGCTGCGCTGATCATTCCTCTGGTGCTGTCCAGGAGCGGAACATGCAGCGTGATATAGTCGCACTGCGTATAGATTTCCTCCGCATTGGTAATATGTTTCACGTCTCTGGAAAGCATCCATGCACCGTTTACGGAAATAAACGGGTCATAACCATAGACCTCCATCCCCAGAGCCGCGGCAGCGTTGGCTACTTCCGCGCCAATGGCCCCAAGGCCGATAACCCCCAGCTTTTTTCCTCTTATCTCACAGCCTGCAAAGGCTTTCTTGCCTTTTTCCACAGCCTTTGCAATGTTGGGATCATCCTTAATGGACTGTACCCACTGGATTCCTCCTACCACGTCTCTGGACGCCAGAACCAGACCTGCCAGAACCAGCTCCTTTACCCCGTTGGCGTTGGCGCCGGGCGTATTGAACACTACGATTCCCTTTTCTGCGCATTTTTCCAGGGGAATGTTGTTCACGCCGGCTCCTGCCCTCGCTACTGCAAGCAGGCTGTCGGGAAGATCCATATCATGCATGGCCGCACTGCGTACCAGCACTCCTTCCGCACCGTTCATCTGCTCCGCAAGCTCGTAGTCCTCCGTCAGCAGATCTGTTCCATATCTGGAAATTGCATTCAGGCAATGTATTTTTCTCATTATCCGTTTCTCCTCTCAAACTCCCTCATAAATTCCACCAGGGCGATCACACCGTCCATCGGCATGGCGTTGTAGATGCTGGCCCGCATTCCGCCTACCGTCCGATAGCCCTTCAGATTCTCCAGCCCTCTCTCCTTGGCTTCCTGAATGAATTTGGCATCCAGGTCAGGATTTCCTGTGACAAAAGGCACATTCATGAGCGACCGGTCTTTTTTCTCCACAGTTCCTTTAAACATCTGGCTGTGATCCAGATAATCATAGAGAATGGCTGCCTTTTTCTCATTATAATCTCTCATGGCTGTCAGACCGCCTCTCTGTTTCAGCCACTTGAATACCTTTCCGCAGATATAGATTCCGTAAGTCGGCGGGGTATTGTAAAGAGAATTGGAATCCGCATGGGTCTTATAGCGAAGCATGGTAGGCGTACCGGGAAGCACATCATCCGTGATCAGATCCTCTCTTATGATCACGATCACCGTACCCGCCGGTCCCACGTTCTTCTGAACGCCTCCGTATACAATTCCGTATTTTGTCACATCAATGGGTTCTGACAGGAAACAGGAAGAGACATCTGCAACCAGAAGTTTCCCCTTCGTGTTGGGAAGGGTATGGAATTTGGTTCCGAATACCGTATTGTTCTGACAGATATATACATAATCTGCGTCCGGTGAAATGGGAAGATCGGAACAGTCCGGAATGTAGGTAAACATCTTATCCTCACTGGAAGCGATAGCGTTTGCCTTACCGTAAAGCTGAGCTTCTTTATACGCTTTTTTTGCCCACTGTCCCGTGATGATGTAATCCGCCACGCGGTTTTTCATCAGATTCATGGGAATCATGGCAAACTGTGTAGAGGCTCCGCCCTGCAGGAACAGCACCTTATAGTTATCCGGAATATTCATCAGCTCTCTCAGATCTGCAATCGCCTCATTGTGGATCGTCTCGTAGGCCTTTGAACGATGGCTCATTTCCATCACGGACATTCCGGTACCTCTGTAATCCAGCATCTCCTCTGCAGCTTCCTGAAGCACTGCCTCCGGCAGTGTAGCCGGTCCGGCCGAAAAATTATAGATTCTTCCCATATGCTCTCCTCCTGTCTTGAACAAATAATTTATTTTCCATCATACACGTTTTGTTGTGTCTTTTCAAGTATTTCTGCCTTATTTTCCGAAAATTTGCCCGGTATACACCTTTCCGCCGCTCAGTAATCCCTTCCGCCGCTCAGGCAGCTCCACAGCCAGGGAGCATATCGTTTCAGCACCGTTCTCATAATCCGGGAACCGCCCAGGCACAGCCAGGGCATCAGAAAAAACAGGATGACCGCGGCAAAGGCACTTCCGTGAAAAAGCACCGCCCCCGTTTTATTGATCAGGCGGACCAGGGCAAAATGGGTTGCATACAGAAAAAAAGTGTCTTTCATCCATGGCTTCACCTGCGGCAGCCAGGAGGGATCCACCATCCTCCATATTCCCATAGGCACCAGAAGCCGGCAGAATACCAGAAATCCGATTCTTCCCTCATGCCGGTACATCCACCCGCACAGTACCCCCGCAGCCGCAACGGCAAGTCCCTGACATGTTCCTTTCATACCCTTTCCCTTTTCCGCTGTTTCCCGGAAATGAACTGCAAAAACCGCCGCTGCCGTGTAATACAGCATGGAGTCCTCATTGACAAATGGAAAATCCACCTGAAACCATACGCATATCGCTGCTGCCGCCGCACACAGGACCGCCCCTGCCCGATTCCGGAGAAACAGATACAGCAAAGGAGTCAGAGCGACCAGCCAGATCAGCTGGTACAAATACCAGAAAACCGCATTGAACCGGTAGTTCACCACCGCGTCCAGGATCGTCGGTCCGTTAAGCGGAATGACTCCCTTCCCCACAATTTCCGTCAGTCCCGGTACACGGCTGGCCAGCACATATCCGAAATAGTAAACAGCATTCCACAGAAAATACGGAACTGCCAGGGAACGGAATCTGGACCTCCATTTTGCTCCCAGCTTATTCCAGCAGAAATTTCTGTAAAACAGGTACGCGGATATCATAAAGAAACCCGGCACTGCAAACTGCCCCAGTCCTTTCTCTGCCAGAGCCTCTGCCCCGCTCAGACGCAGTGACTGAGGTCCTTTTCCCAGATACAGCTCTGCGTTGACGGAATGGACCCATACTACCAGCATGCTGAATACGAACGTAAACCACTGGATTTTATTGCGAAACTGCCTTTCCTCCATCCGTTTTCCTCCTGCTTCTTCAGGAATGTTTCTCCTTTATCATATCACAAGGCTTTTGGAGGGAAAAGAAATCTTCCTATATTTTTCTGACTTTTCTCCTGAAAGTATGCTATACTGAGGGCAACTTGTCAGGAATTCCTCCTGCGGTCTATGTATTCTATCAGGAAAGGAGAATATTTATGCCCTTTTTTCACGGAATGGCCATCGCTGCCTGTACGGCTGCCGCCTGGACCATGTCCCTCTCAGCCTCTGTCCCTTCATCCGGTCTTTTCCGAACAGCTGAAGTCGGACCTGGAGTAACCAACCTTTCCCCCCAGGACGATTATGCACAGTATCAGTGGGGGCTGAAAAATGACGGAGATCTGCAGCTGGTAGAGATCAGAAACCGTTTTTCCTACGGAGGCTCCGCCTATACCGCTCCGGAAGACGATTCCCTCTCCGGACTTCCGATTCCAAACGAACCCGGAAACTATGAGGTTCTTACCACAAATGCAGCCGCCGGCATCGATGTGAACATTCTGCCTGCCTGGGAGCTTTATGATGCTTCTCAGACAAACCGGGAGGTCATCGTGGCCGTTATTGATACCGGAATAGACATTTTTCATCCTGATTTGGTCCATTCTATCTGGATCAATGAGGATGAGATCCCGGGAGACGGGATCGATAATGACGGAAACGGTTACACAGATGATATTTGCGGCTGGGACTTCTTTTATGACGATCCTTTTGTCTTCAATCCCTTTTCCGATGAAGACACCCACGGTACCCATGTGGCCGGCACCATCGCCGCCGGAAGAAAAGATGGAGGGATCACCGGAATCACCGGTTCCGGACATGTTAAAATCATGTCTTTGAAAGCCCTCGGAACTTCTCAGGGAGTGGGAAGCCCGGACGATGTGATCCGTGCCATAAAGTATGCGGAAGCAAACGGCGCCGCCATCTGCAATCTGAGCTTCTGCTCCGATACCTGTACTCCGGAACTGGAAGAAACCATCCGCGACTCCTCCATGCTGTTCATCGTAGCCGCAGGAAACGGCGATTCCCGGGGAATCGGCTATAACATTGATGAATCCCCCACCTATCCCGCCTGTCTGCCTTACGACAATATCATCGCGGTTTCCAATCTGATGTTTGACGGAAATCTGGATTCTTCCTCCAACTACGGAGTTCAGAGCGCAGATCTGGCTGCCCCGGGCACCTACATCGTGAGTACCATTCCCAAGGGCTACGGATTTTTAAGCGGTACATCCATGGCTGCACCTATGGTAACGGGGGCCGCCGCCCTTCTTTACTCCTATCGGTCTGATTTTACCGCAGCTGATGTAAGAACGGCCCTGCTTCAGTCCGCCAGAAAGCTGGACAGTCTCTCCTCCCTTGTTTCCACGGGAGGCATGCTGGATATCGGCGCTGCTTTTTCATGGGAAAAAACGCCGTAGAAAAGCGACTTTCTCCGATATACTGAAAAG
>CALWRQ010000043.1 GCA_944383965.1 uncultured Lachnospiraceae bacterium
TGGAATGCCGTAGTGGTTAATTCTGCAGGTGCTTCCGGGTCAGTGGCTGCCAATGCGGTTTTAAGCTCGGAGCCGGATGGGTTAACGGTTCTTTACGGACATAATCTGGTAAACGTGGCAAATGTAGCCGGGGTCACGGATTACAATTATGAGGCGTTTACTCTTGGACCAAATTTTTCAGAAGAACCTGCTCAGCAGCTGTACACAAATGCTGAGGTTTATCCGGATCTGGATTCTTTTCTGGAAGCAGCAAGGGAAAATCCTGGAAAACTTCAGGCCTGCACGGAAATGGGAGCATATACGTATTATGAGCTGCTTGCGTTTGAACAGGCGGCAGGAATTGATCTGGATTTTGTAGATGTGGGTTCCACCTCGGAGAAAATGGCAGCTCTTTTGGGAAATCAGGTAGTGCTGAGTCCGTCCTCTTACGGTGTGGCTAAGGACTATCTGGAAGCCGGACAGTTTGCCTGCATCGGATTTCCCGGAGAGGAAGAAACGGAGGTGCTGCCGGATATTCCCACATTGAAATCCCAGGGAATAGACTGTGTATTTGCTCCGCAGGACTTTTCCTTTTATTTTCCCGAAGGTACTCCTGAGGAAATCGTACATGCATATGAAGAAGTGACACAGGAAATTCTGCAACACGAGGAATGTCAGGAGGCACTGAAAAATCTTGGTCAGGTTCCGAAGTTTATGACGGCGGAAGAAGCGGCAGAAAATGAGGAAGCTCTTTATAATCAGTTTAAGAATCTCCAGGATTCACTGAATAAATAAGGAAAGCAAAAGCCCGGCTATGACCGGGCTTTTAAAAATATATGCTTCTGCCGGCTATAATCCCGGCGGTCAATCAAAATACAGATTGCCATCGTGAAAATTTCGGCAAACGGAACGGTAATCCAGACTCCGCTGATTCCGAATAATTTTGGAAGCATGAACATTCCGATGAAAATAAAAAACAATCCGCGGCTTCCGGAAATCACAGCGGAATTTGCCGCATTTCCCAGAGCGGTCTGATAGCCGGACTGTACAATGTTGAACCCGTTCAGTAGAAAGGCTATGCTGTACAGATGGGCTCCCTGTACTGCCATCTGTATAATGCCGGGCTGGTCTGCAATAAATATACCGATTAATTGACGGCTGAACAGATTCAGCACAGAGAAAATCACAATGCCGCTGATAAAATTCAGCAACAATGCGGTCCGCAGGATCTTTCTTATACGATCCAGCAGCCCGGCTCCATAATTATAACTGACCATGGTACCGATGCCGTCTGCCACGCCGAACATTACCAGAATTACAAAATTGCTGATGTAATTGATAACGGTAAAGGCTGCCACACCGTTTTCACCGGCGTAATTCATCAGGGCCGTATTGAACAGCCATACCGTTACGGCAGTGGACAGGCTGGTAATTCCTTCGGAAGAACCGTTTAATATGGTATGCCGCAGCAGGGAAAACTGGAATTTTCCCATATAAATGTTCACGGCATTTTCTTTTTTCAGAACAGGCTGTATGGTTATGAGCAATCCTGCCGTATAAGACAATCCGGTAGCCAATGCGGCTCCTGCCGCACCAAGGCGGAGAATTTTCACAGCAATAAAGTCCATTCCCATATTGCAGAAGAGGCAGACAATGGTTGCCTTCAGATACAGCTGAGGCTTTTCGAGCAGTCTCGCTGTAAAGCCAAACAGAACCATAAAACAAACCGCCGGTGTGAAAAGAGCCAAAACACGGATATACTGCGCGGTATCTGCCATTAAAACTTCGTTTGCTCCCATTAAAACGGCTAATTGTTGATTTACAAAAAGTCCAAGCAGTATAAGGACTGCGGAACAAACGATCAGCGCCAAAAGGGAAGAGCGAAAAATATTCTGCGCTTTTGCTCTCGATTTTTCTGTTTTTTCGCCCAGAGTGCGCCCTAAAAAACTGACGGTTCCCGAGCAGACAATCATAGTACAGCCCATGATCATCTGCATATAAGGAATGGCGATATTTACACTTGCCATCGCATTGGTACCGGCATATCTGCCTAAAAAAAGCCCGTCAACCATGCTCTGAGTGCCGGCAAGAACCATTGAGATCACTGCCGGCAAAACAAACTGCAGGAACAGATAATGTATTTTTTCTGTTTCTAACTGATTGGTTTTCATGTTTTTTCTCCTTGTAAATCTTTCTGTTTTATGAACTGGTATTGTGTTATACTGGAGTATAAACTATGCCATAATGGCAAGGTCAATACAAGGAAGGGAATTCATATGAAAAAATTTTTAACCATCGGCGAGGTAAGCAGAATAAAGCGCGTTTCAGCAAAATCGCTGAGGTACTATGAAAAACTTGGGATACTTGTACCGGCCTGTACGAATCCGGAAACAGGCTATCGGTATTATACGGTAGAGCAGCTGCTGATCATTGAACTGATCCACATCTGCATTGAATTGGGCATTCCGTTAAAAAACTTCAAAAGCTATATTACTGCACAGGGGAACATCGATATTGAAAAATTACTGGCTGACGGAGAGAAGATTGTAAATCAGAAAATAAAAAAACTGCAGGCCCAGAAGCAGTTCCTTTCCAATGTGTCAGTTCATGCAAAGAGGACGAACACGGTGAAAGATATTAAAAAAGAATTTACAGAAGAGATTCCGGACCGATATTTTCTTACGGTCGATTATGAAAATGATTTGTCAGATTATAAAGCAGTGAATCTTGAATATTCAAAATTATTCCAACAGTCTATGGATCTGGGAATAGCGGATAATTTCAATCAGGGATTCTTTTCATATTATGAACACCGGAAGTGCGAGACAAAGATCTTTTTAGAGATTCCCAATCCGCACAGAAAGATCGAAAATCTTTATTTTCTGCCGGGAGGAAGATTTACATGCAGGATATATCCGTTTGAAGAGTTTTCCAATATCAGTGCGCAGACGGAATTCTGCATGGTTCAGGAACTGTTTGACCTGAAAATCAGTCCTCATGAACGTCTGATCGAAGTACAGGAACCGGTTGGGATCTCAGGGATCATTCCCAAAAAGCAGACCGTCTGAACAGCTTTCTGCTCCGACGGTCTGCTGGGCGTACAGGTATGACACTGTGCGATCAGGCGAATAAACGATGTTTTGCTATTCCCATCTTTCTGCTAGCTTCTTTTTCCTTCAATCCGGTCAATGGCATCGATCACGGCACCGCGGAAGCCTTTTTCTTCCAGAGCGGATACGCCGATGATGGTGGTTCCGCCTGGAGAGCAGACCGCATCTTTCATGGCTCCCGGATGCATGCCGGTCTGCAGCTGGAGCTTTCCGGTACCGGCGATCATCTGACTTGCAAGCCGGTAGGCAGCGGCCCGGGGAAGGCCGTTTTTGACTGCTCCGTCTGCCAGAGCCTCAATAAACATACTGGCAAAGGCAGGGCCGCACCCGCTTAATGTGCCGGCAACAGAAAGCTGAGCGGTTTCGACGGGCTGGATCACGGCGATGGATGAGAACAGCTCTTCGAAGACGGAATACTCCTCTTCCGTGAGGGAATGGCGGCTTTCGCAGACAAGAATTCCCTCTCCTATGGAAACGGGGGTGTTGGGGATGGTGCTGATGTGATGAGTGCCGGGGGCAAAAACAGCCTGATACCGTTCAAAATTCCATCCGGCAGCTACGGATATCACAATCTTTCCCGGAAGAAGATCCCGGATAGGGGCAGTTACCTCCTCGATGAGGTAGGGCTTTACGGCCAGAATGATAATGTCTGCCTGACGGACGGTTTCTTCTGCGGTTCGGCAGGCACAGATGCCTCTGGAGCCGGCAGAGACAGTCAGCTTGTCCCAATGGGCAGCACAGGCGAAGATATGCTCCGGCTTTACTTTTCCGGATCGGATCAGACCGTCGGCCATAGCCTGAGCCATGTTTCCAAATCCGATAAATCCTATGGTTTGCTCCGTATTCATAAAACCGCTCCTTTCTACATGGCTTTGCATACATCTACCCACTGTTTGGCATGGGAGTAGGAGGCCAGCTCGTCACAGGTCAGTTCGATTGCGGAATTGGAACTGCCGGCGGCGGGAAATACAGTCTGGAACCGTTTCATGGAATCATCCAGATAGACGGTTACATGGTCGGGATTGGCAAACGGGCAGACTCCGCCTATGGCGTGTCCGGTCAGGCGTTCCACATCTTCGCCGGAAAGCATTTTTGCTTTGAATCCAAAGAAATGCTTGAATTTGCTGTTGTCAATCTTGGTATCTCCGGCAGTGATCACAAGAATACAGCCGTCTCCCTCTTTTTCATAGAAGGACAGGGTTTTTGCGATCCTGGCCGGTTCTGTCCCCACAGCCTGGGCAGCCAGCTCTACGGTAGCGCTGGAGACGGGGAATTCCAGGATGTCCTGCTCTCTTCCCAGCTGTCTGAAATATTCTCTTACTTTTTCAATGGCCATAGTGCAAACCTCTTTTCTTTTCTCAGCATGAATCATTGTTCCGCCTGACTGCAGCAGAGGGAACATTGTTCATAATTGTATCATTGATATTCCTAAATGTAAATGGTATAGTATAGTGGAAATATTTGAAGAGGTACTGTATGTCAAAATCGTTATATATAGCGGAAAAGCCCAGTGTGGCGCAGGAATTTGCCAATGCGCTTCGGGTGAAGGGCCGGAGAGGAGACGGCTACATTGAATCAGAGAATGCGGTGATTACCTGGTGCGTGGGCCATCTGGTGACCATGAGCTATCCGGAAGCCTACGACGTAAAATACAAGCGGTGGAGCCTGGAGACTCTGCCTTTTCTTCCCAAAGAGTTCAGATATGAAGTGATCCCCGGGGTATCCAAGCAGTTCAAAATTGTGAGCAGCTTATTAAATCGGCCGGATGTGGACACCATATACATATGCACGGACTCCGGGCGTGAGGGAGAATATATCTACCGTCTGGTGGACCAGATGGCTGGAGTGACGGGAAAGGCACGGAAACGGGTCTGGATCGATTCTCAGACGGAAGAGGAAATTCTGAGAGGCATCCGGGAAGCGAAGGACTGGTCAGAATACGACAATCTTTCTGCTTCTGCCTACCTGAGAGCGAAGGAAGACTACCTGATGGGAATCAATTTTTCCAGACTGCTCACGCTGAAATACGGACCGGCCATTTCCGGCTATCTCAGAACGGATCGGACCGTGCTGTCCGTAGGAAGAGTGATGACCTGCGTTCTGGGAATGGCAGTCCGCCGTGAGCGTGAGATCAGGGAATTCGTAAAGACACCTTTTTACCGGGTCATAGGTGCATTCGGAAAAGAGGAAGCGAAAATAGAGGGGGAGTGGAGAGCAGTTCCAGGCTCCCGGTTTTATCAATCTCCTTTTCTTTACAAAGAAAACGGATTTAAGGAAAAGAAGCGAGCAGAGGAACTGATCGACGGTCTGGTGGGGTTCCGGGAGGGAGAGCTGATTTCCCTGGAAAGGAAGAAGGAAACGAAAAATCCTCCTCTTCTGTACAATCTGGCGGAGCTGCAGAATGACTGTTCAAAAATGTTTAAGATCAGCCCGGATGAAACTCTGAAGATCGTTCAGGAGCTCTACGAAAAAAAGCTGGTTACCTATCCCAGAACCGATGCCAGGGTGCTGTCGTCTGCAGTGGCCAAGGTCATTGCGAAAAATCTTTCCGGACTGAAAGCTCTGGGAGAACTCGGCAAATATGCGGAGGAGATTCTGGAGCGGGAAGCTTATAAAGGTCTGATAAAGACCCGATATGTGAATGATAAACAGATCACGGATCACTATGCCATTATTCCTACGGGGCAGGGACTGGGAGCACTGAGAAGTCTGAAGGGACTTTCCTGCTCGGTTTATGAGGTGATCGCTCGAAGATTTCTCAGCATTTTTTATCCTGCGGCGGTATACAGAAAAATTTCCCTGGAAATCCGGGTGGGGGATCTTAAGAACAGCGGGGAGAGTTTTTTTGCAAATTACCGGATCCTGGAGGAACCGGGATATCTGAAGATTGCCGCGGCAGCGGGAAAAAGAAAACAGGAAGAAAAGACAGAGAGCGGGGAAGAGCAGAATGGCTCCCAGACAGAGGATCCTGCATTTCGGGAGATGCTGGGAAGTCTGAAAAAGGGAATCCGGCTTCCGGTTCTGAATATGTCTATCAAAGAGGGAGAGACTTCTCCGCCTAAAAGATATACATCCGGCTCCATGATCCTGGCGATGGAAAATGCAGGGCAGCTGATCGAGGACGAGGAGCTGCGCGCTCAGATCAAGGGAAGCGGCATCGGCACCAGCGCCACCAGGGCAGAAATCCTGAAAAAACTGATGAATATCAAGTACCTGGCTCTGAATGGAAAGACTCAGGTGATCACGCCCACACTGCTGGGGGAAATGGTGTTTGATACTGTGAATGCTTCCATCCGGCAGCTGCTGAATCCGGAACTGACAGCCAGCTGGGAGAAAGGACTGACCTATGTGGCGGAAGGGACCATTACTCCCGATGAATATATGGAAAAATTAGAAAAATTTGTAGCCGGAAGGACCTATAATGTGTTAAAATTGAGAAATCAGTATGATCTGCGTGCTGCATTTGATGCGGCCGCTGTCAATTATAAAAAGTAATACGGAACGGCGAACAACAGCCGCTCTGCAGGAAGTGAGGAAAACAACTATGAAGAAACAGGACATGACGATTCAGGCTCTTTACGATCTGACAAATACAGTCAGCCGCAAGTGGCTGGAGAAATACACCTATCCGTGGGAGGTACTTCCCCACATCGGCGAGATCATCGAGGAAATCGCAAAGATCCTTCCCGCCGGAGAGTACCAGCTGATCGGAAAAAATATGTATGTGCATAAAACGGTAAAGCTGCCTCCGACAGCTGCGATCAAGGGACCGCTGCTGATCTGTCCGGATGTGGAAATCCGCAACGGAGCATTTCTGAGAGGAAATGTGATCATCGGCGGAGGCTGCGTGATCGGAAACTCCGTAGAGATCAAAAACTCGATTCTGTTCGATCGCGTTCAGGTGCCCCATTTTAACTATATCGGCGATTCCATCCTGGGTTCAAGAGCGCATTTCGGAGCGGGATCTCTGACTTCCAATGTAAAATCTGACAGGAGTCTGGTAAAGGTCCATGCAGAGGATGAGGAGATTGAGACCGGCCTGAAGAAGTTCGGCGCCATGGTGGGAGACGGTTCTGAGATCGGCTGCAATGCCGTACTGAATCCCGGCACTGTAATCGGAAAGAATTCCAATGTATATCCCTTATCCAGCGTGAGAGGCTGTGTGGATGCCAATTCCATTTATAAGAAACAGGGAGAGATCGCAGAGAAGCATTGACAGAAAAAAACAGCTCCCGGCAGAGTGTCTTGCCAGACGGCTCTGCCGGGAGCTGTTTTCATGACGAACGGATTTATTTCGTTCCGAAGATCCGGTCGCCTGCATCGCCCAGTCCGGGACAGATATAGGCATCTTCATTCAGGCAGCGGTCCACGTGACCTACATAGATCTGTATATCCGGATGTGCCTTATGGAGCCGTTCCAGGCCTTCCGGAGCGGCAATGATGGACATGAATTTGATTTTTCTGCCTCCATGTTCCTTTATGAAGTTTACGGCAGCCACAGCAGAGCCGCCTGTCGCAAGCATGGGATCGGTCACAACAATGGTTCTCAGCTCAATGGGGCTGGGAAGCTTGCAGTAGTATTCATGGGGTTCATGGGTTACTTCGTCGCGATAGAGCCCGATATGGCCTACTTTGGCGGAAGGAACCAGAGCCAGGATCCCGTTTACCATACCCAAGCCAGCTCGGAGGATGGGAACTACTGCCAGTTTTTTGCCGGCAATCATGGGAGTCATACAGGGTTCGATGGGAGTTTCCACCTTTACATCCTGAAGAGGAAGATCCCGAAGGGCTTCGTAACCCATGAGCATGGCGATTTCCTCCACCAGAGCACGGAATTCATTGGTTCCGGTGTTCTTGTCCCGCAGAATGGAGATTTTGTGCTGGATCAGGGGGTGCTGAAAGATCGTTACATTTTCCATATTGGCTTTCCTTTCTATTTGGTTTCCGGAGTAAACTTCACAAGAGCGTAATCACCCAGAGAGTGGGGAAGAGGGATGGAGAAATAGATAACTCCTTTATCCTCATAACTGAAGCTTTCCGGGAAAGCGTTTCCCTTTATGGGGAAATCAGCATTTTTAAACAGCTCGGTATAGATGTCGATGGATTGAGATGCCTTGTATTCCTTTACAGCTTGTTCTGCTTCCGCATCCAGTCCTTCAAACTGGCAGGAATCAGACATGACATAGGCGGCCATGGTTCCCGGATCGGCATAGGTGGAAAATCCGATGTTGGAGGCCTTGTTCATATCGACAGTATTGGTATAAAATACAGATACGGGATGAGCTGCATTCTGCACGGTCAGAGTCCCTGTGTAGACAGCGGTCAGCCGTTTCTGGTCTGCGGAGATAATCCTGCATTTGACGGTCAGGCTGTCTGTTTCCTCATTGAGCTCCTGAGCGCTGATGACAGACAATGCATTTTCCTTAAGCAGTGTGTTGACTTTTTTCTCTGCCGAACTGTTTCCGAGCTGAGATACGGAAGGATACTGGATGGATATCTTTCCGGAAGAATAGGTTTCCAGAGCAGTAGACAGTCCTTCGGCAGAACTGGGACGGGAACTGCCTTCTTTCGATTCCTCTGTTTCTTCTGCGGCCGAAGGAGCTTCTTCTGAGGAGGGAGCCATGGTTTCCGCAGCCGTAGTGTGAGAGGAAGACAGATCCACCTTGTTTTTGGAGCCGCATCCGGCAGCCAGACATACACCGGCAGCAAGAAGGGCCGGGATCATGAGAGAGCGCTTCATAAGCAGGATCTCCTTTCTTTCGTTGAAAAATAATGGCAGACAGGCGAGTGCTGAGACTGCTGTCCTGCCGGATCAGATTCAGTGTCATTATATACCAAAAGAAAAGAATTATCTACTGTTTTTGACCGGCAGAACCTTTTTTAAAAAGAATGACAGAAAAGGAAAGAAATCCTTCATAATTCGAAAGAAAAAGTTCCGGCTCTGGTGAAGACACAGAAAAACATTTTATATTTTTGTAATAGAAGCGTATAAAAACTGTAAGGCATTGACATTGCCGGATATTGTATAATAAAGTTGGAGAAACTGTAAGGAGCGCTGGGAAGCGTCGGCTGGGAAAGGCAGAAAAAGGGGGCATGACAATGGACGGAGGATACCTGAAAAAAAGAGACAGGGAAATCCTGGAAATGTATGGCTGCCGGGACAGTGCAGGGGGATTTGCCGTGATCCGTTATCTGATGAACCGGATCAGAAAAGACAGGGAAAAGGGAAATCCTGCGGGAACAGGAGCGCAGAAAGATCCGGAGACAGCCCTGTGGATGGCCAGAGCCTGTCTTGCTCTGGGAGATTATGAGCACTGCCGCATGGCGGTGCAGTGGATGGAACGGACAAAGGTTTCTGAAGAGGAGGAAGGAGAGCGGTGCATTCTCATAGCCAGGGGAATGATGTACTGCGGGAATCCGGAGGGAGCGTTGAAGTGGGCGTTGAAAGCGGCAGAACAGAATCCGGAGCTTGGCCGGGCCTGGTATACGGCAGCAGAGCTTCTGTACCTGGCAGGACGGACGGAAGAAGCTCTTCAGGCGGCGGAAAAAGGGAAAAACTGCACGGATCCTGCGCCGGAAGTATGGGATTTCAATATTTTGGAAAAAGGAATCCGGGAGAGAAGGCCCTTAGAGGAAATGGAAAAAGAGCGAATCTGCCGGGAAGCTGACATACAGGGAGAAAAAGGAAGCCGGGCGGAGAAAATGCGGCTGGAAGCCGCAGACGGAATCTGCAGAGATGAAGCGGGTCTTAAGGCTGTTCTGGAGGAACTGAGCCCGGAAATATGGGACAGAGATGAACCGTATTGTGCGTTCTGCTTCTGGCCGAATGGGCGGGAACTGACGGGAGCGTTCTGCATGAATGAAGCGTCTGTTTCCAAATGGAGGCCGGAAGAAGTGAAAAAGTTCGTGGATGCACTGCCTGTATTGGAACAGAGGGGGAAGGAAATTCTGGGCGGGGACGGAGAACTCTGCCTTCTGGAATTTTATCCGGATCATACTGCCGGACTGATTTTTGAAACGGAGGAAGGAGAGAAAAAGGCGGCCGTCTCATCAGAGCTGGAGGTGCGGGCGGAAGCGGACATCAGAAAGAAAGAAACCGTATTTCTTTCCGGTACGGCCTGGAACCCGGAACAGCTGGCCGAAAAACTGGCAATCGCCTGGGGCGTGGAAATTCCTGCAGCCGGAGAAAACGGAAGACTTTTGTTCCGGGACGGGGGATTGACTATAGAGATCGCGCCGGATGACAGGACAGAAGAGGATGTCTGTCTGATCCTGACAGTTTCGGGAGAGGAAGGAAAGGAAAGAGACACGGAGCTGGAATTGAAACGTCTTGTTTCCTTCTGCACATTTGAAAATACTGCCTTATGGGGAAAAAGGCGAGAGCAGCAGCCATAGCAGGGCCGGAAAGGAAACTGAAAGGAAGAAAGGCTGTGGAAGAAATCGGGCAGAGAAAAGGACAAATATTATAGAAAAAATGGAAAAACTCTTGCTTTTTTCACCCGTTTCTGATAAGATAACAACGCTGATCATTTAGCGCCGGCTTGTCGGAATGGCAGACGAGGTGGACTCAAAATCCATTGGTGGCGACACCGTGCGGGTTCAAGTCCCGCAGCCGGCACTCCTTGGCAGGGGCGAAGACCGTTCGCATCTGAAGCATTCAGGTGCGGCGGTCTTTTCTTTTTGGCAAAAGCGGGCCCCAGCCAAAGGTTGAAAACAGGCATGATCTGGTGTATGATAGGAAAAGATAATCGGAGACAGAAAAGCAGAGGGGAGGGAAGGAAAATGACGTGCAGAGAGGCAGAGCATCTGATCATTCCCTACATCAACGGACAGCTGACAGATGAAGAACTGGAGGAATTCCTGCTCCATGTAAAGAACTGCTCAGAATGCAGGGAGGAGCTGGAGATTTACTTTACTGTGGACTGCGGCATCCGGCAGCTGGATGATGATATCGGGGTCTATGATATCCGGGGAGCGCTGGAGAGATCGCTGGAGCAGTCCTGGGAAAGAGTGCGCCATGTCCGCATGCTGACGGTCCTGCGCTATGTATTTACCACTCTCAGTTCTCTCTGGCTGTTTGTGACCTTTCTTCTTCAGCTTCGGATCTGGTGGCAGGCAGGAATCTTTTGATAAGGAGAACGGAATGGAAAAATTAGTATTGATAGATGGACACAGCATTTTGAACCGGGCCTTCTACGGTGTGCCGGATCTTACCAATTCAGAGGGGCTGCATACCAACGCGGTTTATGGATTTCTGAATATTATGTTCCGCATCCTGGAAGAGGAACAATGCGATCACCTGGCAGTTGCTTTTGACCGGAAGGAGCCTACGTTCCGCCATAAGATGTATGCAGAATACAAAGGAACGAGAAAACCCATGCCGGAAGAGCTGAGGGAACAGGTTCCTCTGATGAAAGAGGTACTGGCTGCCATGGAGATCCCTATTCTTACTCTGGCAGGATATGAGGCAGACGATATCCTTGGAACGGTGGCGAAACGGATGGCCGGAAAGGGAGTGGAGGTCTCCATAGTTTCCGGAGACCGGGATCTGCTGCAGCTGGCGGATGAGCATATCAAGATCCGTATTCCCAGGACCAGCCGGGGAGTGACAGAGGTGAAGGATTACTACCCGGAGGATGTAAAACGGGAGTACCAGGTCAGCCCGACGGAATTTATCGATGTAAAAGCACTCATGGGGGACAGTTCGGACAACATCCCGGGAGTTCCTTCTATCGGCGAAAAGACGGCAACCGCCTTGATTGCAGCTTACGGGTCCATAGAACATGCCATGGAACATCTGGAGGAGATCAGGCCTCCCCGTGCGAAAAAAGCTCTGGAGGAACATTATGATCTGGCGCAGATGAGCAAAACACTGGCGACGATCTGTACGGACAGTCCGGTGGAGTTTTCCTACGAGGACGCCAAAGTGGGGAATCTGTATACTCCGGAAGCCTATCAGTATATGAAGCGGCTGGAATTCAAATCCATTCTTACCCGGTTCGGAGCTGACGCCAGGGGGGAGAACGGAGCCGAGACCCATTTCCGGACGGTAACAGACAGGAAGGAGGCGGAGGCGGTGACAAAAGCAGCTGCCGGCGCTGCCAGAAGAGGTCTTCAGCTCATTGTGACGGAGAAAAAAGAAAGTGAGGAAGGACAGATGTCTTTCCTGGCCGGTGCAGACGGTACTCTGGAAATCGGGAAAAAGGCAGCGGGAGCAAAAAAAGAGGCGGCTGCCCTGGCTGTGTGCTTCGGGGAAGAGCAGATCTATTGTATTCCGGCAGGAAAAGAGATTTCTCCGGAATGGCTGCAAAAGAAAGCGGCTGAACTCTGTCTGGCCGGGGAGACCTGGGTAGCGGATCTGAAATCCCAGCTTCCCTGTCTGGAGCTGGAGGAAAATAATTGTGTCCAGGATGGGACTGTGGCAGGATATCTGCTGAATCCTCTGAAAGACAGCTATGCCTATGATGATCTGGCAAGGGACTATCTTTCCATGACGGTTCCATCCCAGGCGGACCTTCTGGGGAAGGCTTCCCTTGGTTCGGCTTTTGAGGAAGGAGAAAAGAAGGGAACTGTATGCGCCTGCTACGGAGCTTATATTCTGTGGAAGGCAGCAGAACCGCTGAAAGAAAAACTGCAGGAAACGGGAATGTACCGGCTGTTTGAGGAAATTGAGATGCCGCTGATCTACAGCCTGTTTCATATGGAGGAAGCAGGAATCCGGGTGGAGCGCCGGGAACTGAAGGAGTACGGAGACCGGCTGAAAGAGCAGATCGGTGAACTGGAGCAGAAAATATACAGGGAAGTGGGCCAGGAGTTCAATATCAATTCCCCCAAACAGCTGGGAGAGATTCTTTTTGAAAAGATGAAGCTGAAGGGCGGAAAGAAAACAAAGACCGGCTATTCCACTGCGGCAGATGTTCTGGAAAAGCTGGCTCCGGAGTGTCCGGTGATCCGCATGATCCTGGATTACAGGCAGCTGACCAAGCTGAATTCCACTTATGCAGAAGGACTGGCAGCCTATATCGGAGCAGACGGACGCATTCACGGAAAATTCAACCAGACTATTACGGCTACAGGGCGGATCAGCAGTACGGAGCCCAACCTTCAGAATATTCCGGTCCGTATGGAACTGGGAAGAGAAATCCGCAAAGTATTTGCAGCAGAAGAGGGCTGCGTGTTCGTGGATGCGGATTATTCTCAGATCGAACTGCGGATTCTGGCTCATATGTCGGGAGATGCCCGTCTGATAGAAGCTTACCGGGAAGCCCAGGATATCCATGCCATTACGGCTTCTCAGGTGTTCCATACTCCTCTGGAAGAAGTAACTGCTCTTCAGAGAAGAAATGCCAAGGCGGTGAATTTCGGAATCGTTTACGGGATCAGTGCATTCGGCCTCAGCGAGGATCTGAGTATCTCAAGAAAAGAAGCGCTGGAGTATATCAATAAATATTTTGAAACCTATCCGGGAGTGAAGAGTTTTCTGGACGGCCTGGTGGAACAGGCCAAGAGCCAGGGCTGGGTATCCACCCTGTTTGGAAGAAGAAGACCGATTCCGGAACTGGATTCTCCAAGAACGAGGGCGTTCGGGGAACGGGTCGCCATGAATTCTCCCATTCAGGGAACGGCAGCGGACATTATGAAGATCGCCATGGTTCATGTGGACAGGGAACTGAGAAAAAGAAAGATGCGCTCCCGGATTGTCCTTCAGGTCCACGATGAGCTGCTGATTGAAGCAGATATCAGAGAAGCGGACCAGGTCAGAGCCATCCTGGAAGACAAGATGAAGCATGCGGCAGACCTTAAGGTGGCGCTGGAGGTGGAGGCCAAGACAGGCCGCTCCTGGTTTGAAGCGAAATAGATGCAGGAGGAACAGCTGTGGAAAAACATGAGTCGGGAAATAAACAGGAGCGTCCGATGGTGATCGGAGTGACCGGCGGAGTGGGATCAGGGAAGAGCATGATCCTGAAAATCCTGAAGGAGAAGTACGGTGCGGAGATTATTCTGGCGGATGAGGTGGCTCATGAACTGATGGAACCCGGCCAGCCGGCATACAGAGAGATCTGCCGTGTTCTGGGGAGCAGCTTCCTGAAAGAAGACGGTGCCATTGACCGGGCGGCATTTTCTGCTCTGCTGTTCTCTGACGGCAGGGTGAGAGAACAGGTGGATGGCCTGGTTCACCCTCTGGTCTGGAATGAGGTACGGAGAAGAATCAGGGATGCGGGCTGCAGAAAGATCCCTCTGGTCGTGGTGGAAGCCGCACTGCCGGACGAAAAAGTTCATGACATTTATGATGAAATGTGGTATGTTTATACTTCAAGAGAAAACCGGATCAGAAGACTGATGGAGGGGAGAGGCTACACCAGGGAAAAGTGCGAAAGCATTATGGCGAGCCAGCTGTCCGACGACGGATTCCGCAGGCTCTGCCGGTTTGAAATTGACAATAACGGGAGTCTTTCTCAGACAGAAAGACAGATCGAAGATCGATGGAAGGACAGAGGACGGAAAGCATGAGATTTGTGAGCATAGCCAGCGGCAGCAGCGGAAACTGTATCTATGTGGGGACGGAAGAGGCAAATCTGCTGGTGGACGCCGGTATCAGCAACAAGAGAATCGAGCAGGGACTGAACGAGATTGGAGTGAAAGGCAGCGAGCTGACGGGAATCGTCATTACCCATGAACATTCAGACCATGTGCGGGGGCTGGGCGTTCTGGCGAGGAAACACGGAGTTCCTATCTATGGTACGGCGGAGACGCTGGAGGAGATCCGGGGAATGAGCTCCCTGGGGAAGATGCCGGAAGAACTGTTTCATCCCATTCTGCCTGAGGTGGAATTTTATGTGGGAGATATGAAGATTCTGCCGTTTTCCATCGATCACGATGCGGCGAATCCTGTGGCGTACCGGATTTCTCAGGGAAAGAAGCAGGTGGCGGTGGCGACGGACATGGGCCATTTTGACCAGCATATTATCGACCATCTTCAGGGATTGGATGCCCTGCTCCTGGAATCCAACCACGACCTTCGAATGCTGGAAACGGGGCCCTATCCTTATTATCTGAAGAGAAGGATCATGGGAGACCACGGTCATCTGTCCAATGAAACAGCAGGGAGACTTCTGAATTATATTCTGCATGATCATTTAAAGGCCATCCTTCTGGGGCACCTCAGTAAGGAAAACAATTATCCGGAACTGGCGCTGGAGAGTGTCCGCTGTGAGATCACACAGGGAGACAATCCCTACAAGGGAACGGACTTTTCCATTGAGGTGGCAAAAAGGGACGCGATGTCAGAGATCATCACGCTGTAGCAGTTTCAGCGGATCTACATACAGAAAAGGAGAGAATGTATTATGAGCAAAGCAATTATTACGGTGGTAGGCAAGGATACAGTGGGAATCATCGCCAGAGTGTGCACCTTCCTGGCAGACAATCAGATCAATATTCTGGATATTTCCCAGACCATTGTCCAGGGATATTTTAATATGATGATGATCGTGGATATCACTGCAGCGGATGAGCGGTTCGGTGCGCTGGCGGAAGCAATCGAGAAGCTGGGAGATGAAATCGGAGTGAAGATCAAGTGCCAGAAGGAAGAGATTTTTACCAGCATGCACAGGATCTAAGGCGACGGAAGGGCGGTAACGGCTATGTTGAATATGTTTGAAGTAATCGAGACAAATAATATGATCGAGCAAGAGAAGCTGGATGTGAGAACCATTACCATGGGAATCAGCCTGCTGGACTGCAGTGACAGCGATCTGAATGCGGTAAACGACAAGATCTATAAAAAGATCACCACTCTGGCAAAGGATCTGGTGTCTACCGGTGAAAGCATTGAGCGGGAATTCGGGATTCCCATTGTAAATAAGCGGATCTCAGTTACTCCCATTGCTCTGGTGGGCGGGGCAGCCTGCAGAACACCGGAGGATTTCGTGACGATTGCACAGACACTGGACCGGGCGGCCAAGGAAGTGGGAGTGAACTTTATCGGAGGCTATTCCGCACTGGTGTGCAAAGGGATGACTGCGGCGGATGAGAATCTGATCCGCTCCATTCCGCAGGCGCTGGCCTGTACGGAGCGGGTATGCAGCTCTGTAAACGTGGGCTCCACGAAAACGGGAATTAACATGGATGCGGTAAATCTGATGGGCGAGGTGGTCCGGCAGACGGCTGAAGCCACGAAAGAAGAAGATTCTCTCGGCTGTGCCAAGCTGGTAGTATTCTGCAATGCGCCCGATGACAATCCGTTTATGGCAGGAGCGTTTCACGGCGTAACGGAAGCGGATGCCATTATCAATGTAGGAGTCAGCGGCCCCGGAGTAGTAAAAGTGGCTCTGGAGAAAGCAAGAGGACAGAACTTTGAGGTTCTCTGTGAAACCATTAAAAAGACAGCTTTCAAAATTACCCGGGTGGGTCAGCTGGTGGCTCAGGAGGCGTCCAGACGTCTGGGAATTCCGTTCGGAATCATTGATCTGTCTCTGGCTCCGACTCCGGCTGTGGGAGACAGCGTGGCAGAGATTCTGGAAGAGATCGGACTGGAACGGGTAGGAGCGCCGGGAACCACGGCTGCTCTCGCCATGCTTAATGATCAGGTGAAGAAAGGCGGAGTGATGGCATCTTCCTATGTGGGAGGATTAAGCGGCGCCTTTATCCCGGTGAGTGAGGATCAGGGAATGATCGATGCGGTGACCCTGGGTGCTCTGACCATTGAAAAGCTGGAGGCCATGACCTGCGTCTGCTCCGTGGGGCTGGATATGATCGCCATTCCGGGCGATACGCCGGCGACTACGATCGCCGGGATCATTGCCGATGAAGCGGCGATCGGAATGGTTAACCAGAAAACAACAGCGGTAAGGGTGATTCCGGTGATCGGAAAAGGAGTGGGAGATACGGTGGAATTCGGAGGCCTGCTGGGCTATGCTCCTGTAATGCCGGTCAATACCTATTCCTGTGAGAAGTTTGTGACAAGAGGCGGACGGATCCCGGCGCCGATCCACAGCTTTAAAAACTAACTGAAAAGACGAAGCGGATGCGCGGGAAGGGGACCGGGAGAACAGGCCCTCTTCCCGCACAGGCTTTTATGCTTCTGCAGACAGGGGGAAGAAACATGAAGATCTATCTGATCCGGCACGGACGGCAGTGCAGCAAACGGTGCAATGTGGATGTGGCCCTCGCTCCGGAAGGAGTGAGGCAGGCGGAGCTGGTAGGAAAACGACTGGAGCACGCCGGCATTGAGAAAGTGTATGTAAGCGACCTGATCCGGGCCAGAGAAACAGCCGAAGCAGCGGGAAGATTCTGGAAGGCTCCGGAGGAAGTGAGGCCGGGGCTGCGGGAAATTTCCTTCGGCAGAATGGAAGGACTGAGTGATCAGGAAATTGAAGTGCAGTTTGCGGATTTCCGCAGGGAATATGCCAGAATGGAAAGGGATCTGCCTTATCCGGGAGGGGAATGTGCCGGGGATGTGGTGGCCCGCGCCCTTCCTGTGATCCGGGAGATCATGGAGAGCGGAGCCGAAACGGCAGCTGTAGTGACTCACGGGGGTGTGATCCGCAGCCTGACGGCCTATTTTCTGGGCATGGATCTGGCAAAATGGAGGCTGCTTGGAAAAAATCTGGAAAACTGCAGCATCACAGAATTGGAATGCAGAAAAGAAGAGGACAGGGTGTGGGTGGAGCGGTTCAATGACTATTCCCATCTGGAGCCTTATCCGGAACTGCTGAGAAAAAACTGGTAGGAGAGACAGTATGGAAGAAAAAGACAGAGGTGCTTTGAGAAAAGTGCTGGAGGAATTTCTGGACGAGGGGCTGGAACAGCTGATTCTGAGCAATCCTGCAGACAGGAAGAGCCTGAGCCGGGTCAGGGTCCGCCCGGTTCTTCTGAGGGGAAAGCTGACTTTTCAGGCGGAGGAGCAGAGAGGGGCTCAGTTTTCATCGGAACCTGTCTGCTGAAGAGACGGCTGGGTATGTGGAAGAAATGCTGGACGGTATTATGAGACAGATGGAACTGTCTTCCATAAAAGGAACGGCTCATGCTCTGGTCAGCAGAAAGGGCCGGGTGACGGTGAAGACAAAGCGAAGGCAGGCAGCGGGATGCTGTCCGGCGGCGGACGAAGGAGGGGCAGCTCCGATTCGGGCAGTCCTGAGTCATAACAGGAAGAAGAAGTATGTACTGGAGGAGGGAGTTCCCGTTCCCTTTCTGGTGGATCTGGGGGTGATGACGGAAAGCGGACAGGTCGTCCGGTCCCGCTATGATAAATTCCGCCAGATCAACCGGTTTCTTGAATTTATTGAGGATATTCTTCCCCGCCTGGACAAAGACAGGGAAAATACCATTCTGGATTTTGGATGCGGCAAATCTTATCTTACTTTTGCCATGTACTATTATCTGAAAGAGCTGAAGGGGTATCCGGTGAAAATCATCGGCCTGGACCTGAAGAAAGATGTGATCGCCCGGTGCAGTATGCTGGCGGAGCAGTACGGCTTTGATCATCTGCGTTTTTATACGGGAGACATTGCCTCTTATGAGGGAGTGAACCGGGTGGACATGGTAGTGACGCTTCATGCCTGTGATACGGCCACGGATTATGCTCTTTATAAAGCGGTGAAATGGGGAGCGAAAGTGATCCTTTCCGTTCCCTGCTGTCAGCATGAGCTGAACGGCCAGATTTGCAGCGAGGTGCTGGAGCCGGTGCTGGGCTACGGGCTGCTGAAGGAAAGAATGGCTGCGCTGATCACGGACGGGATCCGGGCGCAGATGCTGGAGCGTCAGGGATATCGTACTCAGATTCTGGAGTTTATTGATATGGAGCATACTCCAAAGAACATTCTGATCCGTGCGGTGAAGCAGGAGGGAGAGCCGAAGGAAGACGACAGTCTGGACAGACTGGTGGATTTCCTTCATGTGCAGCCCACCCTGTGCCGTCTGTTTGAGGAAGAGGGCGGAAGTGAGGATTTGCTCACTTGAAAAAGAAAATTTCAGTGCGGAGGCAGGCGGGGAATTTAAGATTTCATTTTAGGAGATTACATGGAGCTCTGCTTGTTATTGACAAATTTTAAAATATGTGAAATAATACAGTATAAATCTGAGCTGTGAATATACGTGAGTAGGGAAGGCGTAGCGAATCAGAGACAGACTGCCACCGGCTGAAAGCATTCTGCGTGAATCTTCCTGAAATTTCAGTATAGGAGCTACCTGGCGAAAAGCATTCATAGTGCGTTAAGTCAGCTGTCTGTGTAGCAGAGCAAATACACAAAAAGAGTGCGGAACAGAGAGAAAATGTTCTGAAATAGGGTGGTACCGCGATTAACATCGTCCCTTGTTATTTGAAAAATAACAGGCGGCGATGTTTTTTTGTGAGGAAAATTTGTAAACAGACTGAAAGGAGAATTGTAATGAAAGATAAAATCAATGGTATTTTATCAGAGGCAAAAATCAGGATTTCTGAAGCGGCCAGTGAGGGAGAACTTCAGAATGTGAAAAGCGCGTATATCGGAAAGCAGGGAGCACTCAGCCTTCTGATGAAAGATATCCCGTCGCTGGACGTATCCGTTCGTCCTGAAATGGGAAAACTGCTGAATCAGGCGAAGAACGAGGTCAAGGAACTGATCGATGAAAAGAGAATGGAGCTGAAGCTGAAAGCTTCGGAAGTATCCCCCGATTTTGACTGCTCGGTTCCGGGGATTCTTCCTTCCGGCGGGGGCCTTCATCCGATCACGCAGATGTGCTATGACCTGAACGATACGTTCCGCTCCATGGGATTTGAGATTTTTGAAGAGGATGAGATCACAAGTGAGATGTATGCGTTCGATAAACTGAACTTTCCTCCCAACCATCCGGCCCGGGAGAGCATGGATACCTACTGGCTGGAAGGCCATGACAGCGGAAGCACAAACGAGAAGCTCTGCCTTCGCCCCCATCTGACAGGCGGAAGTGTCCGCTATATGCAGACGCACAAGCCTCCGTACCGGTTCGTGTACCCGGGACGTGTATACAGAAACGAGACGACGGATGCCCATCACGAGAGAGCATTTTTCCAGTATGAAGCTCTCATTGTGGACAAAGATATTACATTTACCTCCGGAAAGGTAATGATTAAGAGCATTTTGAGCAAAGTGTTCGGACGGGATGTGCCGGTAAGAATGCGTTCCGGTTTCTTCCCCTTTGTGGAGCCGGGATTTGAGATCGACATGCAGTGTCAGGTATGCGGCGGAAAAGGATGCAGCGTCTGCAAGCATGTGGGCTGGATCGAAGTAATGCCGGGAGGATCTCCCCATCCCAATGTGCTCAGGGCTGCCGGACTGGATCCCGATGAGTATACCGGATTCTATGTAAATATCGGTCTGGACAGACTGGTTATGATGCGTTACGGTGTGGATGATGTAAGGCTGTTCCACAGCGCTGACTTAAGATTCCTGAAACAGTTTAGATAAGGAGAGTAGAAAATGAAGTTATCATTATCATGGATTAAGGACTATGTTCAAATTCCGGACGACGCGGACCTGAAAAAACTGGCGTACGACCTGACCATGTCCACCGTGGAAGTGGAAGACGCGGAGGATCTTGCGCGCCGTTTTGACAATATGATTGTGGGAGTGATCGAGAAGATCGAGCCCCATCCCAATGCGGACAAACTCAGAGTATGCAAGGTAGATATCGGCGGCGAGGTGAAGGATATCGTCTGCGGCGGCATCAATCTGGAAGAAGGTATGCGGGTTGCCGTATCCTGTCCGGGAGCCGTTGTCCGCTGGCATGGAGAAGGCGAGCCGGTAGTAATTAAAAATTCCAAGCTGCGCGGAGTGGAGTCGTACGGCATGATCTGCGCGTCCAGCGAAATCGGTCTGGGAGATCTCTTCCCGGCGGAGCAGGAGGCGGAGATTCTGGATCTGTCTGCCTTTGACGTACCGGCAGGAACGCCCTTGGCCGACGCTCTGGATATGAACGATATCATTCTGGAAATTGACAATAAATCGATGACAAACAGACCGGATCTCTGGGGACATTACGGGATTGCCCGCGAGATTGCTGCGCTCTACAACCTGCCTCTCAGAGAGATCAAACCTTTTGAAACAGATGTTCCGTCTGATTTCCGGGTTGAGATTGATGCGCCTGACAGATGTACGAGATACATCGGCGTTGAGATGACCGGGGTAAGCGTAAAACCTGCGCCGTACAAAATGCAGAACAGAATCTGGAAAGCGGGGATGCGTCCCATCAATGCACTTGTGGATATCACAAACTATGTCATGCTTGCGGTCGGAAACCCGACCCATGCGTTTGATGCGGATAACATCTCGGATCACATTGCCGTAAGACACGCCAAGGGGGGCGAAAAGCTGCTGCTTCTGAACGGAAACGAGCTGACCCTCTGTGATGACGATCTGGTAATTACGGATTCTGAAGGACCGGTAGCTCTCGCCGGAGTTATGGGAGGAGCGAAGGATTCTATTCTTCCCAAGACAGAACGGGTAATTCTGGAGGTTGCCAATTTTGAGGCGGCAGGAATCCGCCGTACGGCTCTGCGCTATGATACCCGTACTGAGGCGTCATCCAGATATGAGAAAGCCATCGACCCGGAGAGATGTGATCAGGCGCTGGCTCTTTCCATGCAGTATTTTAAGGAACTCTATCCGGAGCTTAAGGTAACCGGATTCTGCGATAATTACGTGAAGAAGCTGGAGCGGGCGCAGATTGATGTGAGTCTGGCTTGGCTGGAAAAGAGACTTGGAAAGCATCTGACAAATGATGAGATTCAGGGAAAACTTGAGAAGCTGGGATTCGACGTTCAGATTGACGGCGACAACATGCATGTGACCGCGCCTACATGGCGTTCCACAGGCGATATTTCCATCAAAGACGATGT
>CALWRQ010000044.1 GCA_944383965.1 uncultured Lachnospiraceae bacterium
CTGTTTCTCTGATCATGTTCAACTTAAATTAAGCTCTTTCCACTAAACCGGAACGTAAGCAAGAAGTACACACGTTCATCTTCTGAGCGCCGCCATTGACTTTCACTTTGACAGACTTTACGTTAGCTTTCCACATTTTGTTGCTCCGTCTATGAGAATGGCTCACGTTGTTTCCGAAGTGAGCAGCTTTTTCACAAATTGCACATTTCGCCATGATTTGCACCTCCTTAAAAGCTACTTGGACTCCTTACTTAGAATCCACAACATATTGTATAATACCAGATAAAATGAGATTTTGCAAGCAGTAAATAAAATTTTGTTTCTTTTTTTTCCGATATCATGTATAATAAGGGCAACCGAAAAAGAAATGCCGGGGAAACCCGTGTATAGTATAGAATGGAGGCAGATATATGAAGGGACGCTTGAACAATAAGCTGGGCGAGGTTCAGATCGGCATGGATGTGATCGCTCAATGCGCAGGAAACGCCGCCGTGGAATGTTTCGGGATCGTGGGAATGGCCGCAATAAGCATGAAAGACGGACTGGTGCGGCTTCTGAAAAAGGATAGCCTGACCCGGGGAGTGGATGTGGAGATTGTAGATAACCACATCAATATTGATTTCCATGTGATTGTAGCGTATGGGGTGAATATTTCTGCGGTTTCGGAAAATCTCATGGAGAGTGTAAAATACAAAGTAGAAGATTTCACCGGTATGGAAGTGGACAGGATCAACATTTTCGTGGAAGGTGTCAGAGTGATAGATTAAGGAGGATAATTACCTGTGGGTATGAATGTAATCGATGCCGGACTGATGCAGAAAGCATTTCTGGCAGCCGCAAAGGGACTGGAGGCAAAAAAGGAGTGGATCAATGAACTGAACGTATTTCCCGTTCCTGATGGGGATACAGGAACCAATATGACATTGACGATCATGGCAGCTGCCAGAGAAGTAGCTGCCATTGAGGAGCCGACCATAGAAAACCTGTCAAAGGCTATTTCGTCCGGTTCTCTCCGGGGGGCCAGAGGAAATTCAGGAGTGATTCTGTCTCAGTTGTTCCGCGGCTTTACAAAAGAGATCAAGGGGAGCGATGCCATTACGACCACTGTTCTGGCAAATGCGTTTGTACGGGGAACAGAGACGGCTTACAAAGCGGTCATGAAGCCTAAGGAAGGAACGATCCTGACAGTGGCAAAGGGAATGGCTGACAAGGCGGTAGAACTGGTGTCCGAGACGGAGGATATTCTGGAATTTGTAGATAAGGTAATCGAGTACGGTGACTATGTGCTCAGCCAGACTCCGGAAATGCTTCCTGTACTGAAAGAGGCCGGTGTGGTGGATTCCGGCGGTCAGGGACTGATGCAGGTGATGAAAGGAGCCAGGGACGGACTTCTGGGCAAGGAAGTGGAGATATCGGCGGATGAACTGCGTCCCATGACGTCTGCAGGAATGAAGAGTGCGGCAGGAACTGCAGAAGCAGAGATCACCTTCGGATACTGTACAGAATTTATCATTAATCTGGAAAAGCCCTATGATGTTCAGACGGAGGAGGAGTTCAAATCCTATCTGGAATCCATAGGAGATTCCATTGTAGTGGTATCCGATGATGATCTGGTGAAAGTGCATGTGCATACCAACCATCCGGGACTGGCCTTTGAAAAGGCCCTTACCTACGGCTCGCTCTCCCGCATGAAGGTGGATAATATGAGAGAGGAGCATCATGAACGCCTGATCCAGAACGCAGAGCAGGTGGCTGTAAAGCAGAAGGAAAAGGCTGAGGAGGCTAAAGCTGAGGCACCCAGAAAGCCATACGGCTTTATCGCTGTTTCTATTGGAGACGGACTGGGAGAGATCTTTAAGGGAATTGGAGTGGACTGCCTGATCGAAGGCGGACAGACCATGAACCCCAGCACAGAGGATGTGCTGAATGCAGTGGACCGGGTGAATGCAGACCGGATTTTTGTGCTTCCCAACAATAAGAATATTATCCTGGCGGCAGAGCAGGCCAGGAGCCTGACAGAGGGGAAGGAACTGGTTGTGATTCCGTCCAGGACCGTACCCCAGGGAATCACGGCTGTGATTAATTTTGCTCCGGATCTTTCCGTGGAAGAAAACCAGGAGAATATGATCCGGGAAATGAGCCGGGTGAAGACCGGACAGATCACCTATGCTGTCAGGAACACGACCATTGACGGAATGGAGATCCATGAAGGCGACATCATGGGAATCGGAGACAGCGGCATGCTGGCTGTAGGCAAATCTGTGGAGTCGGTTGCTCTGGATACGCTGAAGGCCATGCTGGATGAAGAATCGGAGCTGGTGAGCATTTATTACGGAAGTGACGTATCGGAGGAAGAGGCAGAGCAGCTTCTGGAAAAAGCAAAATCAGTATGCCCGGACTGCGAGGTAGAGCTTCACCGGGGAGGCCAGCCGATTTACTATTATCTGATGTCTGTGGAATAAAAACGGTCCGGCTGTTTTCCATGGGAGAACGGGACCTGAAAAGGCTTCCGCCGGAAAGGCGGGAGCCTTTTGGCTGTAAACGGAGCAGAAGGGAGGGATGATGGAAAATGGAAGATCAGCCGGTGACATCGGTGAAGGGTGTCGGTGAAAAAACAGGAAAGCTGTTTGAAAAGCTGGGGGTATCTACGGTCCGGGAACTCCTGGAATATTATCCCAGAGGGTATGATTCCTATGATCCGCCGGTCCCGGTAGGAGAACTCCGGCCGGACACGGTTGCCGCAGTGGAGGGAATCCTGAAGAAAGACGGAGATGTGCGCCGCTTTTCCAGAATTGCGGTGACGGTATCTGAAGTATGGGATGGAACGGGCAGTATTTCTCTTACCTGGTACAACATGCCCTTTCTCCGGAATGTACTCAGGGCGGGAAGCCGTTTGGTATTCCGGGGGCGTGTTGTGAAAAAGGGCAGACACCTGACAATGGAGCAGCCGGAAATTTTTTCTCCCGGCGCGTATGAGGAAAAAGCAGGGTCCATGCAGCCTGTATATGGGCAGACCAAGGGCCTGGGAAATAAAACGATTGCAAAGACCGTTGCTCAGGCGCTTTCCGCAAGAGGGATGGAACGGGAATTCCTGCCGGAGGAGATCCGGATCCGGAATGAACTGGCAGAATACAATTTTGCCTTGGAACATATTCATTTCCCGTCCAGCAGGCAGGAACTGCTTTTTGCCAGAAAAAGGCTGGTGTTCGATGAATTTTTCCTGTTTGTGTTGGCGGTCCGCCGTCTGAAAGAGAAAAGACAGGACAGAGAAAGTGGGTATGTGCTGGAACCCAGGCCGGAGGTGGAGACATTCAAGAGGCTGCTTCCCTATTCCCTGACTCCGGCTCAGGAGAAGGTATTCGGCGAAATTCAGTCTGATATGGCCGGAGGGATGCCCATGAACCGCCTGATCCAGGGGGATGTGGGCTCAGGAAAGACGATCATCGCGGTTCTGGCTCTCCTGGAAGCGGCTTACAACGGGTATCAGGGAGCGCTGATGGCTCCGACAGAAGTACTTGCCAGGCAGCACTTTGAGTCCATGACAGAACTTTTTGCCGCGTACGGGATCAGCAAGGTCCCTGTGCTGGTTACCGGATCCATGACAGCGAAGGAAAAACGTCAGGCATATGAAAAGATTGCGACCCATCAGGCGGACATTATTGTGGGAACCCATGCCATTATTCAGGAGAAGGTATTGTATGACCGTCTGGCGCTGGTCATCACGGATGAGCAGCACCGGTTCGGCGTAGGACAGCGGGAAGCTCTGGGGGAAAAAGGCGACCGTCCCCATGTGCTGGTAATGAGCGCGACCCCGATTCCCAGAACACTGGCCATCATCCTGTACGGAGATCTGGACATTTCCATTATCGATCAGATGCCGGTCGGCCGGCTTCCCATAAAAAACTGTGTGGTGGGTCCTTCCTGGAGGCCAAAAGCCTATGAATTTATAAAGAAGGAAGTGCAGGCAGGAAGGCAGGCTTACGTGATCTGTCCCATGGTGGAGGAGAGTGAGCTGCTGGAAGCAGAAAATGTTGTGGATTATGCGGAAAAGCTGAGAAAAGAGTTTCCTGCGTCCGTTCAGGTAGGAATTCTTCATGGAAAAATGAAGGGAAAAGAAAAAAAAGCGGTAATGGAAGCGTTTGCCCGCAATGAAATTCAGGTACTGGTTTCCACTACAGTAGTAGAGGTGGGAGTCAATGTTCCGAATGCAACGGTGATGATGATTGAAAATGCAGAACGGTTCGGACTGGCTCAGCTTCATCAGCTGAGAGGAAGAGTAGGACGGGGAAAACACCAGTCCTATTGCATCATGATCAACTGCGGGGAAGAGGGAGCCGGTGAGAGACTGGACATTCTGAACCGTTCCAATGATGGCTTCTACATTGCATCAGAGGATCTGAAACTGAGGGGACCGGGAGACATTTTCGGTGTCCGCCAGAGCGGAGAAATGGAATTTAAACTGGCGGATATTTTTACGGATGCGGCTGTGCTGAAAACGGCATCCGAAGAAGCAGACCGGCTTCTGGACCGGGATCCGGAACTGTCCCGGCCGGAGAATGAGGAGCTGAGGAAGCGGCTGGACCGGTATTTGGAGCACAGTTATGACCGATTGAATCTATAGGAGAGCAGAAAATGACAGAGAAGAAAACAACACCTGCAGGAGTGGGATGCAGCGCAGAGGCAGACGGCGGGGAACGGATTCTTGAGATCCGTCCCACGAAACCGGAAGATATGGAGAAGATTCTGGCTATTTACGAGGATGCCAGAAAATTTATGGCGGCTACAGGAAACAGAAGTCAGTGGAACGGCAGCTATCCGGGAGAGCAGGATGTGAGAGAGGATATGGAAAAAGGTGCCAGCTACGTATGTCTGGAGAACGGAGAGGTTGCGGCCACATTCTTTTTTATGATTGGGGAAGAACCGACTTACCGGGTGATTACGGAAGGAAGCTGGCTCAATGACCAGCCTTACGGGGTCGTACACCGGATCGCCGCAGACGGAAAGGGAAGAGGAATTGCTTCCTTCTGCCTGAACTGGTGCTTGAAGCAGTGCGGCAATCTCCGGATCGATACGCACCGGAACAATCTTCCCATGCAGAAGGCCCTGAAAAAGAACGGCTTTGTTCCCTGCGGCATCATCTATGTGGAAGACGGAACGGAACGGATCGCATTCCAGAAATGTGACCCCGGTTTTGAACAGAAAAACTGAGATAAAAGCTGTATGTAAAACACCTCCCGGCCGCCCGCAACTGTGCGGTCAGGAGGTGTTTTCTTCGGTCTATGACCGAAAGAAGGAACAGGAGGTTACTTTCCGGCCATCTGTCTCTCCTGGGCTTCGATCATTTTCTTTACCATATAACCGCCCACAGAGCCGTTCTGAGCAGAAGTCAGGTTGCCGTTGTAACCGTTGGATAACGGAACGCCAAGCTCACTGGCTACTTCCATTTTCATACGGTTCATTGCTTCCTTTGCTTCAGGTACGTTTGTCTTGTTGGAAGAACTGTTGTTTGCCATAATAACACCCTCCTTGCATTGATTGACCGCAGCCGTGATTTTGCTGTGCGGCGCGGCCTGTCTTTGTGTTACGATCCTAGTATGTGCGCATGAAAAAAGAATACACTAGAAGGTTCTGTGTAATATGGAAAAAGCTGACACTTCCTAAAAAATAGCCTTGTGTATCAAGAATTTTCATACTATAATAGGCTGGATGGAAAAAGAAAGGAAGTTTTCTATGAGAGTGATTGCCGGAAAAGCCAGAAGGCTTCTTCTGAAAACGATAGATGGTCTGGATACCAGACCTACCACGGACAGAATCAAGGAAACACTGTTCAACATGCTTCAGAATGACATTCCGGGCTGCCGGTTTCTGGACCTGTTTGCAGGCAGCGGCGGGATCGGTATTGAAGCCCTGAGCCGGGGGGCAGAGGCTGCGGTATTTGTGGAAAGCAGCCGGAAAGCAGCGTCCTGCATTCAGGAGAACTTAAAAACCACGCAGCTGGAAGATCAGGCGTCGGTGATGGTGTGCGATGTACTGACCGCACTTTCCCGGATGGAGGGAAAACAGGAGCCGTTTGACATTGTGTTCATGGATCCGCCCTATAATCAGGAACTGGAGCTGCAGGTTCTTTCCTATCTGAAGAACTCCTCCCTGATCCGCCCGGACAGCCGGATCATTGTGGAGGCATCTCTGGAGACGGACCCGGAAGCGGGAACGGAAGAGGGATTTCAGCTGGAGCGGATCAAAACCTATAAGACCAATCAGCACATATTTTATACAAAAGGAGAAATGAACCAATGACAAGCGCCATATACCCGGGCAGCTTTGACCCGGTTACTCTGGGCCATATGGATATTATTGAACGTACGGCCCAGATCATGGATCATGTAATCGTAGGAGTTTTGTGCAATCAGAAAAAAACTCCGTTGTTTTCTGTAGAAGAACGTGTTAAGATGTTAAAAAGTGTGACCGCCCATCTGTCCAATGTGGAGGTCAAAGCTTTTGACGGACTTACCATTGATTTTGCCAGAGAGAACGGGGCCAAGGTCATTGTGAGAGGGCTGCGGGCTATTACGGACTTTGAATATGAGCTGCAGCTGTCCCAGACGAACCGGGTAATGGCACCGGAGATCGACACACTGTTCCTGACTACCAGCCTGAAATATTCCTATCTCAGCTCCAGTATGGTGAAGGAAATCGCCATGTACGGAGGAGATATTTCCGCTTTTCTTCATGCGGATGTGGCAAAGCTGGTGCGGGAAAAAATGAAAAGATTCGATTAAGAAAGGGTAGGAGAAACGATTATGAGCAGCAGAATTGAGCAGTTGATCGGAGAGATTGACGAATATATTGATGAATGTAAATTCAAGGCATTTTCCAATACGGAGATTATTGTAAATAAAGATGAGATCCAGGATCTGCTGGGAGAGCTGAGACTTCGGATCCCGGATGAGGTAAAACGCTACCAGAAAATCATCAGTAATCAGGATGCCATTATTTCCGATGCCCAGGCCCAGGCCCAGGCGATTCTGGCGCAGGCTACGGCCCAGACGGATGAACTGGTAAACGAGCATGAGATCATGCAGAGGGCCTATGCGCAGGCCAATGAGGTTGTGGAGCAGGCCCAGGCAGAGGCACAGGCAATCCTGGACCGGGCTGTTCAGGAGGCAGACGAAATCCGCCGGGGAGCGATCAGCTACACGGACGATATGCTGAAGAGCCTTCAGATGATCATTACCCACTCCATGGAAGGGGCGCAGGGACGGTTTGACGCTTTCATGCAGTCCATGCAGTCCAGCTATGACATTGTTTCTTCCAACCGGAATGAACTGGCAGGGAGCATTGTCAGCGCAGGAGAGAGCCCGGCGGAGGAAGAACCGGAAGAGCAGACAGAGCAGCAGTAACAAACAGGCAGGCCAGTCCTGCATGGATCAGTTTCCAGAGTACATAATGCCGGATGGACAGTCCGGCATTTTTTTCTTGGCTGAGAACACTTTTTGTCTGAAAAATTCCGGACAGTCCGCCAAAGGAGGAAAAGAAGGCCAGGGCAGACACAAGGAGAGGACCGTTCAGGACCTGCTTCAGTCCGTGAATGCCGGTGGTAATTTCCGTCATGGCCAGCAGACAGGCGCCCGGACCGGCCGGAAGAGGGGAGAATGTTTTGATATAGGCAGCCAGGATGGAAAAAACCAGAACATAGCCGCCGATTTTCACCATGGATTCCAGACAGCCCATAAAATCTCTGTCGAAGGAAAAGCCGGAAGGAACCGGAAAGCTCTGGACAGGCTCATTTTTTCCTCTGCTTTTTCCGCCCGGACGGAAGCCGTATACACGTCCTGCCAGAAATGCGGCAGGCAGGATGGGGAGATAGACGGAGAGGAGAAACAGGGGAGCGGGACAGACGGATTCCATACCGGCCATGACATATCCCAGAAGGAACATGGGACTGGGATGATTGCAGATGGCCAGCAGAAAGCGGGCTTCTTTCAGAGAAATCATATTTCTGTCAAGCAGATCGCTGCAGGTTTTTGCGCCCATGGGATAGCCGCAGACCAGACCGGTGAGAAGCACATAGCAGCCTCCTGCAGAAAGGCCCAGAAAACGGTTCAAAAACGGCCGGAAGGGAGCGGTGAGGACAGGGATTCCTCCGGAAGCGGTTACGGCACAGGAACAGAGCATAAAGGGAAGGAGCGTGGGGAGCAGGACGTCGGCCCACAGTGTCAGTCCGTTCCGGGCTCCCTCCAGAGAAAGGGCCGGCCTCCAGAGAAGAAGAAGGAGAACGGCAATGGGGCATATGGATTTTTTCATGGCAGCCGGAATATAGTTTATTTGTAAATTATATGAGGAGGATCCCGCCCTATGCTTGTGGTTTTTCTTCTTCTGCTTGCTCTGTTTCAGGCAACAGTGACCGATTACCTCTGTACCAACCCTACCTGGTATCAGCTGACGGAGGATACATGGGAAACGGAAGCGTTTCGTGCCATGCTTCTGGGAGAGGCAGCCGCCGGAGAAGAGGAGCTGGATCTGGATGCACTGACCGTCCGCATGGTGGAAGAGAATTATGACCTGAGGAAGACAGACAGTCTGGAAGGAGGCAGCTCCATGCTCCGGGCGGCCAAGCCGGAAGAATACGGGAGGCTTCGCGGCGCGTATGAAATGATTTTCGGGGACCTGGAGTATTTTCCCATACCGCTTAATCTTGCGGAAGAGATTCCTGATGTGACTTATGAGGACGGGTGGGGAGACGGACGGACCTATGGAGGAGAGCGGCGGCATGAAGGCTGTGACATCATGGGGAATTGTATGCCGCGGGGGTTTTACCCTGTGGTGAGCATGAGCGGAGGTACGGTAGAAAAAGTGGGATGGCTGGAACAGGGAGGCTGGAGAATCGGGATCCGCTCCCAATCGGGCGCTTATCTTTACTATGCGCATCTGTACCGGTACAGCCGGGAATGGAAGGAAGGGGATCCGGTCAGACCGGGAGAGCTTCTGGGATTCATGGGAGACAGCGGGTATGGAAAAGAGGAGGGAACAGTGGGGAATTTTCCCGTTCACCTTCACGTAGGAATCTACCTGACCACAGAAAACTACTCAGAAATGAGCGTGAACCCCTACTGGATCCTCCGGTATCTGGAAAAGCACAGGCTTCAGATGGAATTTCAGTAAGAAATGTGCTAAAATAGATAAAAATGGGTAAATTTGCTTACAAGGAGATCAATATGACAAAGGACAGACTGCCCCAGGCATATCTGAAAGAGATGGAAAAACTGCTCGGTGAAGAATATCAGGCATATCTGGACAGCCTTGAGCGTCCGGGAAATGCGGGGATCCGGCTGAATACGGGAAAAATAACAGGCCGGGAATGGGAGGAACGGTCTCCGTTTCCAACCGAGCAGGTGCCGTGGGCAGAGAACGGGAGATTCTGCGGAGAAGGAGCTCAGCCGGCAAAGGATCCGTACTATTATGCCGGACTTTATTATATTCAGGAACCCAGTACCATGGCTCCGGCAGCGCTCCTTCCGGTAGAACCGGGGGATCGGGTCCTGGATCTGTGTGCTGCTCCCGGAGGGAAAAGCACGGAACTGGGTTCCAGGCTGAGGGGGCGGGGACTGCTGTTCTCCAACGATATCAGCAGTTCCAGGGCAAAAGCCCTGGTGAAAAACCTGGAGCTGTTCGGCATTTCAAACAGCTGTGTATGCAGCGAGCAGCCGGAGAGGCTGGCAGAGCTGCTCCCCGGATATTTCAATAAGATTCTGGTAGACGCGCCCTGTTCGGGAGAAGGAATGTTCCGAAGAGAGGAGAGTATGGTAAAGGACTGGGAAAAACGGGGACCGGCTTACTACGGGCCGATCCAGCGAAAAATTCTGCGGGCGGCGGCGGACATGCTCTCGCCAGGCGGGGTGCTGGTATATTCTACCTGTACCTTCTCTCCTTACGAGGATGAAGAGACTGTGCTGGAAATTCTGAAGGAAAGGGAGGATCTGGAACCGGACCCGATGGAGCGGTTTCCCGGAGCGGCAGAAGGACTGGGACTTCCGGGAAGCCTGAGACTGTTTCCTCACCGGCTCCGCGGAGAGGGGCATTTTGTGGCCAGGCTGAGGAAGAAGGCGGATGGGAGAAAGGATGTTCCGGGGCCGGAAAAGAAAAAAATCTGCGGGATAACGGCGGGCAGCATGAACCGGCCGGGACTTCCTTCCCTGGATCCGGCTTCGGAAAAAATGCTGTCAGAGCTGCTGCGGGGAGTGGCAGCATCGGTTTCCGGATTATCGGGAGTGTCAGAGCCGGAAAGTGCCTGGAGAAAACGCCTCTCTGAACGGGGAGGAGCTCTGTACCTGCTTCCGGAAGGATTTCCGGAAGGACTGGGACTTCGTTTTTTAAGGACCGGACTGTTCCTGGGAGAGGTGAAAAAGGGAAGACTGGAGCCTTCTCAGCCGCTGGCCATGGTTCTCTCTCCGGAAGCTCTGAGGGAAACGGAAAACGCTCTGAATGTGTTTTCCATGAACAGAGAAGACGGAAGAGTAATCCGCTATCTGAAGGGCGAAACCATTTCACTGGAAGATAATGAGCCGGATGCAGCCGGATGGACATTGATCTGTGTGGACGGGTTCCCCCTCGGCTGGGGAAAAGGAAACGGACGGACGATCAAAAACAAGTACTATCCCGGGTGGAGATGGCTTTAAAGGGACAGAAGGGAGACAGATATGGGAGAAAAGACCATGCGTCTGGACCGTTTTCTCACGGAAATGACGTCACTTACAAGGACACAGGCAAAAGAGGCAGCCAGAAAGGGCCGGATCACGGTAAATGAAGAAACGGTGAAAAAGACTGACGGGAAGATCAATCCGGAAACGGACCGGGTGGTTTTAGACGGCAGGGAGATCACTTACCGGGCTGCAGAATACTATATGCTCAACAAGCCTGCGGGAGTGGTTTCGGCGACGGAAGACGGACGATATCCCACGGTGGTGGAGCTGATCGGTGATCGAAAGAGAAAGGATCTGTTTCCGGTGGGAAGGCTGGATCTGGATACGGAAGGACTGCTGCTCATCACCAATGACGGAGATCTGGCCCATCGCCTTCTTTCACCGAAAAAGCATGTGGACAAAGTATATGAGGTCCGCTATGAAGGAACGCTTCCGGAAGGAGCAGAGGAGGAATTCCGCAGAGGAATCGTACTGGAGGACGGAACCAGATGTCTTCCTGCCATCCTTCAGATATGCAGAAAAGCTCAAGAGGGAGGAGAAGCACTTCTGACTCTGAGAGAAGGGAAATTCCATCAGGTAAAAAGAATGATGGAAGCATCCGGCTGCCGGGTTGTTTATCTGAAGAGACGCTCCATGGGAAGCTTAAAGCTGGATGAGAAGCTGGCTCCGGGAGAATACCGGCCCCTGACAAAGGAGGAACTGGAGGAACTGACATCATGACGTTAGAACAGCTGAAAGATAAAAAGGCCTTTCTTTTTGACCTGGACGGAACACTGGTGGATTCCATGTGGATGTGGAAGACCATTGATATTGAGTATCTTGGCCGTTTCGGGCATTCCTGTCCGGAAGACCTTCAGAGAACTGTGGAAGGCATGAGCTTTACGGAAACGGCAGTCTATTTTAAGAAGCGCTTCCGGCTGGACCGGTCTGTGGAAGAGATCAAAAAGGACTGGGTCGAGATGTCCCTGGAAAAATACAGAAAAGAAGTGCCTTTAAAAGAGGGAGCCGGAAAACTGCTTTCCTGGGCCAGAGACCGGGGAATCCTTATGGGAATTGCCACCAGCAACGGGCGGGACATGGTAGACGCTGTGCTGGGAGCTCTGGGGATCGGCAGTTATTTCAGACAGGTGACCACAGCCTGTGAGGTGGCGGCCGGAAAACCGGCTCCGGACATTTACCTGAAAGTAGCAAAGGATCTGGGCGTGCATCCGCAGGACTGCGCCGTATTTGAAGATGTTCCTGCAGGGATCCGGGCCGGAAAAGCAGCGGGAATGACAGTGATCGCTGTGGACGATGAATTTTCCGATCATCTGGCGGAAGAAAAGGAACGCCTGGCGGACGGACGGATCCACAGTTTTATGGATCTGTTCAGGGATGGAAATTATTGAGAGAAAAAAGGAGAAACTTCATGATACATGATTATCTGCCCGTCTGCAGGGAGGATATGGAAAAGAGAGGATGGGATCAGTGCGATTTCGTCTATGTCAGCGGAGATGCCTATGTGGATCACCCGTCTTTCGGGGCTGCGATTATTACCAGGCTTCTGGAATCCAGAGGCTATCGGGTCGGAGTAATCGCTCAGCCTGACTGGAAAAATAATGGGAGCATAGCTGTGCTGGGACGTCCAAGACTGGGCTTTCTGGTGTCGGGGGGGAATATGGATTCCATGGTGAACCATTACTCCGTATCGAAAAAGAGAAGAAGCCAGGATGCCTACACGCCCGGAGGAGAGATGGGAAAACGCCCGGATTATGCAACCGTGGTCTATGGCAATCTGATCCGGCGAACTTATCCGGATGTGCCGGTGATTATTGGAGGAATTGAAGCCAGCTTAAGAAGACTGGCCCATTATGACTACTGGTCCAATAAGGTAAAACGTTCCATTCTGCTGGATGCGCAGGCGGATCTGATCTCCTACGGTATGGGAGAGCACTCTATTGTGGAGATCGCAGATGCGCTGAATGCAGGAATTGCAGTGAAGGATATTACTTTTATTGACGGAACCGTATTCCGGACGAAGGATCTGGAATCGGTGTATGATTACAAACTTCTGCCTTCCTTTGAGGAAATCAAAAAGGATAAGAGAAAATATGCGGAGAGCTTTTATATCCAGTATTCCAATACGGACCCGTTTACGGGAAAACGGCTTGTGGAGCCTTATGGGGAGCGGGGATATGTGGTGCAGAATCCTCCGGCAAAGCCTTTGACCACAGAAGAAATGGACGAGGTGTACAGCCTCCCTTACATGAGAAACTATCATCCCTCCTATGAGGAGGCCGGCGGAATTCCGGCCATTCGGGAGGTAAAATTCAGCCTGATCAGCAACAGGGGCTGCTTCGGTTCCTGCAGTTTCTGTGCCCTGACATTCCACCAGGGCAGGATCATTCAGGTACGCAGCCACGAGTCGCTGGTGGAGGAGGCCAGACTGCTTACAGAGGAACCGGATTTCAAAGGATACATCCATGATGTGGGAGGTCCTACGGCCAACTTCCGTTTTCCTGCCTGCGAAAAACAGCTGACCAAGGGGGCCTGTCCCCATAAGCAGTGTCTGTATCCCAGACCCTGCAAAAACCTGAATGCAGACCATACCGATTACCTGCTGCTTCTGAAAAAGCTGAGAGAACTGCCGAAGGTCAAAAAAGTGTTTATCCGTTCCGGAATCCGGTTTGACTACCTTCTGGCAGACAAGAGCCGCCAGTTTCTGAAGGAACTCTGCCAGTACCATGTAAGCGGCCAGCTGAAAGTGGCTCCTGAACATGTGGCAGATGCGGTTCTGTCAAAAATGGGAAAGCCGGAAAACAAGGTATACCGCCAGTTTGTGGATGAGTATAATAAAATGAACCAGCGTCTGGGGCTGAAGCAGTATCTGGTGCCGTATCTCATGTCCTCCCATCCCGGTTCTTCTCTGAAAGAGGCAGTTGAACTGGCGGAATATCTGAGAGATCTGGGTTACATGCCGGAGCAGGTACAGGATTTCTATCCCACGCCGTCTACGATCTCTACCTGTATGTATTATACGGGGCTGGATCCGAGAACGATGGAGGAAGTGTATGTTCCCACCAACCCCCATGAGAAAGCCATGCAGCGGGCTCTGATCCAGTATCGGAACCCCAAGAACTATGAGCTGGTGGCAGAGGCGCTCCGCCGTGCGGGCCGGACAGATCTGATTGGTTTTGAAAAAAAATGTCTGATCCGTCCCAGGCCGGGAATCGGAGAGAAGGGAAGCTTCAGAGGAAACGGAGGAACGGGCCGGAAGACAGAGGCGAACCGGACGGGAAGAGGCCAGACAGGAAAAAGGGACTCCGGAGGAAAGAAAAAAACGATCCGGAACATCCATAAAAAAGTAAAAAAATAGAAGGCGGATCCCTTACAGGATATGCGGAAAGGAGAATTTCATGAGGATTGCTGTGGTAACCGGAGCATCTTCCGGTCTGGGACGGGAAATGGTCCTGCAGATCGGAGACCGGTATGAGAAGATAGAGGAGATCTGGGTGATCGCCAGGAGAGAACAGCGCCTGCGGGAGCTTCAGGGCAGAGTTCCCGTCCCGCTTCGTATCCTGCCGCTGGATCTTACCAGGCAGGAGGACCTTTCTGTTCTGAAGGACAGGCTGGAAGAAATGCAACCGGAGGTGAAGATTCTGGTCAATGCATCCGGCTATGGCAAAATCGGACCGGTAGGGACGGTAACGATGGGAGAAGAGACAGGAATGGTGGCGCTGAACTGTCAGGCTCTGTGCGCCGTTACCCATCTGGTGCTTCCGTATATGGGAAGAAACAGCAGGATCATTCAGTTTGCGTCTGCCGCAGCCTTCCTTCCTCAGCCTGAATTTGCGGTATATGCTGCAACAAAGGCATTTGTGCTCAGCTACAGCCGGGCGCTGCATGAGGAGCTGAAGAACCGGGAGATCTGCGTTACGGCTGTATGCCCGGGACCGGTGAAAACGGAATTCTTTGATATTGCAGAAATGACGGGAAAGATCCCTTTCTATAAAAGACTTGCCATGGCTGATCCGAAAAAAGTGGCGGAGACAGCGATGCGGGACAGCGCCATGGGAAAGACCGTTTCCGTGTACGGCCCGCTGATGAAGGCATTCCGCCTTCTTGCAAAAGTGATTCCTCACAGTCTGCTGCTGGCCGCCATGAATCATCTATGAGGAGACAGAAATGAAACACAGACGGAAAAAAGGAGAATATGGATACCGGATCTATCATCGGAGGATCCAATTGGGAGAAGTACTTTTCGGAGTGCTCATGATACTGATTCAGCTGGGAGCCAGACAGCTGACCGGCAGCCAGGCTACAAAAAATATCCTTACGGTAATGGCGATTCTGTCCGTTCTGCCGACAGCAAACGTGGCATCTCCTCTGCTGGCGGCATGGAAATATAAAACGCCTTCGAAAGAGTTCTTTGCCCGGGTGTCTGTCTATGAGAAAAAGTGTCCGATTCTCTATGATCTGATTCTTACGTCCAAGGAGGCGGTGATGCCGGTGGATGCGGCAGCTGTCCATCCCACAGGTGTATACCTGTACTGTACCTCCCGGAAAGTGGACGGAAAAAAGGCAGAACGTTTTTTTAATGACATTTTTACAGCTCACCGGCTGGATCCCCATGTGCATATGATCCAGGATGAAAAAGCGTTTTTTCAGCGCCTGAACAGCTTAAAGCCCATGGAGGAATACGAGGATGACGGGAGTGTGGATTATACGCAGGAGCTTTTGAAACAGCTTTCTATGTAGAAAAAGAAGGGAGGAGCGGGATGAAGGCACTGACAGTGAGCAAAAATGAAGCCGGGCAGCGGATGGACAAGCTGCTTGCAAAATATCTGAATCTGGCGGGAAAGGGTTTTATCTATAAAATGATCAGGAAGAAGAACATTACCCTGAACGGAAAGCGGTGTGAAGGATCCGAACTGCTGAAGGAGGGGGATGTGATCCGCCTCTTCCTGTCTGATGAAACCATAGACCGCTTTTCCAGGACAGAAGTACAGCCTGTGAAAAAACGCCAGAAGCTGGATGTGATTTATGAGGATGAGGACATTCTGCTGGTGAATAAGCCGTGCGGAATGCTTTCCCAGAAAGCGGAAGAAACGGATGACTCCCTGGTGGAGCACATCATTTCTTATCTGATGAAAAAAGGCGAACTGACGGAAGAGCAGATGCGCACTTTTCGTCCGTCTGTCTGCAACCGCCTGGACAGAAACACCAGCGGAATCGTCATTGCGGGAAAGAGTCTGGGAGGCCTGCAGGCAATGAGCGCGGTCCTGAAGGACCGGAGCCTCCATAAATATTATCAGTGTATTGTAAAGGGAACGGTGGAAACACCCTGCCGCATCCGTGGGTATCTGAAGAAAAATGAACAGACCAATCAGGTATCGGTGTTCAGAACTCCGGTTCCGGACAGTCTTCCCATAGAGACGGAATATATTCCTCTGTCAGTGGGAGAGAATTTTACCCGGCTGCAGATCACTCTGATCACCGGGCGCTCCCACCAGATCAGAGCGCATCTGAATTCTATCGGCCATCCCATCCTGGGAGATCCCAAATACGGGGATCCGGTGCGGAACCGGGAGGCAAAACAGAAATATGGGATTTCCACTCAGCTCCTTCATTCCTGGAAACTGGTGATGCCGGAAAAGGTTCCGGATCCGTGCGGACATCTGGGCGGAAAATCGTTTACCGCTCCGCTGCCTGCAGATTTTGAGCGGGTCATGGCCGGGGAGAAGCTGTAATGGGAACCTGGAATACAAGAGGGCTGAGAGGCTCCACTCTGGAGGAGCTGATCAATCATACCAATGACTGCTATCGGGAGAAACATCTGGCTCTGATCCAGAAAATCCCCACTCCCATCACACCCATAGAGATCGACAAAAAGAACAGGCATATTACTCTGGCCTATTTCGGCCAGAAAAGTACGGTGGACTATATCGGGACCGTTCAGGGAATCCCGGTATGTTTTGATGCCAAGGAATGTGCGGAAAATACCTTTCCGCTTCAGAATGTTCACCCTCATCAGATAGAATTTATGAAGGAATTTGAGGAACAGGGGGGGATCGCATTTCTTCTGGTGCACTATACCAGGCGGGATGAAATCTATTATCTGCCCTTTTCCCATATATTCCGGTTCTGGAAAAGGATGGAAGAAGGCGGACGGAAGAGCTTTACGTACGAGGAAGTGGATAAAAATTACAGGATCCGGGCTCATAAGGATATGCTGGTTCACTATCTGGAGGGAATTCAGAGAGATCTGGAAGAAAGAGAATGACAGCCGGCCTGACCGGCAGGAAGGAGATAAATGAAATGAATGCAACGGAAAGATTTCTGAAATACGTTACGTTCGATACCCGTTCCCAGGAGGACCGGGAAGCCGTGCCGAGCACGGAATGCCAGTTTGCATTTGCAGAGGAGCTGGTAAAAGAAATGAAGGAGATAGGGATCGCAGATGCCGGTGTGGATGAACACTGCTATGTATACGGTACGATTCCGGCCAATACGGACAGGAAGGTGCCTGTTCTGGGGCTTGTAGCGCATATGGATACGGCTCCGGTGGTGTCTGGAAAGAATGTGAATCCCCGCATTGTAAAAAACTATGACGGCGGAAGAATTATACTGAATGAGGCTGAAAATGTTTCCATGGGACCGGAGGAGTATCCTCAGCTGTCCGGATACAAAGGAGAAGATCTGATTGTGACAGACGGAACGACTCTTCTCGGTGCAGATGATAAAGCCGGGATTGCAGAGATCATGGCGATGGCGGAATACTTCCTCACCCATCCGGAAATCCCTCACGGAACCATTAAGATCGGCTTTACGCCTGATGAAGAGGTGGGAAGAGGGGCGGACTTCTTCGATGTGAAAAAATTCGGTGCAGAGGTGGCTTACACAGTAGACGGCGGTGCTCTGGGAGAGCTGGAATATGAAAACTTCAATGCAGCTTCAGCAAAAGTTTACTTCAAGGGTCTGAGCATTCATCCCGGATCTGCAAAAGGAAAAATGAAAAACGCCTCTCTGATGGCAATGGAATTTCAATCCATGCTGCCGCCGGAAGAGACTCCCTCCTGCACGGAAGGTTATGAGGGTTTTTACCATCTGAACCGTATGAGCGGTGAAGTGGAGGATGCATTCCTGGATTATCTGGTGAGAGATCATGACAGGGAGAAGTTTGAAGCGAAAAAGGCTTTTCTGGTCCGTGCAGCGGATTATATGAACGAAAAGTATGGAAAAGGGACCGTACGCCTGGAGATCAGAGACAGTTATTATAATATGAAAGAGAAGGTAGCGCCTCATATGTATCTGATTGATCTGGCGCGTGAAGCGATGGAAGAGCTTGAAATCACGCCCCGGGTAGTACCTATCCGCGGGGGTACCGACGGCTGCCGCCTTTCCTATATGGGTCTTCCCTGCCCAAATCTGTGTACGGGAGGAGAGAACGGACATGGAAAATATGAGTTTGTCAGTACCCGTTCTCTGGAAAAGACCACGGAACTTCTCAAGAAAATTGTAGAAAAGTTTCACGCCATGGGTCAGTAAGAAGCAGAGTGCTGAAAAACAGAAAACCGATCCGATCGGAGATCCGGATCCTGCCTGGAGTTCAGAGCAGGGTCCGGATTTTTTTGCACAAAGGAATGGGAAAGAAGATTTCCTGATTCTGGAAATCCATTGAATCACAGAAAAAATAGATTAAAATAGAAAGCGGAAAGGAAGGAGGAACCATATGAAAAAAGCGGCAGTTCTGGTTGCACCCGGATTTGAGGAGGGGGAGACACTGACAATTGTGGATATTATCCGCAGGGCAGGCCTGCAGTGCCATACCTTTGGTTTTGAAAAAACAGCAGAGGGAGGCCATGGGATCTGCGTCCAATGCGACAGGATTTTGAATCATGAAGTGACAGAATATGATATGGTGGTCCTGCCGGGCGGCTATGCCGGTGCGGAAAACCTGCAAAACAGCCGGGAGGTCCTGGAGATTCTCCGGGAAATGAACAGAGAGGGAAAATACATCTGTGCCATGTGTGCAGCGCCTGTCGTACTGGAAAAGGCGGGCCTGCTGTCCGGAAAGAACTATACTGCTTATAAGGGCTATGATCAGAAGATAAAGCAGGGATTCTACCGGGAGGAACAGGTGGTGACTGACGGAAATATCATTACAGGCCGCGGACCGGCAACGGCATATGCGTTTGCATACCGGCTTGTGGAGCTGCTGGGAGGGGATTCCCTGGCAGTAAAAAAGAGAATGGTGTATTTCAATGCATTTGATGGGAAGGAGAATGGATAGAATGGCAAAAGCTGCGGTGCTGATGGCGGAAGGCTATGAAGAAGGAGAGACGCTGACCGTTGTGGACCTGCTGAGGAGAGCAGGAATCGAATGCCATACGTTCAGCTTCGGAGAAGAATTTGTAAAAGGTATGCATGATATGTATGTCAGGGCGGATGGCGTGTTCGGCGAAGAAGTAAAGCAATATGATATGCTGGTCCTTCCCGGAGGACGGCCGGGAGGAGACAATCTGAGAAAGAATCCCGGGGTGATTGAAATGGTACGGTATTTTAATAACCATCAGAAATACCTGGCGGCAATCTGCTCCGGAACCGTTGTTCTGTCGGAGGCGGGAGTGATTGGCGGGAAAAAGGTGACGGGATATACCGGATATGCAGAAAAACTGAAGGGGGGACGGTTTGTGGAAGATGTGGCGGTTTTTGATCAGAACATAGTGACGAGCCAGGGACCGGCGACCCCCTATCCTTTTGCTTTTAAAATCATGGAAGTGTTCGGAAAAGACCCGTCAGAGCTGAAAGAACGTCTGATGTATGATTTTGCCGGAGGAAGATAGAAAGAGAGTGTGCCGATGATTTACGATAAGCTTCCGGTTGTCTTTCTGAGTACCGTTGCCAGTGAGAAAAAAGACTCAATAAACAGCCAGATAGCAACCTATATATTGGGGCATATGGATGATCTGCAGAATATCGGCATCCGAGACCTGGCTGCAGAATGCAACGTTGCTGTAAGCTCGATCTCACGCTTCTGCAAAGACATTGGCCTGAGGGATTTTGCAGAATTAAAAGAATTGCTGCTTTCAACAGATCTGCGTTTCGAGGAATATTCTCCGTCATCGTCAGGAAGAGAAAGGCTGACCGATTATGCGATGAAGGTAAAAGACAGCATTGAGATGGTTGAAAGATCCATTGACCTGAATGCAGTCAATGACCTGTGCGAAGATATTCAGCGGTATGAGAGAGTTGCCGTTTTTGGCCTGCTGAAGGCGGGGACGGTTGCAGTGAATCTGCAGTGCGACCTGCTGATGCTGGGCAGGCAGGTGTATACCAATATTTCTTACACGCAGCAGATGCAGTATATCCTGGAAGCGGATGAAAAAGACCTGATCATTATTTTTTCCTATACAGGATCCTACTTCCGGTATCAGGATCCCTGCGATCTGAAAGGCAGGCTGAAGGCTCCGAAGATATGGCTGATTGGCAGCAAAGCGGAACATAATCCGCCGTTTGTGGACAGGGTGATTACATTCCGTTCCGCACAGGATCAGAACAGTCATCCTTATCAGCTTCAGTTTGCAGCAGGACTGATCGCGCAGGAATATGCCAGAAAATGCAGACTTCCGCAACCTTTTTCAGAGATGAAACGCAGAGCAGTCCGGTCTGCGGGAAGCATCTGGCACGAAAAGAAAAAGTTCTGTGAAGCCGTTGGAATCCGTGCTTCACAGAACTTTTTTCAGCAGTCAGTTCGCATCCTTCTCAGACTGGCCGTAAACGGCAGTTCAGTCTAAGGGAGTATAACCGTAGCTGTTTACAATGGCATCCATCTTCACATGATTTTTGCAGTCCGGGCAGTTATGCGGATCGGAGAGGCGGAAATCCGGAATGTCCTCCACGCTGAATACGGCATTTACCGGATGACCCTCAATTTCGTTTACCACACCGAAGATTACGGAAATTCCTTCTACAATGCCGCCGTAGGATTCGATGCAGCGAAGGCTCTTCTCAATCGTGTGACCGGACATGGCCGTAGCAAGAACAACCAGTACATGCTTGTCTTTCAGCATGGGTTTGATGTTTTCACGGACCACCATCTGGCCGGCAGAATCGAACTCCGGAGTGATGATGTAGCTGGTCTTATGTGTATTGGTAGTATTGAAGCCCATGCTGGAGAGCTCCTGAGCCACATAAGCGCCGATCACTTCGCAGCCGTCCATGCAGATAACGGTATCAATGATTTTCTTTGTGGCGAAAGCCTTGGAATACTGAAGCATTTCTTCGCTGACGCCAAAAGATTTGGACAGCTCTACGCGATTTACATATTTTTTCACCATGGCTTTTGCTACAGCTTCTGCATTGGACTGACGCATTTTAAGAGAGGTCATGTCAATATAGTAATTTACGTGGAAACGGTCGGAAGAGAAATGCCCCTTCGTTACCTTCAATGCCAGTTTGTCATTGTCTTTGGCATAGATCTTGGTTGCTTCTCCCATGCTCATAATTCAATTCCTCCTCTGATT
>CALWRQ010000045.1 GCA_944383965.1 uncultured Lachnospiraceae bacterium
GGCGTCGAATAGAATCAGTCATAAGATCACTCCTCTACAAATGTAGTATTTGATTATATTCTACATCTGTATAATATAATTGTCAAGGAAAAGTGAGGATAGAAGAAAAAGCAGAAATGACGGCAGGAAGATTTTCTGCTATGATAAACCATAGCTGAACCGTAAAATGAAAAAACAAGGAGGAATTCAGGATGATCGTACTTATAACGGGAGCGTCCCATACGGGAAAAACTCTGCTGGCTCAAAGGCTTCTGGAACAATACGCTTTTCCTTACCTGTCTCTGGATCATCTGAAGATGGGCCTGATCCGCAGCGGCTGTATTTCCCTGACGCCGGAGGAGGACGATAAGCTGCGTGACTGTCTCTGGCCCATCGTCAGAGAAATAATAAAAACTGCCATAGAAAACCGGCAGAACCTGATTGTGGAGGGCTGCTATGTTCCGTTTGGCTGGAAAGATGATTTTACAGGGGAATACCGGGCCTTTATCCGGTTTTATCCCCTGGTGATGACGGAAGACTATATCTGCCGTCAGTTTGATCAGATCAAACGATTTGCCGATGTGATCGAAAAACGCTTGGATGACTCCTCCTTTACCATGGAAAAAGCCCTGGCGGAAAACAGATTCTTCCTGGAGCAGTGCAGGAAATACGGATACCGTCCTCTGTGGGCGGACGGCCCCCGGATGCCGGATGTGGATCTGAGGATCGTAACGGAAAGCGAACGCCTGATTTTCCGGCAGATTAACGGAGAGGATTTTTCTGAGCTTTGCGGAATGCTTCAGGACCCGGAGGTGATGTATGCATGGGAGCATGCGTTCAGCGACAGGGAAGTTCAGGATTGGATCGAAAAACGGATGTCCGGCTACCGGGAACGGGGCTATGATTATTTTCTCGCGGTGGATAAGGAAACCGGAACGGCAGTGGGACAGATCGGCCTGCTGGAAGAATGTGTGGGAGAACAGCATATAGCCGGAATCGGTTACATACTGAAAAAAGAATTTTGGCATAAAGGATATGCGGCGGAAGGAGCCCGGGCCATGGCGGATTATGGGTTCCGGGTGCTGGGGAAAGACCGGATTATCGCGACCATACGACCGGAAAACCGTTCTTCCCGGAGAGTGGCGGAACGGATGGGAATGAAGGAGACAGGAATATTTGTCAAGCATTATAACGGGAAAGAAATGCCCCATCTGATTTACAGTATGGAGAGGCTTCCGCAAATAAAAACAATCGGATTGTGAGGGAAACAGGAATTTGTTATACTTACAATAAATGTACATTTACTCAGATGTATCGGATACAGTGATTGATGACAGGCAGGGGGATAAATTGTGGAATCGAAAGAGTTTTTAGATGAAAAAGAATGCAATGAGAGGGGAGGCAGCGGCCAGAACCAGGAAGGGCAGGCTTTGACTGCAGAAAATAATCAGGTGACTACATCCGCTCCTATTACGGAAGAAAAGAAGGCAGGGGAACAGCCTGCCCTATTGGAGAGCGGAGAAAAATTGGAATTGATATGTGACATGGATGATGTCTTGACATATGCGGCTGTCCATAATGGTGCGCAGTTAGTAAGAGATATTTGCATTAAAAACATCTCAGAGAAAGATCTGGAATCGCTGACGGTTCGAATTAGTGCAGAAAATGAACTGGCAGAAAGGCTAGAAGTAGGAATAGAAAAAATTAAACCGGGAGAAGCGGTTCGTCTGAAAAAACTGCAAGTTTCTGTTAATGCAGGATATCTGGCTTCCTTGACAGAACGTACCCTTTGCCCATTTACGGTTGAGGTTTATTCTGGAGTTGAGCTTTTAATATCCAGGACAGTAATGTTAACAGCTCTGGCATTTGACCAGTGGCCGGGCCTGCAGTACACACCGGAACTTTTGGCTGCATTTTCCATGCCGAATCATCCTGTGGTTATCAGTTTGATTCAGCTGGCATCAAAATATCTGGAAAAATGGACAGGAGACCCGTCTCTGGCTGGCTATCAATTCAAAGATCCCAATAGGGTAAAAAATATGGCAGCAGCTGCTTATGCAGCAATTCAGCAGAAAAATATTACATATGCAGAGCCGCCTGCGAGTTTTGAAGAACTGGGGCAGAGAATTCGCTTGGCAGATGCAGTGCTAGACCAGCACCTGGGGACCTGTATGGATCTGACATTGCTTTACATTGCTTGCCTGGAGGCCATGGGTTTAAACCCTATTATGGTGATGATGAAAGGTCATATTTTTGCGGGTGTTTGGCTTTCTGATGACTCTTTTGCAGAAATGATCATGGATGATCCGTCTCAGCTTGAAAAACGGATGTCGAAAGGAATTCATGAGATAGCGGTTGTGGAATGTACATCAATGTGTGCAGGACGGAGTAAAAGTTTTGATGAAGCAGTGAGGCAGGCAGAGCGCAATGTATCAAATTATGGGAATTTTGCATTTGCTATTGATGTGAAGCGCGCCAGAAGCATGGGAATTCATCCGCTTCCTGTACGGATTCGAACAGAATCTGGATTCGAAGTACAGCATGAGGAAAGAAGTGCTGAAAAAATCACCAGTGCTTCTAAAGATAAGGTGGAGATCTATGATCTTCCGGATTCTGGACCGAAAGAGCAGGTAACCAAGTTGACTCAATGGGAGAGAAAGCTCTTAGATCTGAGTCTGAGGAATATGCTGATTAATATGCGTATGACAAAAGCAGTGGTTCCTTTGCTGTCTTCTGATGTGAGTATCCTGGAAGATGCTCTGTCTGATGGAGAGGAGTTCCAGGTAATGCCCCGACCGGCGGATATGTCTGTGTCCGGTGAAGGTGGTGTACCGGTGGAGGCTTTGAGTCAATTGGGACCGTTTGCTGATTTTATTGCTTTGGAAAGCAGACATAAACGCCTTCATTCTCTTTATAATGATAAAGAACTGAGCAGCAGCCTGACAAAAATGTACCGGTCTGCAAAATCGTCTATGGAAGAAAATGGAGCCAGCACGCTCTATTTGGCGTTAGGATTGTTGCGATGGTTTGAGGGAAGAAAAAGCGAAGCAGCCAGATATGCCCCGGTTGTTCTGGTCCCTATTGATATTATCAGAAAATCAGCCAGTAAAGGATATGCCATGCGTATGAGAGACGAAGACGCTCAGATTAACATTACGCTGCTGGAATTTTTGAAGCAGAATTATGGCATACAGATTTACGGCTTAAATCCGCCGCCAGAAGATGAGCATGGCCTGGATTTGCCCAAAATTTTTGCTATCATTCGCTCTGGAGTCATGAATCTGCCCATGTGGGATGTGGTGGAAGCGGGATTTATCGGTAATTTTTCTTTTTCACAATTTGTGATGTGGAATGATGTACATAGTAATGGTCAGTTCCTTGAAAAAAATAAAATTGTTCATAGTTTAATGATTGGAGCTGTAGACTGGGACTGCAAGATCCCTGACTGTGTTGATACAGATGAGGCATATATTCCACTCACGGTGGACTCTTCTCAGCTGAGGGCAATCAATATGGCGGCGGCAGGGGTAAGCTTTGTTTTGCACGGCCCTCCAGGAACAGGAAAGTCACAGACGATTACGGCAATGATTGCCAATGCTCTTACAAAAGGAAAAACAGTTCTTTTTGTAGCAGAGAAGATGGCCGCTCTGGAAGTAGTGCAGCGACGTTTGTCTCTTCTTGGAATTGAAGATTTCTGCCTGGAACTGCATTCCAGTAAGGCTACGAAAAAGTCGGTACTGGATCAGCTTAAACGCGGCTTAGAAATCCAAACATGTGGAGCAAAAACAGATTATGATAAAAAAATAGGAGATATTCAAAGAATGCGAGCAGAGCTGGATGCATACGCAAAAGCTCTTCATAAAAAACGTTCTTTTGGTAAGAGTCTGCGTCAGCTGATGGATGTTTATGAGATGATTCCGGAAGTGGACGACAGCGTACGCTTTGACCATTCTTATGCTGCATCTTTGACAGAAACTGATTTAGACCATCGAACAAATAGTCTGGAACGGCTGATTGCTGCGGGAAGAGGAATCGGGCATCCTCATGATCATCCGTTGCAGGCGGTGCATAAGACGGAATATAGTCAGAGATTGAAATTTGACTTGTCATCTGTAGTCTGCAACTATATGGAATGCCTGGAACAACTCCGCGATTATGGATATGGTTTTGCTGAGCAAATGGGAACAGAAAGACCGTGTACGGAAGAAGAATGGGAATTCATTTGCAATTACGGACGGAGTGTGATTGCAGCGGTAGAAATTCCGGCATTTCTTCGTAAGTCTTCAAATTTGGATAAAGAATTTATAATCCCGGAGACTTATTTGATTAAACAACAGGAATTCTGTAAAAAGAAGCAGGAGTTTCAAACCAATTGGAACGAGAATTTTCTCCGCATGAATATGAACCTTTACCGAGACAAGTTTGAACAGGCGAACAAGAAGTTTTTTGGAAAGGGGAAAGCGGTGGCAGCTCTTAAAGCGGAACTTCAGGCCTTTGCTTCGTTTCCCGTTGAAACTGATCGGATTCCAGTATATTTGACGGATGTGAGCTTCTATCAGCAGGAGGCAAGGGAAATGGAGGACAGAGAGGCCTCCTTACCGTATGAATGGAAGCAGATTCTGGAAGATTATCCTACGATAGAAGAATTGCAAACATATAAAGGCAGAGTGAAACAGCAGCTGAGAACGATGGAAGAGTTTTTGGAGCGAATCAGAAAATCAGAGGAGAATGGTACGTTAAAGACTTCTGTGCAGAATGCGAAGAATTTGATTGCTGGAATGGAACGTGTGAAAGAAGCAGAAATGCAAGCATCGGATTTGCTGGGACTTGTGTTTAGTCATTCTGATAGAGATTGGATGAGCAGCAGGCTTCAGCTGTGTTCCTGCATTCTGGAAAACACATCTTCTATCAAAGATTGGATTGTTTATCAGCAGTATGCTGCAGAATGTAGACAGAATGGATTAGGGCCGGTTTGTGATGCGTATGAGGCAGGTCTTCCTCATGACAAAGTCATGACTGTGTATTTTCGTTCCATATATAGAGCAATTATATTGTCAATTATTGAAAATGAGCCGGTACTTAATGGTTTTACAGGCATAGGGTTTAATGAAAAAATTGCACAGTTTAAGAAAATGGATCAGGAGTTTATGGACCTGACAAAGGAGGAAATGTTCTGCAGACTTACTCATCAATTGCCCACTTCTAACGATTCAATAGAAGTCAGTAAAGAACTTAATACTTTGCGGAGAGCTATCAGCAGTAATGGAAGAGGCGTTTCCATTCGGACGTTGTTTGAACAGATTCCCCATATTCTGATGAGGCTTTGCCCATGCATGCTCATGAGTCCTATTTCTGTGGCCCAGTATTTAAAGGCAGAAAATGACCTGTTTGACATTGTGATTTTTGATGAGGCGTCCCAGCTGCCGACATGTAAAGCGGTCGGAGTGCTGGCAAGGGGAAAAAATGCGGTTATTGTGGGAGATCCTAACCAGATGCCGCCAACCAGTTTTTTTGCTGGAAACACGGTGGATGAGGACAATTTGGATATGGAAGATCTGGATAGTATTCTGGACGATTGTCTGGCGCTTGGAATGCCATCTTCTTACCTGCACTGGCATTATCGAAGTAAACATGAGAGTCTTATTGCTTTCAGCAATCGTGAATTTTATGAGAATTCCATGCTTACATTTCCATCGGTAAATGACAGGCAGAAAAAGGTAAGTCTTGTAAAAACGGAAGGATTTTTTGATCGTGGCAAAGGCCGGGTTAATGAGGGTGAGGCCAGAGCGATTGTAAATGAAATCCGAAGGAGATATGAGGATCCAGAGCTGACGAAGCAGACCATCGGGGTTGTTACGTTCAATATTAGCCAGCAGACCCTGATCGAAGACCTCCTGCAGGAGGAATATCAGAAAGATGCAGATTTTGATCGATGGGCCAATACAGGTGAAGAAGCCATGTTCGTGAAAAATCTGGAAAATGTTCAAGGTGATGAGAGGGATGTTATTTTGTTCTCTATTGCATTCGGACCGGATGCGGAGGGAAAAGTATCGTTAAATTTTGGCCCCTTGAACAAAAATGGTGGCTGGAAAAGGCTGAATGTGGCAGCGTCCCGGGCGCGGTCAGAAATGATGGTATTTACCTCAATGACTGCTGACATGATTAATCTTAAGCGGACAAAATCAAAGGGTGTTGAGGCGCTGAGAGACTTTTTGGAATTTGCTCAGAAGGGGAGACTGCAGGACGAGTATGTAGAAACAAGGGTCCAGAGGGATCAGGGAATTATGGAGAGAATCTGCCAAGCAATTGCAGATGGAGGATATAACTATCAGAAAGCGGTGGGGCACTCTAGATTTAAAATAGATATTGCAGTCATCAATCCTTATAATACAGAGGAATATCTGCTCGGTATTATGCTGGATGGAGAATCTTATCGGCAGTCACAAAATACCAGGGATCGAGAAGTGGCACAGATAGAGGTTCTGAAAAGACTTGGATGGGAGATCCATCGGGTCTGGACTATGGACTGGTGGGACAATCGAGAGAAGGAACTTTCAAAACTTATGAAGTTGCTGGAAGAAAAAAGAAAAGCTGCATATCAGAGATTCTTAGATGAAAATCCTAAAGGTATGGAAGATGAAACGGGAGAAATAGATGAGAAAGAGCAGATAAAAGAGGAAATGCCTTTGGGAGAGCAGGAAACAAATAAGTCTGCAGTACCTAAAATGCAGGAAGAGATAGAGACAGAGGAGTGTGAGAAAAAAGTTCCGGAAGAGGAAGAAAGTTGGGTCATAAAGATACATCAAACTGAAGTTGGAAGTGAGAAATTTGCTTCTGGAAGGCAGGAAGAGGCGGAATCCATAGTGTTGATGCCTTCTGATGAAGAAACAGAATACCGAGTGGAAGATTACATTTATTTTCAGGAAGAAGCTGTAGACTTTTCTACGGCAGACTATGTAAAAAAGGAAAATCAGCAGTTGATTGCTGATAAAATGCAGCAGATTCTCGACAGAGAAGCTCCCATTTCCTATGATCGACTGGTCAGGAAAACTTTGCGGGCTTTTCATATTGCCAGAGCCAGTGCACAGACTTTGGAAGCGACTGAGAAAATTCTCAAAAAAGTATCTGCCAAAGTAAATAAACAATCCGGCGTGAAATTTTACTGGAGGAAGGATCAGGAACCGGATCAGTATAGAATATACAGAATCGATGTGGATCCAGCAGATAAACGTTCAGTTGATGAAATTTGTCAGCAGGAACTGAAGAACATTGTATGTTTTGCGCTGAAGAATAAAGGTGTGATGGATAGAGAAACTCTTTTCAGAGAAACGATTCGGATGATGGGTTATTCCAGAAGTGGGGCAGCATTGACTGCAGCTGTAGAGCGGGGCTTGAAATTTGGTAGAAAGACTGGGGAAATTCTTCAGGATACAGAAAAAAATTATTTTTTGAACGAAACAAACTGATATTTTAACAGGAAAAATCCGCAGAAATCGATTGATTTGTGCGGATTTTTCAGCGTTTTGGTTACTTTTTATGGTTTCCAGACTTTGGATTATCAAAATATGTTGTTCAGAACAAAAAGAAGTAAAAGATAAAAGTTTTATTTTCAAAATCTGAAACTATTGGTCCCGCAGAATCCTCTAATAGATGAAAGCAGTAATAAAGGAGGGAACAAGAAGTGTTTCGCAGGAACTGCATGACAAAAGATGAGTTTGCGGAAAAGTGGGAGGAAGCCAGGGGAAAATATTACCGACTTGCCTATTGCTATACTAAAAATGAACATGACGCCCTGGAAATACTTTCCGAAGCCACTTATCAGGGATACTGTCATCTGCATCAGCTGAAGCAGCCGGACTTTTTCGATACCTGGATGTGCCGCATCATTATCCGGGAGGCATACCGTTTTCTGAAGCAGAAAAGAAGATGGAGCTGTTTGGAGGAGCAGCAGGAAGGAATGGAGGAGTCTCAGTTTCAGGCGGCAGAGGACAGTGTGGATGTATACCGGTATCTGGATGAACTGTCCATGGATGACAGAACGCTGCTGATCCTGAAATATTTTGAGGAGAAAAGCTTCCGGGAGATTGCAGAGCTTTTGTCTATTTCAGAAAATACGGTGAAAACAAGAATCTACAGGCTGCTGAAACGGCTGCGCGGAAAGGAGGATACCTATGGAGGTCAATAAAAAAGGATACGATGAGATCGAAATCCCGGAGGAGGTTTCTCAGATTATGGGCCGGGTAAAGGCCAGGTACAGAAAGCGGGCGGCAGTACGGAGAAAAGTGACAGGAGCGGTTATGGCATTGGCTGTTATGTTTGCATCGTCCAATACGCCCCCTGTATATGCTGCGCTGTCTCAGGTTCCCGTATTGGGGACTGTGGTAAAGATTTTCCATGTGGGTTCCGGGGGAACCGTTACGGACGGAATCCGGCTGAATGCGGTCTCTGATGAGGACTGCATCAGGATCAGCTTTGCCCGGGGAACGGAAGGGGCTGCCCAGTCCGCTCCGGCTTATAAGGTCGAAAGATTCGGGGCGCCTGACCGTCTGGTGCTTACGGTATACGGAGTCAGGAATTTTGACCCGCAGAAAACGGCGGAGCAGGCAGAGGCTTCTTCTTACGTAAGATCAGCCTACCGGGAGATCCTGCTGGATGATTCAGCGGTAAGGATTGTTATGGAATTGGAACCGGATACGGGCTTTGAGACTGCTGAGTACCGGGAGCCTGGCGGACTGGAAATCAGACTGTTCCCGGAAGAGCAGGAAAGCCGGAAAATCTGGTTTGTCAGAAGTGAAAAAATGGAGATGTCAGAAGGGCTGGCACTGCTGGCGGAGCAGCTTTCTCCGTGGGGCGGAGTGATCGCGGGGACTGCAGACGGACAGTATGTGGTTTCCGTAGGAGAGTTTGAAACGGAAGAAGAGGCCGGAAAAATGATGGAGATCTTAAAAGAACAGGGAGCTGTTCCGGAAGGATTTTCCGTGGACAGCTGCATGAGCGGCGAAAAACCGGACTGAGTAAAAGAGGAGGAAGAGGTTATGAAGAGAAAAAGGCAGGCAGCTATGGCAATCGCAGCAGTGATGCTGCTGGGAGGGTGCGGAACCGGGCAAGGGGTTCGCGAGCAGACGGAGATTTCAGCAGAGACTTCTGCGGAGACGGCAGCGGAAACAGAAACTTTTTCTCAGGATACGGGAGAAGCTGAGAAGGAAACGGAAGCCGGTCAGCAGGCCCCGGCGGAGACTGTGGAAGTATTTCTGGATATGCTGGGAAAGACCGATGAGGAGACGGCAGATCTGCTGGGAGGCGGAGAGCAGAATACGGCAGCAGACGGAACGGTGATCGGACGGATTTTTCATACGGTTCTGTTCGGAGAAACGGTGGAAGCAGGAACGATTTGCGACGAGGAGCAGCGGGTGACGGTGGTTACCATGCAGCTGGAGGAGCCGGATGCAGCGGCATACAGAGATCAGCTGACGGAGATCCTGGGAGAACCGGAAATACAGGAAACGGAAAAAGGAGAGACCGGTGCCTTCGCAACCGTATGGGAGGAAGAGAAAGGAAGCGTCTGGCTTTATCAGTCATATGGATTGGTATCTTTGGAATTCCGGATCCGCTGAATATCATTTTGTCTTCTGACAGCCCGCGAATGCGGGCTGATTTTATGTTGACAGAGCAAAGAACGGAGAATATAATAAGCATTGTTACTATAAGAATACTTATTATATAAAGAGGCATATTATGGAATCTTTTCACTATCTGCTGATGAAGACCTATCTTCGGATGAACCGGAAGGTCCATGCTCAGGCGTCAAAGCTGGGACTGACGCCGGGACAGCCCAAAATCCTGGAATTTTTATCTCTGTACGGGGAAAATGAACAGAAGGTGATTGCGGAATATTGTGAGATTGAGCCGGCTACTGTGGGAAGCATACTGCTGCGGATGGAGGCGGCCGGGCTGGTGATACGGCGGAACCGGGAAGGCAACCGCCGCTCTGTTTATGTTTCCCTGACAGACAAGGGGAAAGAAATGGCAGAGAGCCTGAAAGAAATTTTCCTCACTGCGGAAGAAGAGATCGCGGGAGAACTGACGAAAGAGGAACTGCAGACCATGGTGGAGCTGCTGAAAAAATGCCGGAGAGAGAAGAAGGAGGATTAAGTTGAAACAGAGAGATCTGATCACAATGGGCAAACGGGTACTGGTATACTGCATAGGGCTGTTTATTATGGCCATGGGAGTTTCCTTTTCAGGAACCGCCGATCTGGGAATGTCTCCCGTAAATTCCGTTCCTTATGTATTGAGTGAAATTTTCACATCGCTTTCCATGGGGACCTGGATTATTATTATTTTTTCTGTCTATATCCTGATCCAGTTTATTCTTCTGGGGAAGGATGTTCAGCCGGCCTGGATCCTTCAGCTGGTCTGTACTGCCATTTTCGGGTATTTTACGGATTTTACCAATATGCTGGCAGCCAGGTTTCTTCCTGATCCCGGTGAGCTGGCCCTGTCGGTTGGAGCAGCTTACGGCGTGCGGCTGATTTATCTCCTGATCAGTATGCTTCTGATTGCTCTGGGGATTCTGTTTTACCTCACTCCTGATCTGATCTCCCTGCCGGGAGAAGGAATTATGCAGGTGATCTCCGGGAAGCTGAACCTGCCGCTCCAAAAAGTAAAAATGTGCTTTGATATTACGGTTTCCCTTATTGCGCTGGCAATCTCTCTTCTTTATTTCAGAGAATTTCACGGAATCCGGGAAGGTACGGTGATCGCTGCCTTCGGAGTGGGGAAAATTCTGGGACTGTACAGTCCCCTGAAGGCCAAGGTGCGGAGCTTTCTGGACGGAGGAAACGCAGGGCCTTCTGCTGAGGAGGCAGAGCCTGTTTAAGTGACGGAGTCACAGAAAACCGCCCCCCTCTGTGCTAGAGTACTTCCATGACCGTAGGGGAGGAAAGAGAGATGGAACCAATCAGGCGGAAAAGAAAAAAGGCGTATGTGGAGGAGAAGGCCTGCGTGGCCTGCGGATGCTGCGTGAAGGTATGCCCGACAGCTGCCGTATCCATATGGAAGGGAATCATGGCAAAAGTGGATCGGAGCAGATGCGTAGGCTGTGGAAAATGTGCGGCGGAATGCCCCGCATCCGTGATTGCAATCCGGGAGGTGGAAGGATGAGGGCGGAAAAGAAATGGTACGATTATCTGTGGATCGCATCGGCTGCTTACCTGATCCTCGGCTTTTTCAATATTATGTTCGCCTGGCTGGGGCTGCTCTGTTTTTTTATTCCTCTTCTTATTTCCGTTTTTAAGGGGAATAAGGGCTACTGCAACCGGTACTGCGGCAGAGGACAGCTGTTTTCTCTGCTGGGAGGAAGGTTCGGACTTTCCGGGAAAAGAGATATTCCCGGCTGGATGAAGAGCAGGTGGTTCCGGTACGGATTTCTCATCTTTTTCTTTGTGATGTTTTTTCAGATGCTGTGGACCACATGGCTTGTTTTTGCCGGAGCGTCCGATCTCAGCCAGACAGTGAAGCTGCTGTGGACCGTCCGGCTGCCTTGGAACTGGGCATACCATGGAACTCTGATTCATGAGGGAGCGGCTCAGTTCGCTTTCGGATTTTACAGTGTGATGCTGACATCCACCATATTGGGACTGGTTACCATGGTCCTGTTCAAGCCCCGCAGCTGGTGTGTATACTGCCCGATGGGAACCATGACTCAGCTGATCTGCAGGGTAAAAAATAAAGAAAAATAAGTACGGGTCCGGAGCCGCGTCAGGACAGATGATGAACCATCTGTTTTGCCGCGGCTCTTTTAAATCGGAAATATTCGAACATATGTTCTCTTTCTATTGCAATTCCCTGGGTTTTCCGCTATAATAAGACAAGATTATAAGGAGTTTAAGGAGGAGAACCGTATGATACCGGATGAACAGGTCCGTTTAAGCCAGATGGCTCCGGGAGGAGGCTGTGCAGCGAAGATCGGACCGGGCACGCTGCAGGGGATTCTGGAAAAACTGCCCGGATTTCAGGATGAAAATCTTCTGGTAGGGATAGAAACCAGCGATGACGGAGCGGTGTACCGTGTGTCAGACAGTCTGGCTCTGATCCAGACTCTGGACTTTTTTCCGCCTATGGTGGATGACCCGTATCTGTTCGGGCAGATTGCCGCGGCCAATGCCCTCAGCGATATTTATGCGATGGGAGGAGAGCCGAAAATCGCCTTGAACATTGTAGCGTGGCCGAACTGCGTCAATCCGGAGATCTTGGGGAGGATCCTGGCCGGCGGCGCGGACAAGGTGAAGGAAGCGGGAGCCGTGCTGGCTGGAGGTCATTCCATTCAGGACGATGTGCCCAAGTACGGTCTGAGCGTCACCGGATTTGTCCATCCGGACCGCATTTATACCAACTGCGGAGCCAGACCGGGGGACGTGCTGCTTCTTACAAAACCGTTAGGAACCGGCCTGGTAAATACGGCCGCCAAGGCGGGGATGGCGTCGGAGCGGGCAGAGAGGGAAGCGGCCCGGGTGATGACGGAGCTGAATCGGACCGCAGCGGAGTGCATGAGAGAATGCCGGGTCCATGGCTGTACGGATGTGACCGGGTTCGGTCTTGCGGGCCATGGATCGGAGATGGGAGAAGGCAGCGGAGTGACTTTGGAGATATCCCTGAAGGCTCTTCCCATTCAGGAGGAAGCGCCTGTTTATGCCAGAATGGGATTGGTTCCGGAGGGAAGCTACAGAAACCGCGAATTTCTGAAAGGAAAGATTCTTGTCCGTGCAGAGGAGGCCTGGGCGGAGGACATTCTGTTTGATCCCCAAACCTCCGGAGGACTTCTGGTGAGCGTAGACGCAGAGAATGCGGAGAAACTGACAGAGATCTGCAGAAGACGGGGAATGAACGACCCGTTCCGGCAGATCGGACGGGTGAAGGAAAAGGAGGGGTCATGGAACGTCATACTGACAGACTGATCTATCTGGACAATGCGGCCACTACGGTGAGAAAGCCGGAAGCGGTGGGAAAGGCAGTGTGGGAAGCCATCAGCGGAGGCCGTATGGGCAATCCGGAACGGGGAGCCGTGGGAGACGCGCTGGAAGCGTCCCGGACTGTGTTCCGGGCCAGGCAGGCAGTAAGCCGGCTCTTCGGCGGTCCCGGACCGGAGCAGGTCGCTTTTACGGCCAATTCCACAGAGGCTCTCAATATGGCCATACAGGGACTTCTGGAGCCGGGAAGCCATGTGATTACTACGGTGATGGAGCACAATTCCGTTCTTCGCCCCCTTCACCGTATGGAGGATGAAGGCGTGAGGCTGACGGTCCTTCCTCTGAACCCGGGAAACGGACGGCAGATCCAAGCGGCGGATTTTGAACAGGCCATCCGTACAGATACGGAGATGATCGTGTGCACCCACGGCGCCAATCTCACCGGTGATCTGACGGATATTGAAGCTGTCGGGAAAATATGCCGCCGGCACGGCCTGCTGTTTGTGCTGGATGCGTCTCAGACGGCAGGAGTATTTGATATTGATATGGAAAAAATGGGAATTGACGCGGTGTGCTTTACAGGGCACAAGAGCCTGTACGGCCCTCAGGGTACCGGAGGGCTCTGCGTGCGCAGGGGACTGAAGATCCGCCCTCTTTTGGAGGGAGGTACGGGGATTCGTACTTATGACAGGCGGCAGCCGGAGCATATGCCGGCAGCTTTGGAGGCCGGCACCCTCAACGGTCACGGAATCGCCGGCCTTCTGGCAGCGCTGGAGTGGAGACAGGAGATCGGAAATGAAGCAATCAGAGAACGGGAAATGAAGCTGGCGCGGATGTTTTATGAAGGAGTGAAGGGGCTTCCGGGAGTCAGGCTTCTGGGCAATTTTGAAGGGGAGCAGAGAGCTCCCATTGTAGCTCTGAATCTGTATGATTACGATTCCGGACAGACGGCAGAAGAGCTTTACGAGCGCTTCGGCATTCAGACCAGATCGGGAGGGCACTGCGCTCCTCTGTATCATAAGGCCTTGGGGACGGAAAAGCAGGGAGCGGTGCGGTTCAGCTTTTCCTATTTTAACTCGGAGGAAGAGACAGAAGCAGCCGTCGAGAGTCTGAGGATCCTGTCGGGGGAGGGCTGAAAATGAGAATGAGAGAACCCTCCGTTCTGTTTTCCTTTCATACGACGGCGGAGGCTATGGCCATGGATGAAAGCTGCAGGAGAGACGGTCTTCCCGGCCGCCTGATCCCCATACCGTCTTTCGTATCTGCCGGCTGCGGCTTCGGCTGGAAGGCGCCGGAGAAGGACCGGGAGCTGCTGACAGCTTACATGAGGGAAAAAGGGCTGAGTTTTGAAAAAGAAGGGATCTATCTTCTGTAAAAAGGAGGAGAGCGTATGGGAGGAGAAGAGAAACTCCTGAAAAGCCTGGGGCTGTGGGAAAGATGGGGAAATACACGGGCTCCCGAGCCGGGGGTGATCGCCCTGACTGGGGGCGGAGGAAAAACGACAACCATGGAAAACCTGGCAGCGGAAGCGGCACAGGCGGGGAGACGGGCGCTGGCAGCCACCTCCACTCATATTGCTCTTCCGGATAGGGGCACCGTGCTCCTGTTCCTGCAAGACTGCGGAATGCTGGAGCTGAGAAAGGACCGGGAAAAAAGAAGATATCCGGCCGCCGCTCTGGAGGATCCGGATTTTGCAGACTGTTTGTTTGAAGCCGGAGGTTCCGTTCTGACGGCAGGAACCTTATGCAGGCCGGAAACGGCCGGGGGTCCGGAGGGAAAGGTCATCCGAAAACTGACCGCTCTGCCGGAAACTCTCAGAAAAAGCCTGATGAGAATGGCCGATGTGGTGTTTGTGGAGGCAGACGGGGCAAAGCGTCTGCCGCTGAAGCTTCCGGCTGCTCATGAGCCTGCTCTGGAGAAGGAGACGGAAGCGGTAATCTGCTGCGCCGGCCTGTCCGCCCTGGGGCGCAGGGCCGGAGAGGCGGTATTCCGCAGGGAGCTTTTTTCCCTGAAGGAGAATGAACCGGTGACGGAGGAACTGATCGGCCGGATTCTGGCCTCTGAGCGGGGAGGAAGAAAGCATGTAGGAGCGCTGGAGTACCGGGCGGTACTGAATCAGTGCGATACGGAAGAGCTGGAGGCGGCGGCCGGCCGGATCGGCGCGTTTCTGGCAGAGCGGGGGATCCACGGGGCTGCAGTGTGCCGGGGAAGAATAAGGCTTACATTTTAGAATCCATTGGAAGGGAACAGGAAGGAAGAAACTATGACTGACAGGAGAGTATTGATTAAGGGAGCGGGAGATCTGGCCTCAGGAATTGCATGCCGGCTTCATCACAGCGGATTTGCGGTAATGATGACAGAACTGGCGCAGCCTACCGCTGTTCGCCGCACGGTGGCATTTTCCAGAGCGGTCTACGAGGGACAGGCGGCTGTGGAAGATGTGACAGGGGTTCTCTGCAGAAATCTGGAAGAAGCGGAGGCAGCTCTGGAGAGGGATCAGGTTGCAGTGCTTATCGACGAGGAATGCCGTGTGAGGAAGCAGTGGCAGCCGGATGTATTTGTAGATGCGGTGATTGCCAAAAAGAATACGGGAACGAAAATAACGGACGCTCCCGTGGTGATCGGAGTAGGACCCGGTTTTACGGCGGGGACGGACTGCCATTGCGTCATTGAGACAAAAAGAGGCCATGATCTGGGCCGGTGCATCTGGGAAGGAGGCGCCGTTCCCGATACGGGAGTGCCCGGAATCATCGGCGGATACGGGCTGGAGCGTCTGGTGAGAGCGTCTGCGGACGGAATTTTCTGCCAGAAGGAGTCGATCGGCAGCCGAGTAAAGAAGGGACAGACCGTAGGATATGTGGAAAGGGAAGACGGCAGGGAACCGGTAAAGGCTCAGATCGACGGAGTTTTGCGGGGAATTCTTCAGGACGGAGTGGCCGTTCGGAAGGGAATGAAGGCGGGAGACGTGGATCCGAGAGACGTGGAGAAGAACTGCCATACGATATCGGATAAAGCCAGAGCCATAGGAGGAGGCGTTCTTGAGGCGATTCTGTCCATGGAGAAAAGACGCAGGAGAGAAGAAATATGAAGCCTGTGATCCTGGTTCTTCTGGCGGCCGGCCGGGGAGTCCGGTTCGGAGAGAACAAGCTGCTGTACCCGGTGGACGGAGTTCCCATGTACCGGCGAGCCGCTGACCTGGCGATGCGGCTGGAACCTATGGTAAGAAAAAAAATTGTAGTCACCGGATATGAAGAGATAGGAAGGGAGCTGGAGGCGGATGGCTTTGAGGCTGTGATGAATCACAGGCCGGAGCTGGGAATTTCCCATTCCGTAAGGCTGGCAGCCGAGGCGGCCGAAGGGACGGAAGGAGGCATCTGCTTCCTGGTCTGCGATCAGCCCTGGCTGACGGCGGATACGGTGCGCGGCTTTCTGGAAGGCTGGGATAGGAGCGGAAAGGGAATGGGCTGCCTTGCGTTCGGAAATCAGCCGGGAAATCCCGCGGTATTCGGAGAAAAATACCGGGAAGAGCTGAAAAAACTGACGGGAGATAAGGGCGGACGGCAGATTATGAACCGTTTCCCGGCAGACGTATTTTTTTATGAAGCTCCTGAGAAAAGAGAACTGCAGGACGTGGATACCAGAGAAAGCCTCCGAGGACAGAGCCGGGACAACAGAAACAATATGGGCCCGCTTTGACATTTACGGACGGATGGCTTATAGTAATAGCAATTGCTGACAGCGGAGGTAATTATGATCTTATTAGAGAGAACAAGTGTGATGAACCTGGAAAACGCCATGCGGGGAGCCAGAAACCCCATGAACAGCTGGCCCAGAATGGACAGCGGATATGACGGAGAGGGAAACTACGTATTGGGGCCCAATGATCTGGATCTGGCAAGAAGACTGAGAAAGGCAGGGAGCGACCACAGAAAATTCATCCGGCAGATTTTTGTGTCGGTGGATATTACGGCACCGCTGTATTGGTGGAAGGAGTACGATACGTATAAGGTCGCTACGGTAGCCAATTCTACCAGTACCATGCACAAGATTCACAGCAAGCCTTTTTCCATGGATGACTTCAGCCATGACCATATGACGGCAGGAACGCTGGCTTATATGGAAACGGTGGTGGAGAAGCTGGAGGAGATCCGCCGGAGGTATCTGGAAACAAAGAGCAAGGAAGACTGGTATGATATGATCCAGCTGCTTCCGTCCAGCTACAACCAGCTGCGCACCTGCACTTTCAATTATGAGACGCTGGTGAACATCTATTTTGCCAGACGGAACCATAAGCTGCAGGAGTGGCATACCTTCTGTGACTGGATTGCTTCCCTTCCTTATGGAAAGGAACTGATTATTGCGGAGGAAGAGGAATGAATCTCATAGCGGCGGTGGACAGAAACTGGGGAATCGGAAAAGGCGGACGGCTTCTGGTGTCCATTCCCGAGGATCAGAGGCTGTTTCGGGAAGAGACCGTAGGAAAAGTGGTGGTAATGGGCAGAAAGACTCTGGAGAGCCTTCCTGGGGGAATGCCGCTGCACGGCAGGACAACCATCGTTCTCAGCAGAGATCCTGCATTTCAGGTGAAGGGAGCGACGGTCTGCAAGAGCCTGGAGGAGACTTTGGAAAAGCTGAGGGAATATCCCTCCGAGGATATTTTCATAGCGGGAGGACAGGAGATTTATGAGGAATTTCTTCCGTACTGCGACGTGGCTCATATTACGTATATCGATTACTCCTATGAGGCAGATGTGAAATTTCCGGATCTGGACCGGTCGGAGGAATGGCAGCTCTGCCTGGCGGGAGAGGAGCAGACGTATTTTGACCTGTGCTATGAATTCCGGATGTACCGCAGGATCAGAGGGCTGAAGCAGCCGACGCGGGTGTCCGCCTGCAAGGAACAGATGTCCGCAGAATTGCAGAAATAACAGTTGCCAATCTGGTTTTATGATGCTAATATAAAGAGAATGGCGCGGTCTGAAGCCGGGCCGGAGCCGGGAATGCGGAAGAAATTCCGCCGTATGGAGCAGGAAGGAGAAGGTGATGGGTATGTCGGAGAAAAGAGTGATTCTGGAAAATGACAGCCTGCTGATCGAGGCAGTGCCGCTGGGAGCGGAGCTGACCCGTATTTATGATAAAAAAAATGGGCAGGAGATGCTGTGGGAGGGAGACCCGAAGGTATGGGGCCGTCATTCTCCCATTCTGTTTCCCTTTGTGGGGAAGAGCTTTGAGAATCGGTACTGCCTGGACGGGAAAGTCTATGACATCAGCCAGCATGGTTTTGCCAGAGATATGGAATTTGCCGCAGAGAAGACAGCGCAGTCGGAAGTATGGTTTGTTCTTGAGGATACTCCGGAAACATTGGAGAAATATCCCTTCCGGTTTCGCCTGGAGGCAGGATATCGTCTGGAAGGAAACAGGATCCATGTGATGTGGAAGGTGTCAAATCCCAATGACCGGGATATGCCGTTTATGATCGGAGCTCATCCCGCGTTCCGCACGCCTGTGGGAAAGACCGTATATGATTTCACCTTTGACTTTCATCATAGGGGAAGCCTCCATTACCAGGCTCCGGGGGAGGATGGCTATGAGGACGCTGCGCTGGCCGGAGAGCTGGATGCAAAGGACGGACAGGTCCCCCTTTCCGAGGGATTTTTTGACCGGGCGCTGACCTATATTTTTGATAAGGGACAGGTGAAAAAAATAAGCCTTCTGGCGGACGGAAAGCCCTATGTCACAGTGGAATGCGAAGGTTTCCCGTACATGGCTCTGTGGACGGTGGAGAAAACCCATCCGTTCGTATGTCTGGAGCCGTGGTACGGCCGCTGTGCGGAGAAAGGCTTTTCCGGAGATTTGAGGGAAAGAGAAGGAATTCAGATTCTGCAGCCGGGCGGGGAGTTCGCTGCGGAATATGTCATCCAGGCGGATGCCGCCCGGTGACAGAGGGGAACGAAAAGAGGAAGAAAGGCAGGAGAGTAGAATGTTTCAGATCACAAGATCCGAAAAACTGGCAGATAAGATTTATCTGATGGAAGTGAAAGCTCCCAGAGTGGCACATTCCTGTGAGCCGGGAGAATTTGTAATTGTAAAGATGGATGAAAAAGGCGAGAGAATTCCGCTGACCATCTGCGATTTTGATCGGGAAGCCGGTACGGTTACCATCGTGATCCAGACGGTGGGAGCTTCCACGGAGCGCATGGTGGAGCTGAAGGCCGGAGAATATTTCCAGGACTTTGTAGGCCCCCTGGGAAATCCTTCTGATTTTATCAAGGAGGATCCGGAGGAACTGAAGGGAAAGAAATACCTGTTTGTGGCCGGCGGACTGGGTACGGCTCCCGTATATCCTCAGGTAAAGTGGTTTCACGATCACGGACTGGAGGCAGATGTGATCGTAGGTGCGAAAACGAAGGATCTTGTGATTCTTGAAGAAGAGATGAAGGCAGCGGCCGGAAATCTCTATGTGACCACAGATGACGGCTCCTACGGCCGGAAGGGAATGGTTACCGAGGTGATCAGGGATTTGGTGGAAAAGGAAGGCAAGCACTATGACGTATGCGTGGCCATCGGTCCGATGATCATGATGAAATTTGTCTGCCTTCTCACAAAGGAGCTGAATATTCCCACCATTGTCAGCATGAACCCGATCATGGTTGACGGAACGGGAATGTGCGGAGCCTGCCGCCTGACAGTAGGAGGCCAGGTGAAGTTTGCCTGTGTGGACGGACCGGAGTTTGACGGTCATCAGGTGAATTTCGACGAGGCGATGAAGCGCCAGCAGATGTATAAGACAGAAGAGGGCCGCGCTATGCTGAGACAGGCGGAGGGAGATACCCATCATGGCGGCTGCGGACACTGCGGAGGTGAAGAATAATGGACGCGATGAAGAGAGTGCCTGTGAGAGAGCAGGATCCGAAGGAAAGAGCGGCAAACTTTGAGGAAGTGTGCCTGGGATATAATGAAGAAGAAGCAGTGGAGGAGGCAAAGAGATGCCTTCAGTGCAAGAATGCCCGCTGCATGCAGGGATGCCCCGTATCCATCGACATTCCCGGATTTATTAAGCAGGTGGCAGAGAGAAACTTTGTGGAGGCGGCCAGAGTAATTGCCAGATCCTCTGCTTTGCCGGCAATCTGCGGCCGCGTATGTCCTCAGGAAACTCAGTGTGAGGGCGTGTGCATCCGGGGAATCAAGGGCGAGCCCGTATCCATCGGAAAGCTGGAGCGTTTTGTGGCTGACTGGTCCAGAGAGCACGGAATCGTACCGGAGAAGCCGGAAACCACCAACGGAAAGAAGGTGGCGGTGATCGGTTCCGGTCCTGCCGGCCTTACCTGCGCCGGAGACCTGGCAAAGCTGGGATACGAAGTGACCATCTTTGAGGCGCTTCATGAGCCGGGCGGCGTGCTGACTTACGGAATTCCCGAATTCCGTCTGCCGAAGGAGACCGTAGTGCGGGCAGAGATCGAGAATGTAAAGAAACTGGGAGTGACCATTGAGACAGACGTGGTAGTGGGAAAGTCCGTTACCATTGACGAGCTGATGGAAGAGGAAGGTTTCCGGGCGGTGTTCATCGGTTCCGGTGCAGGACTTCCCAAATTTATGGGAATCCCCGGTGAGAATGCCAACGGAGTATTTTCTGCCAACGAATATCTGACCAGAAGCAATCTGATGAAGGCGTTCCGGGATGATTATGACACCCCCATTGCGGCAGGAAAGAAGGTAGCTGTGGTCGGAGGCGGAAATGTGGCTATGGACGCAGCCAGAACGGCTCTTCGCTTGGGCGCCGACGTACATATCGTGTACCGCAGAAGCGAGGCGGAGCTTCCCGCAAGAGCGGAGGAAGTGCACCATGCTAAGGAAGAGGGAATTGTATTTAATCTTTTGACCAATCCGGTGGAGATCCTCACAGACGAAAAGGGTTGGGTCAAGGGCATGGTAGTGAGAAAAATGGAGCTTGGAGAGCCGGATGCGTCAGGAAGAAGACGCCCGGTGGAGATTCCCGGATCGGACTATACCATTGATGTGGATACGGTGATCATG
>CALWRQ010000046.1 GCA_944383965.1 uncultured Lachnospiraceae bacterium
AATATGACAGGAACCCTATATGGAATTGGAATCGGCCCCGGAGATCCGGAGCTTTTGACGTTAAAGGCGGTTCGGCTGATCCGCGAATGCGGAGTGATCGCTGTTCCCGGCAGAACACCGAAGGAGAGCATTGCTTACCGGATCGCGGTCCGGGCAGTGCCCGAACTTGCTGAGAAGGAACTTCTGGCAGTGGATATGCCCATGACAAAGAACAGAGAGGTGCTGGAAGCCAGCTTTCAGGCAGCAGCTGATGCCCTGGAGGAACAGCTGAGAAAGGGCAGGGATGTGGCGTTCCTTACTCTGGGGGATGTGACGATTTATTCCACATATCTTTACCTGTACCGTCTGCTGGAGGCCAGAGGTATTTCCACGGCTATGGTGAACGGGATTCCGTCCTTCTGCGCAGCAGCAGCCAGACTGAATATGGGACTGGCAGAAGGAGCAGAGGAGCTTCACATTATTCCGGCCACCTATCAGGCGGAGGGCAGTCTGGGATTTCCGGGTACCAAGGTGCTGATGAAGGCGGGAAAACGGATGGAACAGGTGAAGGAAAAACTGAAGGAGGCGGGGCTTTCCGTGTCCATGGTGGAGAACTGCGGAATGGAAGGAGAGCGGATCTGCAGAAGTCTGGAGGAGATCGGCGACACTCCGGGGTACTATTCCCTGATCATTGCCAAAGAGGCAGAAGGAAAGGAAGACGGACATGAATAAGATCTACGCAGTGGGAATCGGCCCGGGAGACTACAGGCATATGACGGAGCAGGCAAGAGAAGCCCTGGAGACCAGCCAGGTGATTGTGGGCTATACGGTATATGTGGATCTGGTGCGGGAACACTTTCCGGGAAAGGAGTTTCTCACCACTCCCATGCGCCGGGAGGAAGCGCGCTGCCGCATGGCGTTTGAAGAGGCGGAAAAAGGGAAGACCGTGTCCATGATCTGCAGCGGAGATGCAGGGGTATACGGCATGGCGGGACTGCTGCTGGAGCTGGGAAGAGAGTATCCGGACTGTCAGGTGGAGGTGATCCCTGGAGTGACAGCGGCTCTGTCCGGTGCGGCCGTGCTGGGAGCGCCGCTGATCCATGACTTTGCCGTGATCAGCTTAAGCGATCTGCTCACCCCGTGGGAGCTGATCGAAAAGCGGCTGGCCTGCGCGGCAGAGGGAGATTTTTCCATCTGCATCTACAACCCGTCCAGCAGAAAACGAAATGATTATCTGAAGAAAGCCTGCAGGATCCTTCTGAAGACCCGGGATCCCCATACCGTCTGCGGAGTGGTGAGAAACATCGGACGGGACGGACAGAGCTTCCGGATCCTGACTCTGGAACAGCTGGCGGAGACCGAAACCGATATGTTTACCACTGTATTTGTGGGAAATTCAGCGACCAGGGAGATCAACGGGAGAATGGTCACGCCCAGGGGCTACGGAAGCGAGCGCAGGGAAGAGGAATAAGGACAGAAAGGCGGAGACAACATGGTTCATTTTGTCGGAGCGGGTCCGGGAGATCCGGAACTGCTTACATTAAAAGGGAAAAGACTGCTGGAAGAGGCGGATGTGGTCATTTATGCAGGATCCCTGGTAAATCCGGAACTGCTGGATTACTGCAGAGAGGGCGCCGGGATCTACAACAGTGCATCCATGACTCTGGATCAGGTGCTGGAGGTTATGAAAGAGGCAGAGGCCATGGGACAGACCACGGTCCGGCTTCATACAGGGGACCCGTCCGTGTACGGGGCCCACAGGGAGCAGATGGATGCACTGGAGAGAATGGGGATCCCATATGATGTGACGCCGGGAGTGAGCTCATTTCTGGCAGCGGCGGCATCCTTGAAAAAAGAATATACGCTTCCCGGGGTAAGTCAGACCGTGATCCTGACCAGACGGGGAGGAAGAACGGAAGTCCCTGAGAGAGAAAGCCTGAAAAAGCTGGCGGAGCATCAGGCTTCCATGGTCATTTTCCTCAGTGTGGGACAGATGGAGGAGGTGGCCGGGGAACTGGCTCCCTTTTATGGCTGGGACTGCCCGGCAGCAGTGGTATACCGGGCGTCCTGGGAGGATGAAACAATCGTCCGGGGTACTCTGAGAGAGATCGGAGAGAAGGTGCGGCAGGCAGGCATCACCAAAACGGCGCTCATTGCAGTGGGTGGATTCCTGGGAAATGATTATGAGCTTTCCAAACTGTATGACGGAACTTTTACCCACGGCTTCCGCCGGGGAACGGATAGAACAGATGGAGGAGGAATGTAAGATGGCGAAAATGATTATGGTGCAGGGGACCATGTCCAATTCGGGGAAGAGCTTTCTGGCAGCGGGGCTGTGCCGGATTTTCAAGCAGGACGGCTACAAGGTGGCTCCCTTTAAGGCGCAGAATATGGCGCTCAACAGCTTTGTCACCGCAGAAGGACTGGAAATGGGCAGGGCACAGGTAGTCCAGGCTGAGGCGGCGGGGGTGGAACCTAAGGCGGCTATGAATCCCATTCTGCTGAAGCCAAGCAGCCCTACGGGCAGTCAGGTAATCGTAAACGGCGAGATCTTGGGAAATTATTCTGCAGAAGAATATTTTTCCAAAAGAGCTGAGCTGATGCCCGTGGTGAAAAAAGCTCTGGACCAGCTGGCGGCCGAGTATGACATTATTGTGATCGAGGGGGCAGGAAGTCCGGCGGAGATCAACCTGAAAGAAAATGATCTGGCCAATATGGGCATTGCGAAAATGGCCCAGGCGCCTGTCCTTCTGGTGGGAGACATTGACCGGGGAGGCGTGTTCGCATCTCTTTACGGAACGGTAAAGCTCCTGGATGAGGACGAGCAGGCCCTGATCAAGGGAATCGTGATCAATAAATTCCGGGGAGATAAGACTCTGCTGGAGCCGGGACTTGCCATGATCGAAGAAAAAGTGGATATTCCGGTGGTGGGAGTGATCCCCATGGCGGATGTGGACATTGAAGATGAGGACAGTCTGGCGGAACGGCTGAATCAGCGGGAAAAGGGCGAAGGAACGGATATTGTGGTGATCCGTCTCCCCCATCTTTCCAATTTTACGGATTTTGACGTACTGGAACGTCTGGAAGGAGTTTCGGTCCGCTATGCGGAGACGCCGGATGAAGTAGGTCTTCCTGACGTGCTTATCATTCCCGGAACGAAAAATACCATGTCCGATCTGAAATGGATGAAGGAGAACGGCCTGGCAGACAAGGTCCGGGAGCTGTCCAAGGTGGATATTCCCGTGGTAGGAATCTGCGGCGGCTTTCAGATGCTGGGAAAGCGTCTCAGTGATCCTTACGGAGTGGAGAACAAGGGAACGATGGACGGTCTGGGACTGCTGGATGCGAAAACCGTTTTTTCCAGAGAAAAGGTCCGTCATCAGGCAAAGGGAAAGATGGCCGGTCAGGTACCGGGCTGGGAAATGCTTGGAGACATGGAGCCGGAAGGCTATGAGATCCACATGGGAGTGACCAGAAATCTGGGAGACTGCAGAGAGATCATGTATAAGCAGGAAGACGGCCATCCGGTGCTGGGCTTAGGAAACAGCACGGGAACGGTGATCGGCACCTATCTTCACGGATTTTTTGACGCGCCGGGCATGGCGGAGCGCTTTGTGGCTCAGGTGGAGGCAAGAAAACGGGCGGAGACAGAGCCCAAGCAGCAGATCCAGCCAAGCCATGACTGGAAGCAGTATAAAGAAGAGCAGTATGACAAGCTGGCAGCGCTGGTGAGGGAATCTCTGGATATGAAAAAGGTCTATGAGATCCTGGAAAAGGGAGTATGATTTTTGACGGCGGAGAGGAGACAGAAGCATTGAAACCGAGGGAGATAGAGGAAAAAAGTATGGAGATCATCAGCCGGGAGCTGGGAGAGCGGGCGTTAGCGTGGACGCCGGAAGAACTTCTGGTGGTGAAACGGTGCATCCATACGTCAGCAGATTTTGATTATGCAGAAAATCTGGTGTTTTCACCGGGGGCGGTGGAAAAGGGAAAGGCAGCTCTGGCAGAAGGAGTTGCCATCGTCACAGACACGTCTATGGCAGCCGCCGGAATCAATAAAAAATCTGCGGCAGCTCTGGGAGTGGATGTATATTCCTTTATTTCCCGGGAAGATGTGGCGCAGGAGGCGGCAGCCAGAGGCCTTACCAGGTCTGCGGTGTGCATGGACCGGGCGGCAGCTCTCGGACGGCCGGTGATCGTAGCGGTGGGAAATGCTCCCACAGCTCTCATCCGGCTGCGGGAGCTGATTGATCAGGGAAGCTTTTTTCCGGAGCTGATCATCGGCGTGCCGGTGGGCTTTGTGAATGTGACGGAGTCCAAGGAGCTGATCCTTCAGACGAAGGTTCCCCATATCGTGGCCAGAGGAAGAAAAGGCGGCAGCAATATTGCTGCCGCCATATGCAACGCTCTTCTGTATCAGGTATACAGAGAAAAGAATTGAGCAGAATCGAGGACAAAGCAGATGAATACGAAAAGATCAAAGGAACTTTTTGAAAAATCACTGGAAAAAATACCGGGAGGCGTGAACAGCCCGGTGCGGGCCTTCCGGTCCGTGGGACGCACGCCCCTGTTCATCCATCATGCGGCAGGAAGCAGAATCACGGACGTGGACGGAAATACGTTTATTGACTACGTATGCTCCTGGGGACCGGGGATTCTGGGCCATGCCCACCCACAGGTGATCCGTGCCGTACAGGAAGCCTGCTCCAGAGGACTGACCTACGGAGCACCTACGGAAAATGAGCTGATCCTGGCGGAGATGATCTGTGAGGCAATGCCTTCTGTGGAAAAGGTCCGTCTGGTCAGCTCCGGCACGGAAGCAGTCATGAGCGCCATCCGTACCGCCAGAGGATATACGGGAAGGGATTATATCATCAAATTCAAAGGCAACTATCACGGCCATTCCGACGGCCTGCTGGTAAAGGCCGGATCAGCCGCTCTTACCACCGCTGTGCCGGACAGCAGCGGGGTACCGGCCTCCTATACGGAAAATACCCTGGTTGCGCTCTATAATGATAAAGAATCCGTGCAGGAGCTGATGGAAAAGTACGGAGAGAAGGTTGCTGCCATTATCGTGGAGCCGGTTGCTGCCAATATGGGTGTGGTTCTTCCGGAAAACGGCTTTTTAAAATTCCTCCGGGAGATCACAAAAGAATACGGCGCCCTTCTGATCTTTGATGAGGTCATCACCGGCTTCCGCTTAGGATACGGAGGAGCACAGGAATATTTCGGTATTCATCCGGATATGACGACTATGGGAAAGATTGTGGGCGGAGGCATGCCTATGGCAGCCTACGGCGGACGAAAGGAAATCATGGATATGGTTTCCCCTGTAGGACCGGTCTATCAGGCGGGTACGCTTTCCGGCAATCCCATTGCCACCACAGCCGGTATCGAAACGCTGAAGATTCTGAAGGCCCATCCGGAATATTACAGAGAGATCGATGAAAAAGCGGCGAAGATCGCTGCCGCCCTGGAAAAACGGGGAGAGATCACAGGAATTCCCGTAACGGTCAACCGGGTCGGTTCCCTTCTGTGTGCCTTCTTTACCGACCGGCATGTGGGAGATTATGACAGCGCAACCTCTTCGGATCTTCAGGCTTATGCCGCCTACTTCGGCCATATGCTGGAGGGGGGAATCTATGTGGCGCCTTCTCAGTATGAGGCCATGTTCGTATCGGCCGCTCACAGCGATGAGGATATTGAAAGAACCTGTCAGGTCATTCTGGAAAGGTAAAAACCGCATAAAATCAGGGCGTGCGGGCGTTCTCCGGCCCGCAGGTACTTGCAATTTGAGAAAATAGTCTCTATAATGAAGGAATACAAATACCATTGGAAAAGGCGGAGTTTTTATGTCAGTGAATCATATACCGACCAAGCTAGATACGGAACTGGAAGCCCCGGCTGACTTTACCAGCCCGGACGTCCTGTACGAGGATTTAATAAAAAGCATCCGCAAGTACCACCCGTCTGACGATATCAGCATGGTGGAAAAGGCGTATCAGATCGCTGCAGAGGCTCATAAGGATCAGAAACGAAAATCGGGGGAACCCTATATCATTCACCCCCTTTGCGTGGCGATTATCCTGGCGGATCTGGAGATGGACAAGGAGACCCTTGTCGCGGCGATTCTCCATGACGTGGTGGAGGATACGGTGATGACTCTGGATGAACTGTCCAGGGAGTTCGGCGGTGAGGTGGCCCTTCTGGTGGACGGCGTCACCAAGCTGACCCAGCTGTCCCTGTCTGCTGACAAGGTGGAGGTTCAGGCAGAGAATCTGCGGAAGATGTTCCTGGCCATGGCAAAGGATATCCGGGTGATCATGATCAAGCTGGCAGACCGTCTGCACAATATGCGTACCCTTCAGTATATGAAGCCGGAGAAGCAGAAGGAAAAGGCCAGGGAGACCCTGGAGATCTATTCTCCTATCGCCCACCGTCTGGGCATTTCCAAGATCAAGGTGGAGCTGGACGATCTGGCTTTAAAATATCTGGAGCCGGACGTATACTACGATCTGGCAGAGAAGATCTCCCTGAAGAAAGATTCCAGAGAGGCATTCGTGAAAAAGATCGTGGACGAGGTAAGCGATCATATGAAGAATGCCGGCATCGAGGCCAAGGTAGACGGCAGGGTGAAGCATTTCTTCAGCATTTATAAGAAAATGGTGAATCAGGGAAAGACTCTGGATCAGATCTATGACCTGTTTGCGGTCCGAATCATTGTGGATACGGTGAAGGACTGTTACGGAGCGCTGGGAGTGATTCATGAGCTGTACAAGCCCATTCCCGGGCGGTTCAAGGATTACATCGCCATGCCCAAGCCCAATATGTACCAGTCCCTTCATACCACGCTGATCGGCAGCAGCGGCCGTCCTTTTGAGATCCAGATCAGGACCTATGAGATGCACCGTACGGCAGAATACGGAATTGCAGCTCACTGGAAATATAAAGAGGGAGGCAGCGGACAGGCAGCAGCAGGAAGGGAAGAGGAGAAACTGAGCTGGCTCCGTCAGATCCTGGAGTGGCAGAAGGACATGTCGGACAACAAGGAGTTCTTAAGCCTGTTAAAGAGCGATCTGGACCTGTTTGCGGACAGTGTATACTGTTTCACACCTTCCGGAGATGTGAAGAACCTGCCCAGCGGTTCCACTCCCATTGATTTTGCCTATGCCATTCACAGTGCGGTAGGAAATAAGATGGTGGGAGCCAAGGTAAACGGAAAGCTGGTGCCCATTGACTATGTGATCCAGAACGGTGACCGTCTGGAGATCATTACCTCCCAGAATTCCAAGGGGCCCAGCAGGGACTGGCTGTCCATTGTAAAGAGCACCCAGGCAAAGAACAAGATCAACCAGTGGTTCAAATCCGAACTGAAGGAAGATAATATTAACCGGGGCAAGGAACTGATTGCTCAGTACTGCAAGACCAAGGGCATTAACTGGGCGGAGATCAATAAGCCGGAATACATGGAAAAGGTGATGCGCCGGTATGCTTACCGCGACTGGGACGCAGTTCTGGCTTCCATCGGTCATGGAGGACTGAAGGAGAGCCAGGTGGTCAACCGGATGGTTGAGGAGAACAAAAAGAAAAAGACTCTGAATGTGACCGATGACGCGATCCTCAATGAGATCGGTGACAACAACAAGGTGCCTGTTTCCAAGAAGTCCAAGAGCGGCATTGTGGTAAAGGGAATCCATGATGTGGCGGTCCGCCTGTCCAGATGCTGCAGCCCGGTGCCGGGAGATGAGATCGTGGGCTTCATTACCAGAGGAAGAGGAGTGACCATTCACAGAACCGACTGCATCAACATCATCAACCTTCCGGAGGATGAAAAGGCCAGACTGATCGACGCCGAATGGCAGCAGGACGAGAATGATTCCGGCGGAGAGCGGTATGCCACTGAGATCCAGATCTACGCCAACAACCGGATCGGAATGTTTGTGGATATTTCCAAGGTATTTACCGAGCGGCAGATCGACATTACGTCCATGAATGCACGGACCAGCAAGCAGGGCACGGCAACGATCACCGTTACCTTCGATATTCACGGAGTCGAGGAACTGAACCGTCTGGTAGATAAACTGCGGATGATCGACGGGATACTGGATATAGAGAGGACGGCAGGCTGAAGGCCGGCCGTTCCGGGCGGAGAGGAGATGCTGCGAGGAAGGATTGCGGCACCTCCTCTCCGTCTGTCTGAGAACAAAAGGCTCCCGAAGGAACGGGAGGGAAAGGCAGGAATGCGAATATGGCAGAAATGAGAATCAAAACCATGGTACTGGGACCGGTCCAGACCAATTGCTACCTGATTTATGACGATGAGACCAAGCGGGGGTTTCTGGTGGATCCCGCAGATCAGAGCGAGACGATTGAAAGGGCCTGTACCGGACTAGGGGTGAAACCGGAGGCCATTCTTCTGACACACGGACACGGGGATCATATTCTGGCGGCGGAGGATCTGAGAAAAAAATATGGGATACCGGTGCTGGCCGGCGAGAGGGAGAGAGAACTTCTGGCGGATCCGTCCCTGAATCTTTCTGCCGCCCTGGGACTGGGCAGCGTGGGGCTTCGGGCAGACCGGGAAGTAAAGGACGGGGAGGAGCTGGAACTGGCCGGTTTCCGGCTGAAAGTGCTGGCAACGCCCGGCCATACGAAAGGATCGGTCTGCTATCTGGATGAAAGGGAAAAGGTTCTGATTTCAGGAGATACGTTATTTGAAGAGTCCCTGGGAAGAACGGACTTTCCTACAGGAAGCATAAAAGAGATTGTCGACTCCATTTCCCGGGTGCTGTTTTCCCTTCCGGAGGAGATTATGGTATATCCGGGACATGGGGACCCTACCACCATCGGTCATGAAAAAGCGTATAATCCGGTAGCGATGTACAGGAGATAGAAAATGATAGGAATATTGCTGGAAGACAATGGATTTGAACAGGATATCAGAGAGCTTCTCATGGCGTTTTATCCGGGGGAGAAATTTGTCCACCGGGAGTCGGAAGAAGCAGAATTTTATGTGAAAGGAAGGCCGGACGGGGAAGGCTACCGCCTGGATCTGGATGGAGACGAGGTATGGTTTCCCGTTCCGGGCGGAGACCGGCTGGAGACGAAGAACCGGATCAAGCAGAATCTGTACCGCCTGCTGGAGAAAAGGACAGGAAGACAGATGCCCTGGGGTACGCTCACAGGGATACGCCCCACAAAGATTCCGCTGACCAAGCTGGAAGAAGGCTGGGAGCCGGAACAGATCCGGGAATTTATGAGAAAGACTTACTTTGCCAGTGAGGAAAAGATCGGTCTGAGCGTGGAGATCGCAGAGAGAGAGCGGGAACTGCTCTCTCGGATTTCCTACGAGGACGGCTACAGCCTGTATGTAGGCATTCCGTTCTGCCCAACCACCTGTCTGTACTGCTCTTTTACCTCCTATCCCATCGGCAAATGGGAGAAGCGGATGGATGAATATCTGGCTGCTCTTTTTAAGGAGCTGGAATATACGGCAGAGCGGATGAAGGGCAAAAAACTGGATACGGTATATTTCGGAGGGGGAACTCCCACAGCCCTGTCTGCGGAGCATCTGGACCGCCTGATCGGAAAGGTCCGGGAGCTGTTTGACCTGTCCGAAGCACTGGAATTTACGGTGGAAGCGGGGCGTCCTGACAGCATTACGGAAGAAAAGCTGAAGGTTCTGAAGGAACGGGGAGTAACGCGGATTTCCATCAATCCTCAGACCATGAACCAGAAGACTCTGGACCTGATCGGGCGCCGTCATACTGTGGAGATGGTAAAAGAAAAATTCCGTCTGGCCAGAGAAATGGGATTTGACAATATCAATATGGACCTGATCATCGGACTTCCCGGGGAAACCATGGAGGATGTGGCCCATACTCTGGAAGAGATCAGGGAACTGTCTCCCGACAGTCTGACGGTCCATTCTCTGGCGCTGAAGCGGGCGGCCAGGCTGAAGCTGGAGTGGGATCAGTATGTGGGACTGGGGATGGTAAACACTCAGGAAATGATCGAGCAGACGGCCCGGTGCGCCAGGGAAATGGGGATGGAACCGTATTATCTTTACCGCCAGAAAAACATGGCGGGAAATTTTGAAAACGTGGGATACGCCCGGCCGGGAAAAGCCTGTATCTATAATATCCTGATCATGGAGGAAATGCAGACCATTGCGGCCTGCGGAGCGGGGACGACCACAAAAGTGGTATTTCCGGAAGAACACAGGAGAGAGCGGACGGAGAATGTAAAGGACGTGGAGCAGTACATCAGCAGGATTGACGAGATGATCGAACGGAAGGATGCTCTGCTCTCGGAAGAAAATACTTGCAAAAATGGTCATTCAATGTAAAATAAAAGAGATTGAGAGCATGCAGGCTGCTGATGCGAAAAAAACAGACTGAACAGAGAAATGGAGAATAATCATGGCACTGAAAAAAAAGCCGGTTACCGGTATGAAGGATATTCTGCCAGCGGAGATGCAGATCCGTGATTACGTGCTGAATCAGATCAAGGAGACTTACAGAAGTTTTGGATTCTCCTCCATTGAGACTCCCTGTGTGGAGCATATTGAAAATCTGACCAGCAAACAGGGCGGAGATAATGAAAAACTGATCTTCAAGATCCTGAAACGAGGGGAAAAATTAAAGCTGGAGGAGGCAAAGGAAGAGGGAGACCTGACCGACAGCGGTCTTCGCTACGACCTGACTCTTCCTTTATCCAGATATTATGCAAACAATGCGGCCAGTCTGCCGTCGCCGTTCAAGGCGCTTCAGGTAGGCAGCGTCTGGAGGGCGGACCGCCCCCAGAAGGGCAGATTCCGCCAGTTTGTCCAGTGTGACATCGACATTCTGGGAGATTCCACCAGCCTGGCGGAGATCGAGCTGATCACTGCTACCACGACGGCTCTGGGCAGAATCTGTCCGGGGAAAAAATTTTCTGTCCGTATCAATGACCGGGAGATCCTGAGAGCAATGGCTGCTTATGCCGGATTCCCCGAGGAGTCCACGGAGCAGGTATTCATTACCCTGGATAAGATGGACAAGATCGGCCTGGATGGCGTGGAAAAAGAGCTGGAGGAATGCGGTTACAGCCGTGAAGCAGTGGAAAAGTACAGCGGGCTGCTGGCACAGGCAGGCTCGGATGCACAGGCAGTCCGGGCGCTGGGGACGGTACTGGCAGACTTTCTTCCGGAAGGAAGGGCCGAAAACCTGGCAGGCATTATGGATACGGTGTCGGAAGTGGCGACTGCCGATTTCCAGCTGGTATTTGATCCCACACTGGTGCGCGGCATGGGCTACTATACGGGAACCATTTTTGAAGTGTCTATGGAAGGCTTCGGCGGCTCTGTAGCCGGCGGCGGCCGTTATGATAAGATGATCGGAAGATTTACGGGAATGGAGACCCCGGCCTGTGGATTTTCCATCGGATTTGAGCGGATTGTGACCATTCTCATGGATTCCGGATTTACGGTTCCGGCTTCTTCAGCCAGAACGGCCTACCTGTTTGAAAAGGGTACTGATCCGGCCCGCCTGGCGGAGATCATGAAGGAAGCAGCCGCGGAGCGCCAGGCAGGAGGCCAGGTGCTGGTGGCTCAGATGAACAAAAACAAAAAATTCCAGAAAGAGCAGCTCCAGAAGGAGGGCTATACGGAATTTAAAGAATTCTACAGGGACGCGCTGAAGAGATAAGCGGTCGGAAGGGAGAAACAATGGCAGAATCAATGAAGGGTCTGAAAAGGACCCATAGATGTGCAGAGCTTGGCACCGGAAACATCGGCGAACATGTGACGGTGATGGGATGGGTGCAGAAACAGCGGAACAAAGGCGGCATCATTTTCGTGGATCTGAGAGACCGTTCCGGCATTCTTCAGATCATTTTTGAGGAAGGAGACTGCGGAAGCGAGTACTTTGCCAAGGCAATGAAGCTGAGAAGCGAATTTGTGATTGCGGTGGAAGGCCGGGTGGAAGCCCGTTCCGGTGCGGTGAATGAGAATCTGGCTACAGGCGCCATCGAGGTGCGGGCAGAATCTCTCCGGGTGCTTTCCGAGTCCGAGACTCCGCCTTTTCCGATTGAGGAAAACAGCAAGACCAAGGAGGAGCTGCGTCTGAAATACCGTTTCCTGGATCTGAGAAGACCGGATATTCAGAAGAACCTTATGGTGAGAAGCCGGGTGGCCACTCTGACCAGAGCATTTCTGGCTGAGGAGGGCTTTCTGGAGATCGAAACCCCGACTCTGATCAAAAGCACTCCGGAAGGAGCCAGAGACTATCTGGTGCCCAGCCGCGTGCATCCGGGCTCTTTTTATGCTCTTCCCCAGTCTCCTCAGCTGTTCAAGCAGCTTCTGATGTGCTCCGGTTATGACCGTTACTTCCAGCTGGCCAGATGTTATCGGGACGAGGATCTGAGAGCAGACAGACAGCCGGAATTTACCCAGATTGATATGGAGCTGTCTTTCGTGGATGTGGACGATGTGCTGGATGTGAACGAGAGACTGTTGAAAAAGCTGTTCAAGGAGATCTGCGGCTATGATCTGCAGCTTCCTATCCAGAGGATGACCTGGAAGGAAGCCATGGAGCGGTTCGGATCCGACAAGCCGGATCTTCGTTTCGGCATGGAGCTTCATGACGTATCTGATACGGTAAGAAATACGGAATTTGCCGTGTTCAAGGGAGCTTTGGAGAACGGCGGATCTGTCCGCGGAATCAACGCCGAAGGACAGGCACATATGCCCAGAAAGAAGATCGATGCACTGGTGGAGTTTGCCAAGGGCTATGGCGCCAAAGGACTGGCCTACCTGGCTGTTCAGGAGGACGGCAGCTATAAGTCTTCGTTCGCAAAATTCATGACGGAGGATGAGCTGAAAGCCCTGGTGGAGGCTATGGACGGAAAGCCGGGCGATCTGCTTCTTTTTGCGGCGGATAAGAATAAAGTCGTATTTGACGTACTGGGCGCACTCCGTCTGGAACTGGCCAGACAGCTGGATCTGCTGAAGAAGGATGATTTCAGGTTCCTGTGGGTGACCGAGTTCCCGTTACTGGAGTACTCTGAGGAGGAGAACCGGTTTGTGGCCATGCATCATCCCTTTACCATGCCCATGGAGGAGGATTTGGATCTCATTGATACCGATCCGGGCGCAGTCCGGGCGAAGGCTTATGATATCGTCCTGAACGGTACGGAAATGGGAGGCGGTTCTGTCCGTATCCATCAGTCGGATATCCAGGAGAAGATGTTCGAAGTGCTGGGCTTTACCAAGGAACGGGCTCAGGAGCAGTTCGGATTCCTGCTGGAGGCCTTCAAATACGGCGTTCCCCCTCATGCCGGTCTGGCTTACGGCCTGGACCGTATGGTTATGCTTATGGTGGGAGCAGACAGCATCCGTGATGTGATCGCATTCCCGAAGGTAAAGGATGCCTCCTGCCTGATGACAGAAGCTCCGTCTCCGGTGGACGAAAAACAGCTGAAGGAGCTGGGGATTGAAATCTGCCCGGAAGAGAATTCCCAGGACTGATCCGCAGGATATGACAATAAAGCCATTCGAGGACAGAACGATGGTTCTGCCCCCGGATGGCTTTTTACGTTTTTTTTAATATTTTTTTGACTGCTTGTCAAAAAGTATCAGATCCTGTAAACTGTTCTTATTTATTACACGGTGGAGAAAACGATATGAAAGATTATTCAATCATTCCTTTTGACCGAATTAAAGAGACCCTTGATGTGCTTGGACAGAGCACGGGAGATACCTACTGGCTGTATGACTTTTCTGCTGACCGGGTGTTCTTTTCCGGCAATACCGGTATGCCCAAGGAGGTGTTTCTTGAGGAAGGCTGCTGTACGCTGAAAGAATGGAGAGAGGAGGTAGATGAGCGGGATATCTGCCGCCTGAAGAAGATCACGGAGGAACTGACCAGCCGAAAAATATCTTCCTATAATTTTAATTACCGTGTGAAAGGGAAGAAAGGGAAGTGCCACTGGATCAACAGCAGAGGAAGAGCATACTGCGGGGCGGACGGAAGTCTTGTCTATGTCCTCGGCCGCTTATCCTGCAGCAGTATACGGAAACCTGCAGAGGTATTCAATATTCAGGAACTGAAAAGGGAAATCAGCGAAATTCTGGAGAACGGAATTGCCGGATATCTGATGATTATCGGCATAGACGACCTGAAATCCATCAATCTGCACCGGGGAAGGGATTTTGGCGATGAAGTTCTGACGGATCTGGCGTATGTGCTCAATGATGAACTGGAAGGGGATCATACATTGTTCCGGATCAACGGGGACTGTTTTGCGGTGAATGTTTCTCTGGAGGGAAAAAGGGTAGAGGCCCTGTTTGAACGGGTACAGAAGCGGATGAAGGGACAGTGCACCGTTTCCGGGGGCTGTGTGGCCTATCAGACGTATCCGGTTGCAGATGCAGGAATGTTTTTTCAGTATGGGGAAACGGCGCTGGATTATTCGAAGACCAACGGAAAAAACATCCTTACCTTTTTCTCGCAGGAGATGTATGAAGAAAAACTCAGAAAAGCGGAGCTTCAGGAGATCCTGAAAAAAAGCATAGAGGCAGACTTCGAGGGATTTGAGGTATATTACCAGGCGCAGGTCCGTTCCGAGACCTATGAGCTGTACGGGGCAGAGGCCCTGCTGCGATACCGTTCCCCGGGCAGAGGAAACATTTCACCTGCTGAGTTTATACCGGTGCTGGAACAGAGCGGGATGATCTGCCGGGTAGGACTGTGGGTGCTGCAGGAAGCGCTGAAGACCTGCAGAGAGTGGAGAAGAAAAATTCCGGAATTCCATATGAGCGTGAATATTTCTTACGGACAGCTGGAGCAGGAGTCCATCGAAGAGGATGTTCTGGAATGTGTACGCAGGAGCGGAGTGCCGGGAGGAGCAGTCACCCTTGAGGTGACGGAGAGCATGCAGCTGTGCGATTATCCCCATCTGAACCGCCTGTTCCGTAAATGGAAACAGTACGGCATCCGGATTGCGGTGGATGACTTCGGGACCGGATACTCCAGCTTAAGCTGTCTGAAAGAAATGGCGGTGGACGAGCTCAAAATCGACCGCTGCTTTGTAAGCGGGATCCAGAACAGCGCTTATAATTACCGCCTGCTTCATAACATCATCGAGCTGGCGGAAAGCAGCCGGCTCAGTGTCTGCTGTGAGGGGATTGAAAAGGAGAAAGAACTGGATGTTCTGGAAGAGCTGCACCCGGCTCTTTATCAGGGGTATCTGTTCGCCAGACCCTGCACGAAAAAAGAATTTGAAGGCAGATATCTTGCGTCATGCACGGCAATGTACAGAAAGCGGGAGAAAACCGGCAGAAAAGAGGGAAGCTGGAGCGACCGGAGAGAGATAGAAAACGAAATCAGCCGTATGATTTTAAATGCGGAAAACAATATTTTCTATCTGAGCGATGTGGAAACATACGAACTTTACTATATGAATCCTCCGGGACAGAAAATGTTCGGTGTGAAAGACTACAGAGGAAAAACGTGCTATAAGGTGATTCATGGGAAAGATGCTCCCTGTTCATTCTGCAGCGACGCCCACCTTCGCCAGGATTCTTTTTACATTTGGGAAAATAAAAATGAGTACTGCGGCTGCTACTTTCTGATCAAAGGAAAGCTGGCTTATTACCGGGGGAAAAAGGTCAGGCTGGAAGTGGCTATGGACATTACGGGAAAGGAATATATCAGCCAATCGGCGGGCGAAAGGCTGATCTTTGCAGAAAAGATCCCGGGGTATATGAAGGCTCTGACAGACTGCGAGAACTGTCGTGAAGCCATTGTGCGGGTCCTGGCCTGCGTGGGAGACTTTTATCAGGCAGATCAGGTTTTTCTGTTTGAACCGGATGGAGAAGAAAGGAAGCACTGGGACAGCACCTTTGAGTGGTGCGCACGGGAAGGTGAGGTGCAGAAAGAATGGAGGCAGGGAGTTCCGGAGAACATGGTCCTTCGCTGGGGAGAGAAGTTCCAGAAGGGAGATTCGGTCACTGTTCTGAATGTGGACGGAATCAGACAGGACTATCCGGAAGAATGGGAGTTTCTGAAAGAAAGGAACATTCACTGCCTGATTGCGGCTCCTGTCTGCAGCAGGAAAGGCATTGCAGGCTTCGTGGGAGTGAGCAATCCCAGGCGCTGCATCCATGATGATACGCAGGCAAAGGTACTGGCCGGATTTCTGATGTTCTGGCTTTGGAGAAGAGGGAAGGAGCAGGAAGAGAGAAAACGGGAAAATGACGGCAGATAATTTCTGACAGCTGTCCTCACAACCCTCAGGTGTTACAAAAAACAGAAAAAAACATGGATTTATTTTAAAAGCAGTGATAGAATGGAGGCGATGTGAAACAGAAAATCTGCCGTTCAGAAAAAACGGCGAGAAATGACTGCACGGTGGAGAGAAAAGATGAAGGGAAATTACAGGATCCAGATCAGCGGTATTACGGAAGCACTTAACATATTCGGCAAAAGTACCGGAGAGTATTATCTCTTCTATGAATTTTCTACGGACCGGATCCGGTTTTCTGAAAATATAGGGATGGCGGATGATCTGTTTTCTGTAAAAAATACGGGATGCACTCTGGCGGAATGGAGAAAAGGGGTGGATCCCCGGGATATTTACCGTCTGGAAAAGGTAATGGAAAGCTTGATCAGCAGAAAAACCTGCTCCTACAATTTGAATTACAGAGTCAAAAACAGCAGAGGTCAGAATCACTGGATCAACAGCAAAGGCAGGGCATATTACGGAGAGGACGGAAGTCCGCTTTACGTTCTGGGGCAGCTTTCCAGCGGAGACAGGCCCGTCCATGCCGGTGCATGCGGCAGCAGTGAACTGAAAAAAGAGATTAAAAAATTCATGGAAGTAGGAAAAGACGGATGCCTGCTGATATTCGGAGTGGATAATTTAAAAGCCATCAATCTGCGGAAAGGACGGAGCTTTGGTGATGCCGTGCTCAACGATGTTTCCAGGGTGATGAAAGACGAACTGTGCAGAAGGAAGGTTTTTCGAATTAACGGAGACTGCTTTGCGGCGAATGTGGAAATGCTGCCCGGAGAAGAGGCAGAAATGCTTTTTAAGAAGGTACAGAGGCGTCTGACAGGGCAATGCACGGTCTCAGGCGGTTGTGTGCCGTACAGGATCTATCCGGCGGAAGATGAAGGGACCTTTCTCCAGTACGGAGAAATGGCCCTGGACTATTCGAAGATTCACGGGAAAAACAGACTTACGTTTTTTTCTGTGGAAATGTATGAAGAGAAGCTGAAGGCTTTGGAGCTGAAAGAAGATCTGATCCGGAGCATTGAAGCCGGTTTTGAAGGATTTGAGGTATATTACCAGGCTCAGGTCCGGTCAGGAACGTATGAGATTTACGGAGCAGAGGCACTGCTGCGTTACCGTTCTCCCAGAAGAGGGGATGTTTCCCCCGTGGAATTGATTCCGGTCCTGGAACAAAGCGGGCTGATCTGCAAAGTGGGGCTGTGGGTTCTGGAAGAGGCGCTCAGAGCCTGCCGGAAGTGGAGGGAAAAAATTCCGGATTTTCATATCAGCGTAAATGTATCCGACGTTCAGCTGGAACAGGATTCAGTGGAAGAAGACGTACTTGACAGAGTCTGTCGGAGCGGGGTGCCGGGAAGTGCGCTGACCCTGGAAATAACAGAAAGCATGAAGCTGACCGATTATCTGTATCTGAACAGACTGTTTCTCGGCTGGCAGCAGAGAGGAATAGAGATCGCAGTGGACGATTTCGGAACAGGTTATTCCAGCCTGAGCTGCCTGAAAGAGATGGCCATAAACGAACTGAAAATCGACCGATGCTTTGTTCGGGAAATTCAGAACAGCGCTTATAACTACCGCCTTTTGAGCAATATCATCGAACTGGCCTCCATGTGTCCGTTTCGCGTATGCTGTGAAGGAGTGGAGACTGCGGAAGAGCTGGCTGTGCTGGAGGAACTTCATCCTACGCTGTTTCAGGGATACCTGTTTGCGGAACCATGCTCCGGAGAAGAATTTGAAGCCTTTTATATCGAAGCCTGTGCGGATGGACTTTCTCAGCTTCCCGTCAGGCAGGACAAAATGAGAGTACAGGGGATTGCTGAGAAATCAGAGGATCGGAAAGCCCTCAGCAATCAGAAAGGAAGGGAAAATGCTGCTGAATGACCGAAATGCGGGGTTTCGCGAGCTGTATGAGATTTATGAGGTGTCGTTTCCTGAGGAAGAGAGGAGAAGGGAAGCGGATCAGAAACGGATATGGGAAAAACCTGAGGTGGAAGTAAGAGTGGCTCGGAAGGAAGGCAGGATTGCTGCGTTCTTAAGCTGCTGGAAGCTGGAAAGCTGTTATTTTTTAGAGCATCTGGCCACGTCTCCGGACTGCAGAGGGGGCGGTCTGGGAAGAATGCTGGTGGAAGAATGCATTCAGGAAGCGGAGAAAGCCGGACTTCCTCTGTTTCTGGAAATTGAGCCGGTAACGGAAAAAAAACCGGATACGGTCAGACGGGCTGCGTTTTATGAAAGGCTGGGATTTGCTGTCAATCCGTTTTTCTATGAACAGCCTCCGCTGCAGCCGGGAGCTTCGCGGATTCCCCTCTGGATCGTGTCCTATGGACAGCGTGTGGGAGAAGAAGAATTTAGAAAGTATAAACAGGAGATCTACAGGAAAGTATATGGAGAGGAGCTCGTTTGAGTTCCTCTTTTCCTGTCTCCGGCCGGAATGTGAAATTACTGTGAAAACGTGGAAATCCGGAAATAGATCTGGTAAAATGCCTTATAGAACGAACAGGAGGCCGGAATATGGAGCAGTTAAAGATATTAGTGGTAGATGACGAAGCCAGAATGAGAAAACTGGTGAAAGACTTTCTTTCTGTAAAAGGCTTTGCCGTTCTGGAGGCGGAGAACGGAGAGGAAGCTGTGGATGTGTTTTTTGAGCAGAAGGACATTGCTCTTATTCTGCTTGATGTGATGATGCCGAAAATGGATGGCTGGGAGGTGGTAAAAACCATCCGAAAATATTCCCAGGTGCCCATTATCATGCTGACAGCCAGAGGAGAGGAGCGCGATGAGCTTCAGGGCTTTAATCTGGGAGTGGATGAGTATATTTCCAAGCCTTTCAGCCCCAAGATCCTGGTGGCAAGAGTAGAGGCGATCCTGAGGCGTGCCGGCGCGGCTGCTGCGGATGTGTCCGAAGTGGGAGGAATCGTAGTGGATAAGGTGGCTCACCAGGTGACCATTGACGGCAAACCCATCGATCTGAGCTACAAGGAGTTTGAACTGCTCAGCTATTTTATTGATAATCAGGGGATTGCCCTTTCCAGAGAGAAGATTCTGAATAATGTATGGAATTACGATTATTTCGGAGATGCCAGGACCATCGACACCCATGTGAAAAAGCTGCGCAGCAAACTGGGAGAAAAAGGCGAGTACATCAAAACGATCTGGGGCATGGGATACAAATTTGAGGTAGGAGAATGAAACAGTCCATACGTACAAGGTTTACCCTTACGTTTATCGGTCTTACAGCTCTCATACTCCTGATGATCTGGGCGGCGAATACCTGGATTCTGGAGTACTATTATATACAGGACAAAATAGCCAATCTGGAAAGCGGATACCGCAGCATCGACCTGATGCTTCAGGAGGATCCGCTTTCTGAAATGGAGCCGTATACAGAAGGAAGCGACGCGGATGCCCTGTCCAAGCTGCTCCGGGATTTCGGCGAGAAGTACAATACCACCATCGTGCTGGTGGACAGCGTTACGGGAAGAACGGCAGTTTCTTCTGCCAGGGACAAAACCTTTCTTGCCAACAAGGTCATGGAATATGTTCTGGGACAGTACAGAGACAAACCGGAGCTGTTAAGAGAGCATGAAAACTATATTATCCAGCGTACCTACAACCCGGTCAAGAGAGGGGAAGATCTGGAGGCATGGGGGTTCTTCTCGGACAAGACCACACTGTTTATTATGTCCACACCGCTGTCCAGCATAACAGAGAGCGTAAATATCTCGAACCGGTTCTTGTTCACGGTAGGAAGCATCGCCTTGGTGCTGGGATGTATTGTCATTTATCTGACTACACGGGAGATCACCAATCCCATTATGAAACTGGCCAAACAGTCGCAGGAAATGATGGATCTGAATTTCGATGTGAAGTATACAGGCCGTCAGAAAGATGAGATCGGGATTCTCGGCACCAATATGAATGCGCTGTCCGACAGGCTCAAAGAAACGATTACCGAACTGAAGCAGGCGAATGAACAGCTGCAGAAGGATATCAATGAGAAGATTCAGATCGACGAAATGCGAAAGGAATTCATTGCAAATGTATCCCATGAGCTGAAAACCCCCATTGCCCTGATCCAGGGATATGCAGAAGGGCTGACGGAAGGAATGTGCGAGGATGAGGAAAGCCGTAATTATTATTGCGGAGTTATCCTGGATGAGGCTATGAAAATGAACCGTATGGTCAAGCAGCTTCTGAATCTGACAGCTCTTGAATTTGGAAATGACGCTCCTGTGATGGAAGATTTTGACCTGACGGAGGTGATCAGGGGAATTCTGGAATCTGCCAGTATCCTGATTCGCCAGAAAGAGGTCCGTACCGTATTTGAACGGCAGGAGCCGCTGATGGTGACGGCCGATGAATTTAAAATAGAAGAAGTAATCACCAATTACCTGAACAATGCGCTGAATCATGTGAATGGGGAAAAAGAAATCCGGATTACGGCGGAAGAAAGGGGCGGCCTGGCCCTGGTGACCGTATATAATACGGGAAATCCCATTCCGGAGGATGATATTCCGAAATTGTGGACAAAATTTTATAAAGTAGACAAAGCGCGTACCAGAGCTTACGGGGGAAGCGGAATCGGCTTGTCCATCGTAAAGGCGATCATAGATTCCCATCATCAGCAATGCGGAGTAAGGAATGCGGAGGG